>DKFA01000031.1 GCA_002452695.1 Dehalococcoidia bacterium UBA6808
GGGCAGGAGGCGGTGATCATGGCGGACGCCCTGCCCGGACGCAAGCTCAAAGGCCACGTAACCTTTGTCTCGCCTTTCGGCGTCCTGCAGTCGGGCGTAGTTAACTTCCCCGTGGAAATCTATCTCGATGCCAGTGAGGATTACACCGACTTGCGGGGCGGGCTGACGGCCACCGCAGAGATTACCGTACAGCAGAAATCAGGCGTATTGACAGTCCCGACCAGGGTCGTAAAAGGACTGCCAGGCAATTACTTCGTGCAGGTGATCGAGCCATCCACACAGAAAATGGGAAAACGTCCCATTACTCTCGGATTGCAGACCAACTCCCTGACTGAAATCGTCTCAGGGCTGAAGGAAGGCGAAAAGATATACCTTGAAACCTCCCGGTAACCCGTCCGTATACCTGTTATCAATTGAATCTCATATAGCTTTGCCCTGGTCTGCCACCGCTTTGCGCGCCTTCTCCAGCTCAGCTTCATCAGCCAGATAGTAGCTCCTGATCTTGTTAAGGCGGTCATCCAGCTCGTAGATCAGGGGTATGCCAGTCGGTATGTTCAGACCCACGATGTCCTCTCCCGACACGTTATCCAGGTATTTTACCAGCGCGCGCAGGCTGTTACCGTGGGCGGCCACGATTACCTTTTTCCGGGAAAGCAATGCCGGGGCGATGCTCTTGTGCCAGTAGGGCAGGCACCTTTTATAAGTATCCTTAAGGCTTTCCGTCAACGGTAATTGCGCATCGGTCAACTTTTGATAACGCGGGTCATGCCCAGGGTAACGCTCGTCCACTTTATCCAGCGGCGGAGGGGGTACATCATAGCTGCGTCGCCAGATCAGCACCTGCTCCTCGCCGTATTTTTTAGCTGTCTCCCCCTTGTTCAAGCCCTGCAATGCACCGTAATGCCTTTCGTTCAGCCTCCAGGAGTTCCTGACCGGTATCCACATAAGGTCCATCTCGTCCAGCACCAGCCACAGTGTGCGCACAGCCCTCTTCAGGTAAGAGGTATAAGCCAGGTCAAAGATAAAACCTTTCTCTTTGAGCGCCCGCCCTGCCTGCCTGGCTTCATAGATGCCCTTTTCCGACAGGTCAACGTCAGTCCAGCCCGTAAACCTGTTCTCTTTGTTCCATGTGCTCTCGCCATGTCGCAGCAATACCAGTTTAACCATATAAATTTCTCCGAAAAAACCTTAGAATATATTGAGACGGTTTTGCTTTTATTTTATCAACGTTTTATTATAACCAAAGCTAAAGGGCACTGCACTATTGAGAGGAGATGAAATTGACGCAGGCGATCAACCTCAACAGGGACCTGGGATTTGCCAGGATAGCGGCCGCTGTACCGCAGCTCAGGGTGGCGGACGTAGATTATAACGTTGACGCCCTCCTCGACCTGGTTAAGAAGGCCGGCGCCGCCGGGGTGCAGGTGCTGGCTTTCCCCGAGATGTGCATCACAGGCTACACTATCCAGGACCTCGTGCAGCAGCAGGCGCTTCTGGTCAAAGCTCAACAGGGATTGCAAAACATCGTCGAAGCCAGTTCTGCCCATAATATGCTGATTATCGTAGGGCTGCCGCTGGCGGTCGACCAGAAGCTGTTCAACTGCGCCGCCCTGGTCTGCTCAGGGCAAATACTGGGCATTGTGCCCAAGACCTATATTCCTTCCTATAAGGAGTTCTATGAGAACAGGTGGTTCTCCTCGGCCGAGGATGCCTGTTCCGATACCTGCCACCTCAATGGAAAATCCATCCCCTTCGGATCAAATATACTGGTCTCATTGCTGGGTCTACCCACCGCCATCATCGGCGTGGAGGTCTGCGAGGACCTGTGGGTACCGCTGGCCCCGCACGAATACCAAGCTCTGGCCGGCGCTACCGTGCTCATCAATATCTCGGCCAGCAATGACATTCTCGGCAAGTCCGACTGGCGCAGGACCATGGCCATCTCGGAATCCGGGCGCTGCGCCGCCGCCCTTTGCTACGTATCGGCTGGCACGTGTGAATCCTCAAACGACATCGTCTTCGGTGGGCACACGCTCATCGCCGAGAACGGCACGCTGCTTAAAGAATCTCCGCGGTTGCAGAGGGAACAGCCCCTTGTCATCGCCGACATCGACATCGACAGGCTGGCGCACGACCGTCTTCAGCTCAACAGCTTCCGGCAATCGCCGTCGCACATCAAACCCTTCAGGGTCTTTGAAGCCAATTGCGGATCGCCTTCTGCTGCCGTCCTGCACCGTGACATCGACCCGCATCCTTTCGTACCGGGCGATCCTGCCAGGCGCGCCGAGCACTGCCACGATATCTTCTCCATGCAGGTGGCCTCATTGGCGAAAAAGCTTAACGGCTCTAAGCTTCAGCGCATCGTGATAGGGGTGTCCGGCGGCCTCGACTCCACGCTGGCCCTGCTGGCAGCGGCCAAGACCATGGACTACCTCGGCCTTCCCCGCACCAATATATACGCCCATACTCTTCCCTGCTTCGGCACCACCAGCCGCACCAAAAACAATGCCGTATCTTTATGTAAAGCTCTTGATGTTAATATCAGGACCGTCGATATCACGAAAACATGTGAAGCCCACATGCATGATCTCGGCCACAATGGCGACGAGGACATCGTCTTTGAAAACATCCAGGCCCGCTACCGCACTGAGCTGCTCTTCAACCGCGCCAATGAATTAAATGGCATCCTTTTGGGCACGGGCGACCTGACCGAGACCGCCCTGGGCTGGTGCACCTTCGCCGGCGATCACATGTCGCATTATCATGTCAATGTATCCGTGCCCAAGACGCTGGTGCGCTACCTCATCCGTTGGGTGGCTGACGAGGAGCTGGCGGGAACGCCCGCGCAGAAGGTGCTCTACGATGTGCTGGATACGCCGATCTCCCCCGAGTTGAAGCGCCCGGTCAAAGGCAAGATCGCCCAGATGAGCGAGGACATCATTGGACCTGTGGAGCTGGCCGACTTCTACCTTTACCCCTTTGTCCGTCTGGGCGCCAGGCCAGGCAAGATCCTCTTCCTGGCCAATGAAGCCCGTAAACGTAAGCTCTTCGAAGGCAAATACACGCTGGAAGACCTGCACCGGTGGCTGCTCAACTTCATCAAACGCTTCTTCGCCAACCAGTTCAAGCGCACGTGCATGCCCGAGGGGCCCAAGGTCGGTTCGGTCAGCCTCTCACCGCGTGGCGACTGGCGCATGCCGTCCGACGCCGAGGCTGCGCTCTGGATGGAAGACCTGGAGCAGATGTACTCTAGGCTGCGCTGAGCACATCAGTCTACCTTTCTGAACTTATCTTTGAGGGCCCCGCAGATCGGGCACTCAGCCGGCGCCATTCCCACCGCTACATAGCCGCACACGCTGCAAACGTAATATTCCACGCCCCCGGGGTCCATCATGCGGTCCAGCGCCTTCTCGTACAGTTTGGCATGCCCCTTCTCCACATCCCTGTGGTAGCTGAATATTGTGGAAACCGACTTGTTGCCCTCTGCCTCGGCCTCATTAATCATCTGCGGGTAGGCTTCTGTAGCATAGTTCTCACGCTCGAAGGCCGCCTGCAGGTTTTCCTGCGTATCTGCGATCACGCCTAGCAGGCGCAGGTGGTGGAAGGCATGAACGGCTTCCGATTCGGCAACAGCCCGAAACAGCCCGGCCATAGCAGGAAAGCCTTCCTGCTCAGCCTTGAAGGCGAAGGCCAGGTCGCGGATATTGGCCTTGGACTCGGCCTCAAAGCCTTTCTTGAGATTTTGCAGGGTTTTACTTCCCTTGATCTTGGGATTTTCCCAGGGCACTATCTTGTCGCCCGTCGCACCGCAGATCGGACAACGCTCTGGCTTGGTATCCGATATTTCAAGATGTCTGCAATGAGTGCAAAACCACATGACGTCCTTACCTCCAGTTAATTCTGCTCAAATTATAGCACCGGCGTTCAGCCATTGATCATTGCGATTACACCCCTATGTATCATGGCTACGGCGATGGCTGCCAGCAGTAGCGCAAATATCTTGGACAGCGCCAGCACGCCGCCTTTGCCAAGTATCCTGACCAGCCTGTTGGCCTGGGCGAAGAACAGCCATGACAGCAGCAGGTTGACTACAAAAGAGAAAGTCACCATAGCGATATGGTACTGGTCATTGAGTATCAGCAGCGTGGTCAGCACGGCCGGGCCAACCACCAGCGGCGTCCC
Source organism: Dehalococcoidia bacterium UBA6808 (assembly GCA_002452695.1). Taxonomy (GTDB): domain Bacteria; phylum Chloroflexota; class Dehalococcoidia; order GIF9; family UBA5629; genus UBA6808. The sequence continues at coordinate 4,183 of DKFA01000031.1, forward strand.
CAGCGGAACGATGCCCATTACATTCTCACCATCCGATGCCTGGGCTTCGAACATCTTACCCACCACCAGCTCCTTGGCGCCCAGCAGGAACAGGATCAGCCCTCCCGCCACCAGGAAGTCATTCACAGTTATCCCCATGAACAGGAAAACACCTTTGCCGATGATAATAAAGGCCAGACCCAGCAGCAGTGCCGTCAGCAGGGCATGCCGTATCACTGTGCTGCGTGCCCTGTCCGTCATGCCTTGTGTGATGGCCAGTACAATAGGCACCGTGCTGAGCGAATCCATGGCCACGAACAGCGGCACGAAAGTCAGGCCGAAATCACGCAACAGCGCGAGGAATATGTCCACTCTGATACTCCCTGTTACTCAAACCGTTACCTGCCATCATAGTACTGAAAACCGTATCTGACAAGTTGCCGGCTTTAAGGCTGGCTTAAAATACAGGAATTGCCATAATACGAACATCAACAGGCATTAACTGCATCTTCTCTGTCGACTGTCCGGACATCGTCTGTCTGGAAACCACCATGCAATGAAATGTGATGATTATTTCATTGAAATTCAATATTAGTTTGGATGGTTGATATCGAAAAGCTGAGATGTTTGGTAGCGCATACCGGATTCGAACCGGTGATCTCTGCCTTGAGAGGGCAGCGTCCTAAACCCCTAGACGAATGCGCCAAAAAAGTGGCTGGGCACTCAGACTCAAATCGAACTTTTTACGTTCTGACTTGATTTTAAGAGTGCGCGACTTACTCCGAAAAACAGATCCATTGTCACCCAAACCTTATAAATTATATCAGGCAGAGGCATAAATCCACAATATATATTTCTGATTATCTCGAGTGAGCTAAACTCAGGATTCAAACTAGGCTTTCAAAACGCGAATTGATTATTCAGTTAACGAGGACTACTTGATAAGTTCAATGAATTCGTTGAATGAAATGCAAGCATCGTCGAGTATGTTCGCTAAGGTTCCCGTGTCAACGCTTTTATGATCTGGAACTACGACTTGAGCAAAGGGACTATCTCTTCTTAAAATGATATGACTCCCTTTTTGCCGTTTGAAATAGAAACCTACTTTCCCCAGTGCTTTAACTACCTTTACCAGAAAGGTCTCGAGGTAGTTTACTCATTTCGCGGCAACCTCAAGCTCTATTGTATCTTTGCCAACCTCCGTTGGTACCGGAAGGCCATCTTCAAGAAGTGCTTCAATATAGACTTCTATAGCTTCCTTGATATTGCGTGTGGCTTCTGCTTTAGTCATTCCCTGCGAAACACAACCTTTCAGAGCAGGTGCATATGCTACGTAACCTGATTCATTGCCCTTTTCGATTATAATAGTATATTTCATGTTCGTTTCACCTATGTTAATTAAATCGGCCATTCCCTGAATATCTAGTAACCATGGAATCATTATATCAGTGAGTGTATAGATTGACAATCATATGATGTTTAGCGAATGGTTATAAGATGAGAGCTAATATAACCTAGAGGAAACCTCTCTTGGCAAAGTGGCATCTATAGCCACCACCCAAGATTCGCACCAAATTCAGCTATGTTTTCACAGTTAGATAATGGGACGTGGAACAAATGTGAACGTGGAAATAGAATGGCTGGGGATCCAGGATTCGAACCTGGCCTCACGGATCCAGAGTCCGCTGTCCTACCGCTAGACTAATCCCCAGTGCGCCGAGATTATAGCAAAGAGGCGCTACTTGTAGCAACCGCACGTGCGATTTCAGACTTGCCTGGCGCTGCGCCCTGACTTAACCAGCAGGATGATGCTGTCTACGGCGCTAACCAGATACATTAAGAGGCAGACTACCAGCGCTAAGATGAAGAAAATTGGCTCATCACTATTGCCTTCGTAGGTCATGATGCCGTAAAGCGACGTCTGCACCAGCAGACTGCAGGTCAGGTTATGCAATAATATAATAAGGGTATGGCCGCCAATGCCGCTCCACAAATAGATAGCCAGACCTTGAGCTTCTTATACTTATCGGCGCGAATGGGCAGCACCATTGGTGCCAGTCCGGACAAAAATAGTATGACCCACATTACCAGCGTCATACCTTGCACAGGTGACTTGAAAAACATCCTCAGTACAGTCAGAATAAAAATGAGAACGGCTGCCCAGAATCCAGGCCAAATGAATTTATCAGTATTTTTCATATCTTTGCCACCTCACTCCCTTTTTATTCGTATGCGCTATTATTCTCAAATATATTCAAAAAGCCTAAAACTCAGTAGAACTGCCAATTAAAATGCCCGGCTAATCATATTGAACAAGCAGAGCGGCAGGCCGGTTGCCTGCTCAAATCCTGCAAAGCGGATAATACGGCAGTTTGTATTCTTGACAACACAAAATGTGGTAGTATAATTTTAGTCGACAATACAATTAGGAGGGGGGTAATTAAATAATGGACAAAGCAAAAGTGCTCGGGCTTATCGGATTCTGGTGTTTCATCCTGGGTTTGGTCGCCGCCGTGATATGCGGCATCTTCCTTCCCAAGAATGAGACCATCATTATCATCCTGGTAGTTTTCGGTATCATAATCGGCTTACTCAACATCACCGCCAAAGAAATCATGCTTTTCCTGCTGGCTACCATCGCTTTGATCGTAGCAGGCAACGCCTTTGCGCCGCTCACCATGCTGGGCGTCGGCACTTTCCTCGGCAACATGCTCAGCTACGTGGCCACCCTGATGGCCCCGGCAGCAGTCATCGCTGCCATCAAGGCCCTCTGGGCAGTTGGCAAACCCGGTGACTAATTAAATATTCTTCTGGACAACAAAAAGGGGATACTTATTAAGTATCCCCTTTTATTTACCCTGTGGGTCATTTAATAGACCCATGCCGGTCACGAAGTCTACTCCATTTGGATATTCCCTCCCGCCGGACGGTATGCCAAAATAGATCGTAACAGTAAATAAGGACTTGGATTCTTGTCCTGAGGAGTTAGAGGCCATGTATGCTAAATGCGCCGAATGCGGGGGACCCATCGATTGTGATGATATTATCTGCGCCAACTGCCTGGCGGAGATAATCAATAAACTCTATTTTAACAACCAGGGAATTTTAAAAAAAGGCCGCGGCAAGGGCCGCCATATTAGCAATGCCATAGACTTCAAGCAGACAAAGCAGATACCAGCATAAACCCTGTTCTCTTTACACCACCATGCCTGCGGCCTTGAGGATATTACGGGCCACCGCCCTGGATACGGGCATCATAATATCTTCAGTCTGGAAAGTGAACCTTATACAACTCATTGTTTCATGACACACCCAGCGGGCAACCTTTTCCAGGTCACCTGTCTCCCTGTACATCTCCAGAAGGTGGCCTTCAAACTCGCTGCACACCTGCACTGCATTGAGCAATACCTGCCTGGCTTCGGCGCCCAATACAGCCGCATAATGATCGAAACAACACATCCCGATATCATAGCTTAGCAGCTTCTGCAAAGATTGTTTGTAGAGATTATAGTCGTATTGCGGTGAAGGCCGGGCCAGATTATCGATACTGCCGACGGGACAGAGAGCCCCCACATGATCAAAATGTGCATGCTGGATGACAAGATAATCTATTTCTCCAGGACATATTCCCAGTCCGGCCAACTGCTCTTACAGTTCAGATACAATCCAGGTCATCCCGCCCCCGATCATCATATTTTTCTGCCCGCGGACAAGATACATAGGGTTCTCCTGCCTATCCAGCAGATAAAGACCTTCGGCAATCTGCCCGGTCGATCAGTTAACATGGTAAAACCTCCGCATTGCGTCAAATGGTACCCCAGTTGTATGGAAGCTGTAAAGTCGCTCCCCCGAATGCTGCATTGACAAATCTGCTACAATAATCTCATTCTATTTCGAAACCGGCGGGACAATGATTAATAAAGTTCAGACCACCATCAAGCTGACCTGGAAGCCCGTCACTGCAGGCATACTTGATATAGTATCAGGCGCCATCGGTATGGTAGGAGGCGTCTACATCGTTATTCTCAGCCAGATCTTCCGCTCGCTGCATGAGATACTCAAGTTAGACCCCTTCGTCATACAGCGCATAGAGGTGATTATAAACCGTATTATCGCAGTGCCTTTCATCGTAGTCTTCATCGGTATAGTCTCTATTATCGGCGGTGTCTATGCGCTGCAAAGGAGGCTCTGGATGCTGGCGTTGGCCGGTGCAATATCGTCCTGCGTCGTATTCCCTGTCTTTGGCCTGCCTTCCATTATTATTACAGCCATGGCCAGGGAAGAGTTCAAATAATCCGCTCAGGCTAAGGGATAAAATATGTCCGATTTGGAAGATCTCCAGCAAAAATTAGGGATATGCTTCAAAGACATCTCTATCCTCAAGCAAGCCCTCACACATAAATCATATCTAAACGAGAACCCTTCCGCCGGCGCGCGCGACAATGAGCGCATGGAGTTCCTGGGTGACTCGCTGCTCAATTTCACCGTAGCCGATAAGCTGTATTCCGATCTACCTTCCATGCCCGAGGGCAAGCTCACCGAGATCAGAATCTCACTGATCAGGCAGGAGAAGCTGGCTGAAAAGGCCACTCTCTTCATGCTGGGCACATACATGCTGATGGGTAAAGGCGAAGAACTGACGGGCGGCAGGAAGCGGCTCAATAACCTGGCTGATACATTCGAAGCCCTGATAACCGCCATCTACCTCGACCTGGGTCTTGACTGTGCACGTGCCTTTATCCTGGACAACTTCAAACAAGAGCTATCAGCGATCAAAACCGGGCGCATGGATGTTAACTACAAGGCCATTCTGCAGGAATTGACACAGGCTGAATATAAATGCCTGCCTGATTACGAAGTCCTTGAAGCCACCGGGCCGGATCACGATAAGCTATTTTGCGTATCCGTCTCGGTAGGCGATGTACTGCTGTCCATAGGGTCGGGGAAAAGCAAGAAAGCAGCCGAAGCCGAAGCCGCCCGCCTGGCCTACGGCAAGCTAACCAAACAGGATGGCTGAGCTTTTAACCGCGGTATTTCAGGATGATGATCTCCATTGCCTTCGGCAGGTTGCTTGCCTTTATCTCTAACTCATCCGTATCCAGTTTTCGGTAGTTGCTGCGCCCTTTAACAAAATCATCTGCCGTCCATTTCAGCCAGCCACAATATTCCGTTTTATAATGCATGGGAATGACGATGGACGGTCTGAGGCTTTCACAAGTCTGCATGGCGGTCTCACAATCGAGAGTGAATACGCCACCCACCGGCATACATACAACGTCAACCTTGCCGATCTCATCAATCTGGGCTTTCCCCAACTTGTGGCCGAGGTCTCCCATATGACACACTTTTACACCGTCTACTTCGAAACAGAATACCAGATTGGGGCCCCTCTGCTTGCCTTCATTCTCATCATGCCAGGTCCGTACGGTATGTATCTTAATATCTTTGACAGTACTATCTGTCGGATCTGTGAGTATTACCGGCGAACCTTTGATAGGCGCCGTATTGTTGTGATCGGCATGTCCATGGCTGGAAGTGACGATGTCCGCTGGCAGCGTAACCTCTTTATATTCCAGACCAATGCCCTTGCCTGCGGTAAAAGGATCGGTGATGACCCTCGTGCCTTGCTCCGATGTGATTAGAAAACACGAATGTCCCAACCATCTGATTTTCATAATCTCCCTCCGTTATTTACTCAAAGCTATTGCCAGTTTGATCAACGTCCTGACGCCGAAGCCTGTGGCACCCTTAACCATCACACCCTTATTTTTCTCCGCCATAAAAGGGCCTGCTATATCGATGTGTACCCAGGGTGTATCTCCCACAAACTCCTGCAGGAACAGTGCAGCAGTGATGGCCCCTCCATACCTGCCACCGGAGTTCTTGACATCCGCTATATCGCTTTTGTTCAATTCCTTGTATTCCTCCGGCAGCGGCAATTGCCATAATTTCTCCCCGGCAGCCTGGCCGGCCTTTAGCACTCTTTCAGCCAGCGCCTGGTTATTGGAAAACACTCCCGCATACATATCTCCCAGCGCCACATGGCAGGCTCCTGTCAACGTAGCCAGGTCTATCAGTGGTGAAATATCCTGCTTGACTGCGTATGAGAGAGCATCGGAGAGTATCAGCCTGCCCTCGGCGTCAGTATTTACCACCTCGATCGTTTTTCCATTGGACGCTTTGAGCACATCGCCTGGTTTGAGGGCGCGTCCTCCTGGAAGATTCTCCGTGGCTGGCACAATGGCTGTCACATTTATCTTGAGCTTGAGCTCTGCGATAGCGCCCAAAGCGGCGATAACGTCGGCCCCACCCGCCATATCACCCTTCATGTCCGACATAAAATCCTGCGCCTTTAGCGAAATTCCGCCCGAATCGAACGTAATTCCCTTGCCGATGAAGCCGATAGTGTCACGTGCGGAGGGATCCCCCCGGTAGCTGAGAATAATAAACTTTGGGTCCTCCCTGGTACCCTGCGCCACGCCAAGCAAGGCTAGCATACCCTGCTTTTTCATATGCTCACGATCCCAGACAGTCAGTTCCAGATTGTATTTCGATGCAATCTTTTCAGCTTCCGCCGCCATGTGGGTAGGCGTCATGTGGTTGGCTGGCTGGTTGACCATATCACGCGCCAACATCGTCGCCCCGGCAATGACTCTGCCGCGTTCACAACCTTTCTTTATGGCAAGAACTTTGCTACTATCGGGTTCTAAAATGGTCAGGCTGCTGAAATTATGCTCGTCCTCTTTCTTCGTAAAGTGCACCTTGAACTGGTAAGCACCCAGCAGAAATCCTTCACTGATAGCTTCAGCTACATCTGCAGGCTGCATATCTCCAGCGCCGGCACCATGCAAGATGGTAGCGACTGATTTGCATTTATGCGACCTGAGCACCCTGGACATATCACCCATCATATTGCGTACACGATCCAGGGTAAGGTCTTTCTTTTTTCCCAGTCCTGCCACAACGATCATTCTGGCCGGCAATTTGCCAAAGCTGTGAATAACGTGCGCTTCGCCCTGCTTACCCTTGATTTCGCCCGCTTTGATCATGCTGCTGATGGCGCCATCCAATGCCTTATCGACCGTAGCGGTCGCCCCGCCAGGCTTGCGTACACCTTCGAACAGGTTGACTACAATTGCATCACACTTGAACTTGCAGATATCGCCTGACTTGATTTCAAACTTCAATTTTTCCTCCAGAAATATATATCACTTAATGTATTTTATTCTAATTTCTTAAATGTCAATTTTAGCCTAATCCTGATTATTATCAAGTCGCGCCCTTTTTCTGGCAGCAACCAACTTGCACTGCGGATTGCTATATTCTTGTTACGGTGATACAATTATAAAAAATAAACCTTTAAGTCAGCCCAGCGAGGCTGGCAAGGGAATGGTGAAGTAAGCTTCATCATAACATCAGGCAATTTAAATCGGCTTGTAACAGACCTCTTGCCAGCACAGGCGAGAGGTTTTTTATGTCAGAAAAAATACTGCTTAACTCCTCCGATATCGAAAGAGCCCTTGTCCGCATAGCTCACGAAATCCTCGAACGCAACAAGGGCGCCTCCAACATCGCTTTCGTAGGCATCAAGACACGCGGCGTGCCCCTGGCACAGCGTCTGGCCCGCATCATCAAGGGCATGGAGCAGGTGGATATACCGGTCGGTTCGCTGGATATCACGCTCTATCGTGACGACGTATCCTCGCTCAGCTTCAGGCATGTAGTACAGCAGACCTACGTACCATTCGATATCACCAACCGGCACGTGATACTGGTTGACGATGTTTTTTACACAGGCCGCAGCATCAGGGCGGCTCTGGATGCCCTGATCGACCTGGGCAGGCCTGATACCATCCAACTCGCCGTCCTGATCGATCGCGGCCATCGTGAGTTGCCCATACGCGCCGACTTCGTCGGCAAGAACATACCAACAGCCCGCACCGAGGAAATCAGGGTCTTTCTCAGCGAGACTGACGCAGTTGATAAGGTTGTGGTTGAGAAACCCGAGGGGGAGAATAATGGGAGTGAATGAAGCAAGGACAGGAACGGCCGGACAGGAAAACCTGCCACAGCTTTCCATCGGCCAGTGGCAGCACAAGCACGTGCTCGACCTCGACGACTTCAGCAAGGATGAGATCAACCTCGTACTGGAAATAGCCGACAGCATGGTCGATATCCTGTCACGAGATGTGAAAAGGGTGCCCACGTTGCGCGGTAAGACTATCGCCACCATGTTCTACGAGCCCAGCACACGCACCAGGGCCTCTTTTGAACTGGCAGCCAAGTACCTCAGCGCCGATACGGTCAGCCTGGATGCCACCAAAAGCAGCGTCGCCAAGGGAGAGTCGCTGATCGATAGCCTGCGCACGCTGCAGGCCCTGGAAGTCGATGCCGTCATTATCAGGCACCCCTGTGCCGGCGCCCCCTATTTAGCCGCCCAGCACATTGAGAAAAGCATCATAAACGCAGGCGACGGTTGTCATGCCCATCCCTCACAGGGATTGCTCGATATGTACACTCTGAAGCGCCGACTGGGCAACCTGGCCGGCCGCAAAATCGTAATCATTGGCGACATCATGCACAGCCGGGTGGCCCGCTCCTGGATCTGGTGCACGCGTTTCTTTGATATCAATCTTGTCCTGTGCGCACCACCCACTCTTATTCCCTTCGGTTTCCGTGACATGTTAAAGACCTGCGGGCTGAACCATGTCACTATCGAATATGATCTGGATAAGGCAGTCGTGGATAGCGACGTCGTCATGCCGCTGCGCATGCAGAAGGAACGACAGCAGAGCGGATTGATCTCCACCATAAGGGAATACATGCAGCTCTACCAGCTCAACCAAGCCAGGCTGGCCAAAGCCAAGCCTGACGCCTTCGTTATGCACCCGGGTCCAATGAACGAAGGCCTGGAGATTAGCCGGGACGTCGCCTACGGGAGCCGCTCTCTGATAGAACAACAGGTAACAAACGGGGTGGCCGTGCGTATGGCACTGCTTTACCTGATTGCGGGAGGGAAAAACCGGTGACTGTGAAATATCTTTTAATCAAGAACGCACGCGTTGTCGACCCGTCGCAGGACATGGACCAGGTCTGCGATATCCTGGCGGTCGACGGGCATATTAAAGCGGTAGGTAAAAAGCTGTCGTCAGAGGGAGCCAAAATTGTTGATGCCTCAGGCCTGACAGCCTGCCCCGGTTTCATCGACATGCATTGCCACCTTCGTGAACCTGGGTTTGAGCAGAAGGAGACAATCAGGACCGGAGGCGCAGCAGCAGCACGCGGAGGATTCACTACTATCTGCTGTATGCCCAATACCAACCCCCCCATCGACACGGCTGCCACCGTAGATTATATTATGAAAAACGCCTCTCTCAAGGCACCCCAGGTCAATGTCTTTCCCATTGGCTGTATCACTAAAAACAGGCAGGGCAGGGAGTTGTCCGAAATGGCTGAACTGGCCTCTGCCGGTTGCGTTGGATTCAGCGATGACGGCAGTTCTGTCAACAGCACGCGTTTGATGATGCTCGCCCTGCAAAACACCGCCAAACTTGGTCTGCCGATCATCGACCACAGTGAGGATGAAGATCTGGCTGATGGTGGTCATTTGCACGATGGATGGGTAGCGGCCAGGCTGGGCATAAGGGGCATTCCCTCAGTGGCCGAGGAGTCCATGATCGCACGTAATATTGCCCTGGCTGAGATGACCGGTGCCAGGCTGCACCTGACACATATCAGCACTCGCGGCTCCGTCGAGCTTGTCCGCACAGCCAGGAAGAAAGGCCTGGATATAACCTGCGACGCTACACCACACCACCTGACACTGACCGAAGAACGGGTTATGCAGAACCCACTTAAACCCGGTGTTTCCATCTCCTTCGACACCAGGGCCAAAGTCAATCCTCCACTGAGGACTCCGGATGATATCGATGCGTTAATAGAAGGCATCAAAGACGGCACTGTTGTAGCCATCGCCACCGACCATGCCCCACATACGCTCGAAGACAAGTTGTGTGAGTTCGAGTTGGCCGCTTTTGGAATCAGTGGTTTTGAGACAGCCTTCGGCGCGCTCATGTCACTGGTGCACGGCGGAAGGATCAGCTTAAGCGAGCTAATCAGGTGCATGACCTGTAATCCCGCGGCCATACTCGGCCAGGCCAAGGCCACCGGTTCACTGCGGATAGGTTCGCCGGCTGACATCGTATTGCTTGACCTTGACCGTAAGTGGGTAGTTGATTCACGTACCATGCTCTCACTTGGTAAAAATACCCCCTGGGAGGGACAGACTTTCAAAGGCATGGTTGTGGCCACCTTCCATTGTGGTGAGCTTGTATACTCAGACAATGCAATAGGGATCAGTTAATGACTTTACCTAAAAAAGCGCTGCTCGTCCTTGAAGACGGCACATTTTATGAAGGCACATCCTTTGGCGCCGATGGTATAACTTCCGGTGAGATTGTATTTATCACCAGCATGACCGGATATCAGGAGATGCTGACCGACCCATCCTTCGCCGGACAGATTGTAGTCCCTACCTATCCTCTGATCGGTAATTACGGCATCAATAATACAGATACTGAATCCGATAAAATCCAGGTCAGAGGGTTTGTGGTTCGTGAATATTGCCCGGCGCCCAGCCACTGGCAGAAACAAACCACCCTGGACGCTTACCTCAAGGATAATAACATACCGGGCATCTCTGGCATCGATACCCGCAGCCTGACCAGGCATATTCGCTCTCTGGGTGTGATGATGGGTATTATGTCTACCAGCCTGACAGTGTCAGAATCGATTCGCGAGTTGAAAAAACTGCCCTCCTACGGAGCTACCGATTTTGTAAAACAAGTATCAGTCCCCACCCGGTTCGACTGGGGCAAAGACGGCAGCGGGCCTTCATTATACAACGTCGTCATTGTGGATATGGGGCTGCGTTATAACATTGCTCGCATTCTGAGCAGGCTAAACTGCTCTCTCACGATCGTCCCCTGCACAGCCAAGGCTTCAGAGATAATGGCGTTAAATCCTGACGGCATCGTACTTTCCCCCGGACCGGGCGATCCGGCTCTGCTGGGCTATTCGATAGATATGATAACTGCCATACTGGGTAAGGTGCCGGTGATGGGCATCTGCCTGGGGCACCAGTTAATTGGACGCGCCCTCGGTGCGGAGACATTCAAGCTCAAGTTTGGTCACAGGGGCGGCAACCACCCCGTCCGTGACCTGTCCACCGGCCGTATCCATATTACAACGCAAAACCACGGCTATGCCATAGCACTCGAAACTTTGAAAGGCGGCCTTGAAGCCAGCCATATTAACCTTAACGATGGTACTGTGGAAGGTTTAAGACACAACCAGATGCCAATACTTTCCATTCAGTATCATGCCGAAGGCTCTCCGGGACCTCAGGATAACGTCTACCTGTTCGAGCGTTTTGTCCAAATGATGAAACAAAGGAAAGCAAATTAAATGTCTAAACCTGGCAAAGTCCTGGTCATAGGTTCCGGGCCGATCGTAATCGGCCAGGCTGCCGAGTTCGATTACGCAGGCACGCAGGCCTGCAAGTCCCTGCGTGAAGAGGGTATTGTTACAGTGCTGGTCAATTCCAATCCAGCCACCATCATGACCGACCAGGGTATCGCAGATGTCGTCTATATTGAACCACTCAATATAGAGGCTGTCAGCCGCATCATCAAGCAGGAAAGGCCGGACGGACTGCTGCCGACACTGGGCGGACAGACTGGCCTTAACCTCGCAGTCGAACTGGCCGAGGCAGGCGTGCTGGATAAATACAACGTGAGTCTGCTTGGGACGCAATTGGACAGCATCAAGCAAGCCGAGGAACGTTCCTTATTCAAGAGACTAATGCAGGATATCGGCGAACCCATCCCCAACAGCGAGACGGTTAACAGCGTTGAAGAAGCGATCGAGTTCGCCGACAGGACCGGGCTGCCCCTGATAGTGCGGCCCTCCTTCACCCTGGGCGGCACCGGCGGCGGCATTGCCCATACCATAGATGATCTGAAAACCATAGTCACCAGCGGCCTCAGTGCCAGCATGACACACCAGGTGCTGGTCGAGCAATGCCTCTTCGGCTGGAAGGAGCTTGAATATGAGGTAATGCGTGATTCAGTTGATAACTGCATCACCATCTGCAACATGGAAAATATCGACCCCATGGGGATACATACCGGTGACAGCATCGTAGTGGCGCCCAGTCAGACACTGACCGACAGGGAATACCAGTTGCTGCGCTCTGCCAGCCTGAAAATCATCCGCGCTCTCAAAATTGAAGGCGGCTGCAACGTGCAATTCGCACTGACACCCAGTCCCATTGTTGCGTGCAGATGGGCTCCAGACCAACTCAACATCAAGCAGAGCGAATACTATATCATCGAGGTTAACCCCAGGGTCAGCCGCAGTTCAGCCCTGGCCAGCAAGGCCACCGGCTATCCCATCGCCCGCGTGGCCGCCAAGATAGCGGCCGGCAAGAGGCTTGATGAGATACCAAATAAAGTAACCGGCAAAACAATGGCGGCTTTTGAGCCTGCGCTTGACTACTGTGTGGTCAAGATACCTCGCTGGCCTTTCGACAAATTTACTACCGGCGACCGCACCCTGGGCAGCCAGATGAAGGCCACCGGCGAAGTGATGGCGATCGACCGCTGCTTCGAAGCAGCGCTGCAGAAGGCAGTGCGTTCGCTCGAGTTAGGCAAACGTTCTCTGCTCTGGGAAGATAAAGACTGGGGCAGGGACAGCACTCTCGATTCCTATCCCCTGCATCCCAATGACCTTCGCCTCTGGGCTATCATGGCCGCCCTGAGGAGAGGCGTGAAGGCTGAAGACATCTCGCAACATACCGGCATTGATCCCTGGTTCATTGAAAAGATGTCCAATATTATCGACATGGAAAAGAGGCTGCTTTCCGAAAACCTCAGCCGCGACCTGCTCTGGCAGTCCAAGAGGCTGGGCTTCTCGGATTTACAGATTGGCACGTTGGCTGACCGCCTTCCCGAACAGGTTAGAGAGCTGCGTAACGAATGGCAGATCAAGCCGGTATATAAAATGGTGGATACCTGCGCAGCCGAATTCGATGCAGAGACGCCCTATTTCTACAGCGCTTACGAAAAGGAGAATGAGGCGGAGCCGCTCAATGAACGCAAAGCACTGGTCATTGGCAGCGGCCCCATCCGTATCGGACAGGGCATTGAGTTCGATTATTGCAGCGTCCATTCTGCCTGGGCATTGCAGGAAGCCGGTTATAAGAGCATCATGATTAACTCCAATCCCGAAACAGTTTCGACGGACTTCGATACCAGCAACCGGCTCTACTTTGAAGCGCTCGACGACGAGAGCGTACGTAATATAATCGAGAATGAGTCCTACTTAAATCAGCGCTATATCGATTGTCCCTCCATCGTGCAGTTCGGCGGCCAGACAGCCATCAACCTGGCAGAACCGCTCTCGTCAAGCGGGCATTCGATTATCGGCTCTTCTGCCGAGGCTATCGACCTGGCTGAGGACCGCCGCAGGTTTGAGAATTTTCTTAACAGCATAGGTGTTCCGCAGCCGCCCGGCGCTGGAGTAACTTCGCTAAACGAAGCGCTGGGCACGGCAAATACCCTTGGATATCCTGTCCTGGTGCGTCCCAGCTATGTGTTAGGCGGCCATGCCATGGAAATCGTCGCTAACGATGAAGAATTGACCAAGTACATGGGACGTGCGCTCGACCTTGGCAGCAGCCACCCTGTGCTGATCGATAAATATTTCGAGGGTAAGGAAGTTGAGATCGATGCCGTCTGCGACGGCGATGATGTTCTGGTGCCCGGCATCATGGAGCATATCGAACGGGCCGGAGTGCATAGCGGTGATTCAATAGCCGTTTATCCCGGCCTCAATCTCAGCACCCGGGAAGTGGACACTCTGGTAGACTATACAATAAGAATGGCGCTGGGCATGCAGGTCAAAGGCCTTATGAATGTGCAGTTCGTGATTATGCCCGGGCAGGTCAATGAGCCTTCCTCTGTCTACGTGCTTGAGGTCAACCCGCGCGCCAGTCGCACCATACCCTTTATCTCCAAGGTCACGGGTATACCCATGATAAAGCTTGCCACCAAGGTCATGCTGGGCATCAGCCTGAAAAAGCAGGGTTACGGCACAGGGCTGTACAAGAAACAGCGGCTGGTCGGCGTCAAAGCGCCCGTATTTTCAATGGCCAAACTGACTGGCGTCGACACCTATCTCGGTCCCGAGATGAAGTCCACCGGCGAGGTGATGGGTATCGATCATACCTTCGAAGGCGCCATGGTCAAGGCACTAATGGCAGCCGGTCTGATCCTCCCATCAAGCGGCAATCTGCTCTTCAGCATCGCAGATAAAAACAAGAAGGAGGCGCTGCCCATCATACAGGGTTTCCACTTGCTTGGTTACGGCCTTTACGCCACAGAAGGGACCGCCAGCTTCATGGCCAAACACGGCATGAAGGTTACATCGATTGAGAAAAAACTCAGCCAGGGCAGTCCCAGCATCATTGATCTGATCAATTCGGGCCAGATTGCAGGCATTGTCAATACCATCACCGGTGGCAGGATCGTACTCCAGGATGGCTTCCACATCCGCCGCGCTGCGGTGGAACGCAGAATACCCTGTTTCACCTCGCTGGATACTGCACGCGCTGCGCTGAAGGCGCTTTCCCAGGGTAAAAGCCTGTACAGTATCAAACCGTTGCCGGAATATCTTAAATGAAATTTAATTGGGAGGGTTGACTTGCCTCGACGTAACGATATCAAGAAAATCATGATTATTGGCTCGGGACCTATTATTATCGGCCAGGCCTGCGAGTTCGATTACTCCGGTACGCAGGCCTGCAAGGCGCTCAAAGGCCTCGGTTATGAAATCGTTCTGGTCAATTCCAATCCGGCCACGATCATGACCGATCCAGGCATGGCGCATATTACATATATTGAGCCGCTGACGGTTGAGATGATGGAAAAAATCATCGCCAGGGAACGGCCGGATGCACTTTTGCCCAACCTGGGCGGCCAATCAGGCCTTAACCTCAGTTCGGAACTGGCGCAGGCAGGTATCCTCTCCAAATATAATGTAGAAGTGATCGGGGTCGATATCGATGCCATCCGTAGCGGCGAGGACAGGATCGCCTTTAAAGAAACAATGAACCGTCTCGGCATCGAAATGCCAGAAAGCGAGGCCGTTTACAGCGTGGAAGACGCCGAGACGGTGGCCGCACGGTTGGGATATCCGGTTGTTGTCAGACCAGCCTATACCATGGGCGGCACGGGCGGCGGCCTGGTCTATAATATCGAGGAGTTGCGCATCGTGGCCAGCCGTGGCATTGCTGCCAGCCTCATTGGACAGGTGCTGATCGAAGAATCTGTGCTAGGCTGGGAGGAGCTCGAACTCGAGGTGGTTCGTGACGCTAAAAACCAGATGATCACGGTCTGCTTCATAGAAAACGTCGATGCTATGGGCGTGCATACGGGCGATTCCTATTGTGTGGCGCCCATGCTGACCATTGATACCAAACTACAAAAAAGGCTGCAGGACTATTCATATAAAATCGTTGAGGCCATACGCGTTATCGGCGGCACCAATATTCAGTTTGCGCACAATCCCGCAACCGATCGTGTGGTCGTTATTGAAATCAACCCCCGCACCTCACGTTCATCAGCGCTAGCCTCCAAGGCCACGGGCTTCCCCATCGCCCTCATTTCCGCCCGCCTGGCTGCCGGGCTGACGCTTGACGAGATACCCTACTGGAGAGACGGCACTCTGGAGAAATATACACCTTCGGGCGATTATGTGGTTGTAAAATTCGCCCGATGGGCTTTCGAGAAGTTCAAGGATGCCGAGGATCGGCTGGGCACGCAGATGCGCGCCGTCGGCGAGGTCATGAGCATCGGCAAAAACTACAAGGAAGCACTTCAGAAGGCTATCCGGTCCCTGGAGAATGGACGCTATGGACTGGGCTTCGTCAAAGATTTTGCTGATAAATCCCTACCCGATCTTATGGATATGCTCAGAGAACCATCCAGCGAGCGCCAATTCATCATGTATGAAGCGTTGCGCAAAGGCGCCACTGTGGAAGAACTACATAAGAAGACCTATATCAAAGCCTGGTTTATCCAGCAGATGAAAGAGCTGGTGGAGATGGAAGAGGAGATATTGAAATTCAAGGGTAAAGACCTGCCCGGACAATTGCTGAAAAGGGCCAAGAAGGACGGCTTTGCCGATAAATATCTTGCCATCCTGCTGGGCAAGCCTGAGCAGGAGATTCGCCGACAACGCCTTGCACTCGGTCTGAAAGAGTCTTGGAAACCTGTCCCGGTCAGCGGAGTGGAGAACGCCGCCTACTATTTTTCCACATATAATGCTCCCGATCAAACAACGACCACCAACCGTAAAAAGGTCATGGTTCTGGGAGGCGGTCCCAACCGCATTGGACAGGGTATCGAGTTCGATTACTGCTGCGTCCATGCCGCCTTTGCCTTGCGTGACGAGGGCTACGAGACCATCATGGTCAATTGCAACCCAGAGACAGTCTCGACCGACTATGACACTTCCGACAAGCTGTACTTCGAACCGCTTACGGTTGAGGACGTGCTGAGCATCTATGAAAAGGAGAAACCGGAAGGTGTGATCGTGCAGTTCGGCGGCCAAACCCCCCTCAATATAGCCGGCGAATTAAATGCTGCAGGCGTCAGAATACTTGGCACCACACCCGAGGTCATTGATCTGGCGGAGGACCGCGGGCGCTTCCGCGAGACCATGATGAAAATGAATATCCCCATGCCCGAATCAGGCATGGCCAGCAACATGGAAGAAGCTTGCAGGGTAGCAGGACAAATCGGATATCCGCTCATGGTCAGGCCCTCCTATGTGTTGGGCGGACGTGGCATGCAGGTCGTACATGATGAGGAGATGTTGCGGGAATATGTCGAGACGGCCGTGGGAGTAACGCCGGACCGACCAATATTGATCGATAAATTCCTGGAAAATGCCATCGAAGCAGAGGCGGATGCCATCACCGACGGTACAGACGCCTTTGTGCCGGCCATCATGGAGCACATCGAACTGGCCGGCATCCACTCCGGTGATTCGTCCTGCGTTATTCCTCCAGTTACTATACCTGACCAACATATTAATACAATCAACGAATACACCCGCCGGATCGCTCGTGAACTGAACGTAGTCGGCCTGATGAATATGCAATACGCTATTGCAAAGGACACGGTCTATGTGTTGGAAGCCAATCCTAGAGCGTCCCGCACCGTACCTCTGGTCTCCAAGGTATGTAACGTCTCAATGGCCCGTATCGCCACCCAGGCCATGCTGGGCAAGAAACTAGACACGCTTGAACTAAAGCAGAAAAAGATACCTCATTTCGGCGTTAAAGAAGCTGTCTTCCCCTTCAACATGTTTCCTGAGGTCGACCCTGTCCTCGGGCCTGAGATGCGATCGACGGGAGAGGTGCTGGGCATGGCGGACTCCTTCGGTCTGGCCTTTTACAAGGCCCAGGAAGGCGCCAAACAGAAATTGCCAGTCAGCGGCACGGTTTTGCTCAGTCTGTTCAGCAAGGATATGCCGGAAGCGCTGGAAGTTGCCCGGCAGTTCGAGAAGCTCGGCTTTAAGATAAAGGCCACCCGCGGTACCTTTGAATTCCTTAATAAGCATGGGATCAAAGCCAGTGTGATCAACAAGCAGTATGAGGGACGGCCCAATATCGTTGATGGTATTATGAACGGCGAAATCCAACTGGTCGTCAACACTCCCAGTGGCAAGATGAGCAATTATGACGACTCCTATATCCGCAAGGCCGCAATCAAATACAAGGTAACTTATATCACTACACTGGCTGCTGCTGCTGCCGCCGTCAAAGGCATAGCAGCCTACGTAAAGACCAGGCCGGAAATAAAATCACTGCAGAGCTACCATGCCGATATCGAATAATAGATATAATTTGAAGCAGTTCGAAGCCAGAGTGTCGTACAACAGGAAGCTATTAAGTTATCCTGGAGCAACGTACTATCTTATTGAGCTATTGACCAGCAACAAACTTGCTGAGCTTGCTCCCGGTCAATTCATGATGATCAAGTGTGGTGGTGATACACTTCTTCGCAGACCAATAAGTATTCATTCAGCGCCATCTGATAATGTCTTTCAACTTCTATATGCTTTGTCATCAGCAAATATTCAGGATTCGGAAAGTCGTGTGAATAGAAGTTGTGAAGTAAAGAGCAGCAACGAGATAGGCAAGAATTTATTGTCTAAACTAAAACCTGATGACAAGATCGACATTATTGGACCGTTAGGAAATGGATATTCAATAAGTAATAAAGCAAAATCGTTGCTTCTTATAGCAGGTGGTATTGGTATTGCGCCTTTGAGGTTCCTTGCCGAAAGGGCCGTGACCATGAATAAATCAGTTACTATATTAATGGGCGCGCGTTTTCCAAATGGGCTTTATCCAAGGCATCTTCTACCTAGCAACGCAAATGTTATCACCATAGTAGAAAATTGTGACAATAATTCACTTTATAAAGAAGGATTAGTTGTAGATTTACTTCCACAATATTTAGAAGATCATGATCAAGTATTTGCCTGCGGTCCTAATGCTATGTACGGGGCCATGTCCGATGTACTCAAGAAATGCTGTTATAAGGGATCAGTTCAGGTATCGCTTGAGGTACGCATGGGATGCGGATTTGGTGTATGCTATGGATGCAGTATTAAAACCAGGCAGGGAATGAAACGAGTTTGCCAGGAAGGGCCTGTTTTTAATATAAAAGATATAATATGGCAGGAGGTTAAGATATGACGATTGCGACCAAAAGAATACAGATCAGCACTAATGGCCATGGAGAAACCATTAATGTTACTACAGATATTACCCGGGAAGTGAATAACTCCGGTGTCAACTCCGGGATCGTAACTGCCTTCATCCCCGGCTCTACTGCCGGCATCGGCGCAGTGGAATATGAACCTGGCCTTATATCTGATATCAAGGACATGTGGGAACGGCTGGTGCCTTCCAATATCAACTACGAACACAATAAAGCTTGGGGCGATGGCAACGGTTACTCGCATGTCCGTTCTTCACTGATGGGGCCATCCATCACCATTCCCTTTGTCAATAAAAGGCTGACGCTTGGCACATGGCAACAGATCGTAGTAGTGGATTTTGATAACAGGCCCAGGTCGAGGGAAATCATACTTCAGATAATGGGAGAATAGTAACAGGTCACGGCTGTAACAGGAGGATATCATGCCTAATGCTCAATCGCTTGGCATCACTCTCATCTGCATATTGGGCGCCTGCGCTTTCCTGGCGTTGGGAGCTTTCGCCGGGGGTAAAATGACGCCCAGCAAGCTGGGAATTTTCGCCGGTGTGCTGGCTGTGATTGCAATCACCGTTTATGCCGCATTTTCCACCGTCTACTTCCTGGGTAAAGGGACTTGAACGGAGAAAAACAATGTTACAAAGCTTTCAATGCACTTCCTGCGGCCATCTCAATGTTTTCGGAGAGCCCGTCTGCACACAATGCGGTCAACCTTTTATCTATAATTGCCCGATTTGCGGCTGTCACATAAATAACCGGTACAACAAATGCCGCGGCTGCGGAGCTATCTTTAACTGGGGTGTACCAGTGCAGCAGCCTCCTGCCAGCGCTGTTGCAGCTTACACTCAGGATCGTCTCAACATATACCCTCAAAACCAGGAACAAACTCCTTCGACCCTTGTACTGCCCACTGATGCGGCTCAACAGCCTTCCGCAACAGCCGGACAGTTGCGCAAATCGTTCCAGCCCTCCGACGAAAAGAGCGCTGCGTCCTATTCGACCCCCAGGTTCTGGATCATTTTGATCATAATATGCGTGGCGCTGATAGTCTTGCTGCTTGCAATTGACATGTTTATCAACAAATGAACAGGAGGCTGATATGCCTGACCCTAAACTGATCACCTATATCCTTATCGGCATAATGGGAGCTTGCCTGATGCTGGCGCTGGGCGGTTTCCTGGGCAAGAAATTCCAGGTATTTCGCGTCATTCTCTTTGCCGCTGCAGTAGCGCTGCTGACCATTGTCTTATTCGCTATCTATTTTGCCTACCTGGCAATCAGCGGCAAACTGTAATAACAAATAATATATATTTGAGAAGGGGAAAAACAATGCAACACGGTAAATTCGGCACAGCCATTAATTGCATGGACGGTCGCGTCCAGGAACCGACTATTAAATGGCTCAAGCAAAAATACGACTTCGATTATATCGATACCATAACAGAGCCGGGACCGGATAAGATGCTGTCACAGGGCAGACCTGAACAGGTCGAATCCATTAAATCACGCGTTTTCATCTCAGTTAATAAACATGGTTCTGATACCATTTTTATGGCCGCCCACTATGACTGCGCAGGCGACCCCGTATCAAAGGAAGAACATCTCAAGCAGTTGCGTGAATGTCTGAAAATCATTCGTTCATGGAATTTGCCTGTTAAGAATATCATAGGCGCATGGATTGACGAGAGCTGGACAGTCGAGGTGATTGAGTAAATTTCGGAGTTTTATTATATTTACTTGATTGATTTAGTGGTATAGAATAACGAAACTGTAATATGGTAGCTGGCTGTGAATCATATTATGGTATCTAATTGATGATTGGTAGGACACTTATTATGAGCAAGAGACTGGCGTTGACCATCATACTGATCACACTGGTGTCGGTTTTTGTCACATCCTGCGCTCAGCAGAAGAAAACCATTTTGCCCGGTCAGATGGCTACCGTCACCAGGGGAGACCTCATCCTTTCCGTCTCCTCAGATGGTAACCTCGACATGCCCAATCAGGTATCGCTCAAATTTGGCACACCCGGCACCGTGCAATCAATCCCGGCTGAAAATATGAAGGGCAAATTCGTCAAGGCTGGCACCCTGCTGGCCAAGCTCGATGACACCACTCAACGCCTGACTGTTCAGGCTGCCCAGTATAACCTTGAACTGGCCCTTAATAACGTGGCACAGGCCTGCTGCGGCACACGTTACCCAACCTTCTATTCACTTGCTACAGCTCTCATGCGTTTTGAGCAGGCCCAGCAGGAGGTCTTGGCTGCCAGGAACAGCTTCATCAATAAGAATTATTACGATGTGGCTTCCAATCTGTCGCTCGCCAGGTACGACCTGACTGCTGCACGGTCGGTTTACTCAGATCCCAAGCTTGATACGATCCAGACACAGTATAACGACCTTAACCAGCCTGCCTCTCTCTTTCCAGAATTGCAAGCGATCGTAGTATTGCTCGATAGCCAGCTCGACATGCTAAGCAATATTCAAAAGCTGCTCGAGGCGGGCGACTACCCTGCCACGCTCTCTGCAATGGATCAGCTTATCACCACACTCGATGAAGTCCATACCACAGTTAAAAACAACTCCCGCCTGCCAGGCGCCTATACATACCCTGATACATCCACTTCACTGGCCATCTCCAGGCAGGTGCTGAATGCGCTTTCGGATATTCAGGCTATGCTCTTCCAGGAGAAATTCGACCGTGTCAAAGTTTCCGAGAAACTACGAATGGCCCAGCATGACCTCGAGATGGCCAACATGATCCTCGATGAGTCCGAGACGATCTACCGTGCCGGACTTAATCCGCAGATGCTCAGGGCATACAACATCAATATCGAAAACGCCTATATTAACCTTGAAAAAGCCAAACAGGAGTTACTCAAGACCGAGATTATCGCGCCTTTCGACGGCACTGTGGTCGCCGTGGCCGTCAAGGTCAATGACCAGTTATCCGCCTTCGATTATTCCGCCAAGACAGCCGTCCATCTCGTCGATACAACAACCATACGTATGACCGGCGTCATTGATGAGATCGATATTACCAGGGTCAGCGTAGGGCAAGACTCCCTTATTACCGTCGACGCCGTCCCCGATCAGAAATTCAAGGGACATGTAACGTTCGTCTCTCCTTTCGGCACACTGCAGGCCGGCGTGGTCAATTTCCCCATCGAAATCTACTTTGACCAGGGCGAAAAGGTCGAATTGCTCAGGGGCGGGCTGACTGCCACTGCCGACATCATTATCGGCAAACGCGAGAACGTGATCCAGGCGCCCAACCGCGCCATCAAAGGGCTCTCAGGCGATTACTGGGTTGATGTCGTAGTGGATGCTGAAAACGCCAGGACTGAGAAAAGACCCGTCAAGATCGGCCTGCAGAACAAGAGGTTCACCGAGATAATATCCGGACTTAAGGAAGGTGAAAAAGTCCTGATCGAGACCCTTAAATAATAACGACTGAATAAACAGATTATCCAGGAGGAGGTTGAGCGGCTATGTCAATGATTCATCTTGATAACATCGTTAAAATCTATACAATCGGTGACGTCCGGGTGAATGCTCTAAATCATGTCAGCCTGGATATCACAGCCGGAGAGATGGTTTCCATTATGGGCCCCTCCGGTTCCGGCAAATCGACCATGTTGAATGTACTTGGCTGTCTTGACCGGCCCAGCGCCGGGACCTACCTGTTAGATGATATAGATGTAAGCCACATGAACGATGATCAACTGGCAGGAGTACGCAATAAGAAAATAGGATTTGTTTTCCAATCCTTTAATCTTCTACCGCGCATGACTGCTCTGATGAATGTTGAGCTTCCGCTGATCTACGGCGCCGCCAAAAACAGAAAGGAACGCGCTGAAAAAGCCATTGAGGCAGTCAGCATAGGCAAGCGCTCACACCACAAGCCCAGCGAGATGTCCGGAGGTGAACAGCAAAGGGTTGCTATAGCACGCGCACTTGTCAATGATCCTCCCCTCATCCTTGCCGACGAGCCTACCGGCAACCTTGATACTGTTACAAGCCACAGTATTATGGAATTCCTGCAAGAGCTTAACCGGAATGGACGCACTATCGTCATCGTGACCCACGAGGAGGATATAGCCTCGTATACCAAACGCACCATCTATTTACGTGATGGCTGCATAATCCAGGAGAAGCTTCGTTGAGCATCCTGGAGTACATTATCTCTGCATGGCAGACGCTCATATCAAATAAAATGCGGTCCTTTCTTACGATGCTTGGCATTGTAATAGGAGTGGGGGCTGTAGTTTTCCTGGTCTCCTTCGGCAGAGGACAGCAGGAGCAGCTGAACAGCATTTTCCGGAACATGGGCGCCAACGCAATCTATATTTCACCCACCAGCCGCCAGTTCCTGGGAGCAGGCAAACAAAACGCCCTTACTATTGAAGATGCCGAGGCCCTTACGGAGAAAAATAAAGCCCCTGCAATTGAAGCGGTTGCCCCCATGAGCAGCAGAGTAATGAAGTGCATCCGTGCCAACAAGATATACGACATAACCATTAACGGGGCAACCGTACCCATCAAGAAGATTTTGAACTACAACATTGCCCAGGGCAATTTCTTTAACGAAGAAGACGAACACAAGCATGCGCAGGTAGCAGTCCTGGGGGACAAGACAGCGCAGAACCTCTTCGGCAGTGAAAATCCTATTGGCCAGAATATACGTATCGGCGCCCGCAATTTTGAAGTCATAGGTGTGTTTGAGCAACGTGGCGGTTTCATGGGCGGCAGCGCAGATGATTTTATCATGATTCCTCTCACTACCATGCAATCACGATTCTCCCGCTTTACCACTCCACAGGGACACCCGGTGCAGACAGTCGTTGTTGAAGCAGTCAGCACCGACCTGATCAACGCTGCCAAGGAGCAGATTACTTCGATCCTGAGGCAAAGGCACCATCTGCGGGAAGGAGATGAAAATGACTTCAACGTCATCGACATGCAGGAGATACTAAAGCGTATGCAGCAGAGTATGGCTATATTTCAGCTTTTCATCGCCAGCGTAGCCAGCATCTCACTGATCGTAGGCGGCATAGGCATCATGAATATCATGCTGGTTTCAGTCACGGAAAGAACGCGTGAGATTGGCTTACGTAAAGCCATCGGGGCCAAACGGACGGATATTCTGCTCCAGTTTTTAGTGGAATCGTCCATGCTCAGCGTTAGCGGAGGCGTTATCGGCCTGCTGCTGGCTGCCATAGCTTCTTTGGCAATTCAGGGACAGACCTTGAACAATATGCCCATCAGGGCTCCCATTTCTTTTGATATAGTGCTGATGGCCCTGGCCGTAGCATTGTTTACCGGAATCATCTCCGGTACCTACCCGGCCTTCCGCGCCGCCAGGTTGGACCCGATCGAGTCACTCAGACACGAATGACCTATTTACTCTGCATCAACGAGAGAAATTCAGCTCTTGTTACAGAGCGTTTTTCGAAAATTCCGCGCATAGCCGACGTTACCACATTGCTGCCCGGCTTCTTGATGCCGCGCATGGTCATGCACAGGTGTTCAGCCTGTATCACGACGGCCACGCCCTGCGGCTTCAGCGATTCCATAATCACTTCCGCTATCTGCTTGGT
Source organism: Dehalococcoidia bacterium UBA6808 (assembly GCA_002452695.1). Lineage (GTDB taxonomy): Bacteria > Chloroflexota > Dehalococcoidia > GIF9 > UBA5629 > UBA6808. The sequence goes on from DKFA01000031.1 coordinate 28,618, forward strand.
CATGCGCTCCTGAAGTTGCAACCGGCGTGAGAAAATTTCAACCACTCTGGCCAGCTTGCTGACGCCCACCACACGCCCGTTGGTAGCTGGTATATAACCGATATCCACCACACCATAAAATGGCAGGAAATGGTGCTCGCACATTGAGTAAAAAGGAATATCCCTGACAATCACCATCTCGCGATGACCGGCCTCAAAACCTGTTGAGAGCACTTCGCGAGCATCCATATGTATGCCAGCAAAAAGCTCGGCATACATCTCAGCCAGACGCTGCGGCGTATCTACCAGGCCCTCGCGCTGCGGGTCTTCCCCGATAGCCTTGATAATCTCCAGCGATGCCTGTTTGATCTTTTCTGCATCAAACATTATGTAAATCCTTATAATCTATTTTCCCCGACCGGCTTGATCACGGTCAAGGTGTTTCACCGTATCTTGATCAGTCGAACAATAGGTGTCCCCACCCAGGTATAGCGCCGGTCTGACAAGGTCCAGTGACAGCACGCCGTTATCTTGGAGCAACTCCTCTGCCACATGGACGGCCTTCACTTCTCCTGCAATCCAAGCATGGTCACCGAATACCCTGCTATCAATAACCGCACACTCGTATGCAGCGTAAGCATCTTTCAGGATAGGCACGTCAAGCTTGAGCGCCTCATCTTCCGCCAGGTTGAATTCTGTAAACTTGTCCGTAAAACCGCCGCTGCAACCACCCAGGGCCGCGATCAGTTCGATCTTTTCATAGGGCAGAAAATTGATTGCGAACTTCTTGCTCTGCAGGATCATGTTGTAGCTGAAGCGCTTGGGGGATACCGCTATCCCGTAGATAGTCGGTTTGAAGGAAATGGAGCAGTGCCAGGCTATGGGCAGGGCATTCTTCCTGCCCTCACTATTGACAGTCACCACTGCTGCAACCCTCGGATAATGCTGATAAAAAAGCCCCGGGTCCTCCGCAACAACTTTCATCATGGCAGGGTACCTCCTGTTTTCAATAACTCTATTTTTTCAATCTTAGGTGTTTTTTGATTATGTCAAGGTCGGCTGGCAACTCAGGAAAAGGTTGCACGTACCGGGTTGGTATGTCGGGGTCTTTCAGCCCATTGCCTGTGACGACACATACAATGGTCTTGCCTTTGAAGCTCTTGCCCTGCCTGATCTGCTTGAGCAAACCGGCGATGGGGGCAGCCGATGCAGGCTCGCCGAATACGCCTTCCTTTCCCGCCATCAATTTATAAGCGTCCAATATCTCATCATCGGTTACGCTGTCAATCACCCCACCCGATTCGTCACGTGCAGCAACTGCGCTTTTCCAGCTGGCCGGATTGCCTATGCGGATGGCAGTGGCTATGGTCTGCGGTTGTTCAATGATCATATTCTTGACAATGGGGGCAGCGCCTTCCGCCTGAAAACCCATCATGATCGGGGTCCTATCCACCTTGCCGTTGCTCTTCCACTCTTTGAAGCCTTTCCAGTAGGCAGTGATATTGCCAGCATTGCCCACAGGTATAAAAAGATAATCTGGCACCTTGCCCAGATCGTCGATGATCTCAAAAGAGGAAGTCTTCTGACCCTCAATCCGGAATGGGTTCAGCGAATTCACCAGCGTGATGGGATAGTCATCGGCCAGCACACGTGTAATCTTGAGCGCCTGGTCGAAGTTGCCATCGATAGCAATGATCTTGGCTCCATAGGCAATGGCCTGCGCCAGCTTGCCCACCGCGATCTTGCCATTGGGGACCAGAATTATTACCTTGAGCCCGAAACGCGCGCCGTAGGCGGCGGCCGAAGCGCTGGTATTGCCGGTCGAAGCGCAGATCGCCTGCTTGCTGCCGTTTTCAATGGCTTTGGCCATGGCCATGACCATTCCCCTGTCCTTGAATGAACCGGTTGGATTGCAGCCCTCCAATTTGAAATAAATTTCGCCTACGCCAAGCTCTTTGGACAGGTTGACCGATTTCACCAGCGGCGTCTCGCCCTCACCCAGCGAAATCATGGGAGTCTTATCTGTAATCGGTAGATACTGCTTGTGTCTTTGTAATACGCCTCTGATCATAGCTAAATTGCCTCAACTCTAATAAAATTGCTGATCTCCTTCACGACTTTAAGCCTGTTGATGATCTTGATGGCTTCCTGCACGGCCTTCTCCGTAGCAGGGTGAGTCATTATCACTATTTCGGCAGTACGGTTGGAAGGATCGGATTCCTTCTGAATAACTGAGGATATACTGATTTTGTGGTCGCCCATCGCTGCCGCGATACGGGCTAACACGCCAGGCTGGTCGAGCACGATCATGCGGAAATAATAACGCGTTTCAATGGCGGTCATCGGCAGTATTCCAGATGTCTTTTCAGGTATGAAACGCGGTGCGTTATCGCGTCTTGTATTGATATTTTGCGCAATATTGATCACATCTGCGATCACAGCGCTGGATGTAGCAGATGGTCCCGCTCCCTGGCCATAGAAAAGCACATTGCCAACCAGGTCGCCGCTGACGTAAATAGCATTATAAACACCATCTACTTTAGCCAGCAGGGACTCAGCCGGTATAAATACCGGGTGGACTCTGGCTTCGACCCTGTTACCTGAACGCTTGGCGATGGCCAGCAGCTTGATCGCGTAACCCAGCTCGCTGGCATAGCGGAAATCGCGGGAGCGTAATTTGGAGATACCTTCGTAATACACTTCATCGAAGTTTACGTCCATGTCGAATCCGAGCGAAGTGAGAATGGCCAGCTTGTAGGCAGCATCCAGACCGCCGATATCGTTGTCAGGATTGGCTTCGGCATAGCCGAGCTTCTGCGCCTGTTTCAAAGCGACATTGAAGTCCAAACCATCATGCGCCATTCTGGTCAGGATGTAGTTGGTCGTACCGTTGACAATGGCATAAATAGCCTGGATATCATTGGCCACCAGGTCACGCTGAAACGGTGAGATCAACGGGATGCCGCCGCCCACGCTGGCTTCAAACCGCAGCCCTGCATGATGCTTATGGGCGATCGAAAGCAACTCTGCTCCGTGCTTGGCCATAAGCTCTTTATTGGCGGTCACGACATGCTTGCCGTTGGTCAGCGCTTCTTTAATGTAGTAATAAGCCGGGTATTCACCTCCTATCAGTTCTATCACGATATCGATATCGGGATTATATACCGCTTTTTCATAATCAACGGTAAAGATCGATTTATCCAGACCTTGCGAGCCATGCCGAGAGACATCCTTCTCCACAACTGCTTTGATGGCCAGTGAGCTGCCAGCCTGCCTCGCCAGGGTCTTCTTTTTAGACTGAAGAGCCCTGGCTACGCCGCCACCGATCGTCCCAATCCCCAGCAGCGCTAGATTGATCGTTCGCTTTTTCGGCAAATTATCTGCTCCTGAGCTTGGCCACCTCATCTACTGCCCTGTCTTTCTGCGCCTGGTCAAGCAGGTTTTCAACTTTTGCCTCTTTCATCAAACCCTCCACCCAGGCGCTCAAACACTCATCTGCCAGTATCTCACTGGTAGCTTTATCCAGGGGACGTTCTTCCCGGTTGAGCACCTGCACCAGCCAGTATCCCCCCCTGGTAGATACAGTATCATCGCGGATTACATCGCTCAATTGCTCGACTTCCATCGCGGCAAGCATTCGGCCCAGCATAGTGCTGTCCATACCGGGGACTTTCCAGCCAAGGTCGCCGCCGCTGTCCTTGCTGGCATCCTGCGAATACTGCTTAGCCATTTCCTCCCAGCTCGCGCCGTTCTTCAACTTCTCCCTGACCATTTCAGCCTCTTCGTTGGACCCGCATAAAATACCGCGGGCATGTACGCCTTTGGTATCATCTTTTTCCAGGACCTCCAGCACCCAGTAGCCATAGGCTTTACTGATATTGCTATCATAAAGTGGGTCGCTCACTGCTTTAAGCGGCAGTTCGAAAATAACATCTTTAACAGGCGAGTCTTTCAAAGAACCAAGCGCATAGCTTTCATATCCCTTGGGTATCCAGCCCAGGTAACCATTCTTGGATTGTGTAGTGCTATCAATCGAAACCATGGATGCCATGGCAGTAAAATTCTCGCCCAGCAGCAATTTGCTTTTACGATCCAGCGCCATCGTTTCTGTCTCCAATGCCATGGCCTGCACCTCGCTCTGCTCAACAGTTTTGGGCTGTTTGGGCAGGCAAACCTGCTGCATATACTTCTGCGCAATCAACCTGGTACGCATCAGATCAATGCTTGCGTTGGATTTATCCAGCCCGGCAGTCTCCAGTTCCCTGGCAATTTCCTCGTCGGTTATCGTAATGCCCACGCTGTCGGCATTTTCTTTGAGCACTTCGCCCTGCTGGATCACATTCGCAACCACATCCTGATAATAGGTCAGCATGGTTTTATCATCCTGCCCCCTGGTCATGATATCATACATCTTGATATAGTAATCATAATCGAACGAGACATCATTCACCTTGATCACAGTCTGCTGATATGGCGCTACCTCCTCAAGATAATAGCCTACCCCGATAACGCCGACGATAGCGGCCACGAGAACTGCAGCACAGATTGTTACAATGCGCGAAAGTCTCTTCTGTTTCTCCCACTTGGAGAGCTGGCGCCTGGTAGGCGTTTTTACAACTTTTTCTTTGCGGTGTTTTCCAGCCAATTTAGGAACCTCTCGTAAAAAAATAGAATTGAAGCAACTCACATTGCCCACAATTGCCTAAATATGATAACATATTTCCCGTTCACTGACACGGGGTGTAGCGCAGCCTGGTAGCGCACCTGAATGGGGTTCAGGTGGTCGTCGGTTCAAATCCGACCACCCCGACCAATAAATCCCTCAACCATCCAATTGCCTGTCCGGCTGTAAAATCTGCCGACGCCATCTACCAGAGCATAAACGAGACAGAAGAGGACGACGATATGCGCCCGCAAGGTGGGCTGGATCATGACCAGGATAGGGCTGAAAAATGACAGGGCAGGCAAGATGGAGCGCCGGGCCGTAGTGTGGGATGAGAGCCGCATGAGCCAGATAGCCATGCAGTACAGAACACCAATGGTGAGAACGAACCGCCCGGACCCAGCGGCAGAAACGTCAGCAATGTCAGCCAGTAATACGGACCAGGCTGACGTCTCAGAGTTTGGTGATCAGAATAACGTCAGCGGAATGACCGAACGTAACGGTTAAGCGGGGCTGACGTTGCTGACAAAAGTTTGAATATTGGGAAATAATATCACTTAGCTTATCGATCTCATAGGTACTATAAAAAATAATATATAGATTTGTTTTTGAGATATTGTTTTTCTCTGTTCGTATCATTATACTGTTTGGTAATATGTGGCGTCGGGGGCAGTTTAATGATCATCACAAGTTTGCATATTGAGGATTTTCGACTTTTCCATAAGCATGATCTCAAAATCGGCAAATATGTAACTGCAATAGCTGGTTTCAATACAACGGGAAAATCAACAATTCTCGGCTTACTTGGACACTGTGGACAACTTAGGGGGCATAGACCACTACTACACAGTAGATTCCGTACTGAACTGAGCGAAATACTAAAATTTTCAAGGAAGTATGACGACACTATCGATACTACAATTTCATTCGGTGATATGCCGACAACATCACACATAAATTATCCAAGTTCACTTTCATATAGGTCGTCTTGGCAAAAATACCCGGATGGGTCACCGCGATATAGAATTCTTCCCAAACGCACAAAATATTGGAAAAGCAATAGCAAAATAAATTGGCCAACATTGTATTTAGGACTTGGACGATTATATCCTGTAGGTGAATCGGTTAAAGTCAATAAGACAAAACTCGCTGGGGTTTTATCAGTATATGAAAATGAATTCATATTAGATAATATGACGGCAATACTTAATGCGAGTGAAAAACCAAAGGATTTCACTGCATTATCCATAGCTGAAACAAAAAATAAGAAGGCTATCGGTGTCAATACTGATAACTATGATTCACAGGCAAATTCCGCAGGACAGGACAATCTGGGACAAATACTTATGGCAATACTGTCTTTCAGTAGATTGAAACAAGAACTTGGCACTGAATGGAATGGGGGGCTTCTTCTAGTTGATGAACTTGATGCGGCTTTACATCCCCTGGCACAAAACAAACTACTTGATTTAATATATAAACAAGCAAAAGATATAGGAATCCAAGTTGTATTTACGACTCATAGTCTAAGCTTGCTTGAATATCTCAGTAAAAAAACTGCTTATAACAGTAGTACCGACATAAATAAATACGAATTGGTTTATATAAAAAAAGCCAATGGGCCTCTGGAAATCATTCAAAACCCACAATTTGAAGTCATTTACTATGATCTGATGGCAACGTATGACGAAGCACTTGCAAAAAGAGTTACTGTATTTTCCGAAGACGAAGAGGCACGCATACTGGTAAAAAAAATACTTGAGAAGTTCCTACATCATATTACAATGCTTGAAGCCAGTTTTGGAAATGACGATCTACTTAAAATGCTTGAATCAGATTACTATCATTTTTGCAATTTCGTTTTCATCTTTGATGGTGATGTCCCGGATACTAAAATCGAGGCATGCATTAGAAAGGCCGGGGTAGCTGAATTAAAATGCGCATTAAAATTACCAGGTGGCAAACGTCCAGAGCAAGTATTATGGGAATACATTGACAATATGCCCCCTGGTCACCCTTTTCTGCAACAAGGTGCAAGCAGAGGAATATCGCTGACAAGTTTGAGAGAGCAAGGCCCCTGTTCGACAAAGTATAACGGACTTACAGAGAGAGAAAAATTTAAGAACTGGTTTAAAGATAATAGGAACACGATAGAAACGGTTGTTGACTACTGGTGTAAAGATAATAAAGAGATTGTTGATCATTTTGTTAATGAGTTTGTTGTCACATTTAACTGGATAGCTTCCAGAAACTTTATCCCGCGGATCATAGTTTGACTACAAGGGTGGATGACTAATTGCCAACAACGTTAACACCACTAAGATATCCTGGTGGGAAAACCGCTTTATATGAAAAGGTGGTGAGCATATTTGAGCAAAATGGCTTACAGGACATCACCTATATAGAGCCATTTGTTGGAGGAGCTGGTCTAGCCATCAAGCTATTGCTGAGAAACAATGTTTCCCAGATTGTTATCAATGACATTGATCCGGCCATTTATTCATTTTGGCACAGTGTGCTTAATCAGCCAGAAGATCTCTGTAGACGTATAATGGAATGTAAAATATCGATTGAAGAAAGAGAAAAACAGATTCAGATACTGAAAAACCAAGAGTATAATTCAACAGTTGATATTGGATTTGCTACCCTTTACCTTAACCGAACCAATGTTTCTGGAATTTTAGATGCGGGACCAATTGGAGGCAAAGACCAAGAGGGAGATTACAAATTAGATGCTCGTTTCAATAAAACCGGTTTGATTACGAAAATTAACAAAATTGCATCATTCCGACAAAACATAAGGTTATATGGATTGGATGTTATCAATTTCATGGATGATGTTTTGCCTACTATTGAAGCAAAGACACTATTTTTGAATTTCGACCCGCCCTATGTCAAACAAGGGCAAGCGCTATACTTAAATCATTTTACGATCAAGGATCACCAAAGGCTACGCAACAAAGTAGCCGACTGTGAACATTACTGGATTGTAACTTACGATTTCAATAACATAATACTTGATTTATATTCAGCATTTGAATACGAACGCATACAATTGAACCATAGTGCCGGAAGTATGAAAAAAGGTGAGGAGATCATCATTTATAGCCATAATTTGCAGCCATTGAGAACGTAGATAGTTACATGACAAACAAAAAGAACCTGTCTGAAAGGAGGTCTTGTCAATAGGTGTGTAAATGTCAGACACAGACAAGTGCTACCTACCGCTGGCCGCTTTTAACCCGCCCATGGGTGGCCGGTTTTGGGTTCCCTGTGACAACAGAAAGAATACTCGCTGCCGCTGACTATGAATACCAATACCAACGTGCATAACCTTGATCAGCGTCAGGTCCTTTTAAATTGAGCCTAAGACGGTCCGGCGCAGCAGGTGATTGACCCGCAGAGGGAAAAACAATCCCTATCAGCCTATTGGGAGTTGTTTCCGGTCCACTACGTAGTGACGACTGAATTTCCCAATCAACATATCGCCTCGCCCACGTACATATACCAATTAATACTATTGTGACGGTAGACTCGTTCAAATACAATTGCCTAATTCTTCGCATAACATAATCAGTATTTGTACTATCAACAATGTCCTGAGATAAGCCTAAAGATCGCACTGTGAATACATTCCAAAATTGATCTTAAGTCCTAATAAACTGGTCAACTTCACCCCGATCCGCATGGTGGTAGCTTATAAGCGTCTTATGCACTGCTGACATTCCTTTCTACCTCCAATCAACAAATTTTTCTCATATTCCCAAATATGTTACTACCAACTGTTTAAATAGTTTGCCGTGATTCGGCACTTTGAGATGGACCAGTTCATGCACAATGGCTTCGGTGCGGGTGGATGGGGAAGCACTCAGCAGATCGAGGTTGAAGGTGAGGCGTCCATGGGGGGAGCAACTGGCCTGCTTGGATTTGAGCTGGCGCAGGTGGACCTCTTTGGGCTGGACGCCGATGCGGCGGGCCCAGATGCGGACCTCGCGCTTAAAGGCGTTCCGTGTAATGCCGACAGCAGGCTGGGGTTTAGCGGCCATTGTTCCCCCTCGTCAGCATGGTCATGATCTTGTCCACCAGTACAGGAATTTCCTCAATCCCGGTAGGTGTCAGGGCTTCGTAGAGGCTGGCACGGACACGTCGGTACTGCTCATCGCTCTTATGCCAGTGGGGATATTTCTGAAAGGCAGCGGTCATTTGCCTGGCAGCCGTTTCAGCCTTAACGCGCTCGACTCCTTCTTTCTCGACCAGCCAGAGGACGGCGAAGGCCTCGCTGCCCAGTCCGGTGCCTTGCTGCTCTTCTTCGGCCTTCCGTATTTCTTCGATAAGCTGTTCAATTTGCTTGAGCGCTTCCTGCGTGGTAACCTGCCTGGCTTTGAAAGCGTCGATAACAGCCTGGACACGTTCGGCGATGGAAAAGAGATAGGGCGCCCTGGCGCCATCCGCTTCGGCCATACGGGTAATATGGTTAGCCAGGTTGATGACCTTTTCGATATCTGACTGTTTGCTTTCGGACAGCTTGCGCAGCATAGCCGGCGTGACAGGAATGATTTTGTCAGGCTTGTAAATCTGGCCGGGGTCTACCCGGTCGGATACCAGTTTGGCTGTTTTGCGGGCAAGCTCCCTGACAGCCAGGCCGGCAGCCTCGTACTTGGAGCGCAGCACGGCGTAGATTCCGGCGAGCCTGTCATAGTCAGTGATATATTCCCGCAAGAAAGGATCGGGAGATATGATCTCGTAGATGCCTTCAAGCTCACGGAAAAACTGATAGAACTCCTGCCGGGCATCCTGGTCAAGGAATGCCTTCAAGACGGCCTCAACGGCCTTATCCTCGGCCTTTCCTGTAACTATTTTAAGATACTTCGACCGACCAACGGCCATCAGCTTTTTAAAGCGTTCCTGCAGGATATCAAGCCCATAGATCACGCCGGTAACGTCCTGCGAATCGAAGGCCAGCGCCTTCTTGAAGTTCTCAAAGATGCCGACGAAATCCAGCACGAAGCCGCCGGGCTTACGCGTGCCGTTCTCATCTTCATAGGGGCGGTTAACGCGGGCGATGGCCTGGAGCAGGACATGGTCACGCATGGGCTTATCGAGGTACATGCAGTAGAGAATAGGGGCATCATAGCCGGTGAGCAGCTTCTCGGTTACGATGAGGATTTTAGGCAGCTCACCCGGCTTGATAAAGGCCCTGCGGACCTTCTTTTCATCATCCTCCGACAGGCAATACTTAGAAATCTCCGGTCGGTCGTTGTGAAATGAGCTGATAACAACCTGCGAGTATTCGGGGGGCAGGTATTTATCCAGCGCATCCTTGAGCAGGCAGCACGCCTCACGATCTACGCCCACCAGGAAGGCCTTATAGCCCATAGGCTCGACATTACTCTTGAAATGCTCGGCGACATATTTGGCCACATCGTTGATTTTCTTGGGGCTTTTGAGCATGTTCTTGAGGTTGACAGCACGGTCCAGCACCTTGTTGAGGTCCTCGATATCGCTGACGCCCTCGGCCTCGGCCAGGCTGAAAAACTCCTTCTCCAGCGTCTCCTTGTCAATACGCAGCTCGCTGGGCGCCAGGGCGTAATAAAGCTGGACGGTAGTTCCGTCCTCGATTGATTCAGCAATGGAGTATTTATCGAGGTAGCCTTTCTCGTCCTCCACACCAAAGACCTTGAAAGTGCCCTTGCCATAGGCTGTCTTGTCGATAGGGGTGCCGGTGAAGCCAATGAAGGTGGCGTTGGGGAGCGCCCCAACAAGGTAATTGCCCAGGTTGCCGCCGGTGGTGCGGTGCGCCTCGTCCACCAGCACGATAATGTTTCTGCGGGTGTTGATATTGGCCGGGATATCGTCGAACTTATGAATCATGGATACGATGACGCCGCGCGTATCATTCTTCAAAATGTCCTGCAGGGCACGTTTGCTATCAGCGACCGTGCAATCGAGGCCGCAGGACTTGAGGTTGCCGAAGAGCTGGGACTCGAGCTCGTTGCGGTCCACCAGCATCAGAATGGTGGGGTTTTCCAGCGCAGGCTCCTCGATGAGGCGCTGGGCCACGGTGATCATGGTGAAGGTCTTGCCGGAACCCTGGGTATGCCAGACAAGTCCCCGGCGTTTATCCGGATTGATAACGCGGGCGATCACACGGCCAACGGCGCGCATCTGATGTGGGCGCAGGATGACCTTCTGCAGCTCCTCATCACGGCGGGTGAAGAGGATGAAGTCGTGCAGCATGTGAAGCACCCGGCGAGGGAAGAAAAAGGCCTTGATGAGGGACTCGAAGTCCTCCGCATTGACATTTTCCTCTTTCCAGTTATAGAGGTTTTTATGCGAGGTGTTCCAGGTAGCGCCGTAGAAGTAATGCAGCAGGTGGGTAAGTCCGAAGGCCTGTGTGATAGCCAGCAGCTCCGGGGCCTGGTCATGATAACGATTGACCTGGTCCAGCGCTTCGGCTATACCGTCGAGGCGCTGAGCGGATTTGGTCTCGATAATGATGACCGGAATGCCATTGATGAGAAAAACGACATCGGCTCTGATAGGCTTGACTCCGTTATCAAACTTAAATTCTTCAGTGACCTGAAAGACATTGTTTTCCGGCTTGTCGACATCGAGCAACCGCACGTTGCGCTCACGCTTTTCCGAGGGGACGAAGACAGTTTTAAGACCCCGCAGGTACTGCCAGGCATCGAAGTTGCCTTCTTTATTGGGGCGCACGCGCCTGATCTGTTTGAGCAGCTCGGCAGCCTGGGCTTTATGAACAATGCCCTTGTTGAGAGCAACAGCGCGGTAAAGAAAAACGTCGGTAAAGAATGGGTTGGAGAGGTCTCCCCTGAGCTTTTCGGCCTCAGCCCGGCTGACAAAAGACCATCCTGCCTGCACCGCATACTTGATCAGCGGCCGCTGGACGGAAGATCTCTCTGCTCCAATAGTCATTAATCAGCGTTAATACCAATAGTTGATAACTAACCGAATAATTCTTTGATCAGCGCCTGTTTATCCCTTTTCAGGTAAGAAGCGAGGTCGTTGATAATGCCATTTAAAGTACCAACCTTGACAGTGTCATGAGCGGGGGCCCTCAGACGATGTTCAGGTCCATTAGAAGTAGTAGTCAGCCTGATGCGGCTGCCCGTGCGATTGATTTCACGATAACCATACCTTGTCAGGAGCGAAGCAAGCTGCTGTCCTCCAACATCCCTAGGCAGTCTCATACTTTGATGACCTCATCTTTTACCAGGTGAAGCCTGATCAGAGATGGCCTGTCTGCAGCGGGGAAATGGCAATTAACCGCATCCAGCGCCATTGTTTTCAGTTCCTCGAAGGAATCTGCTTCAGTAAAGATAGAGTAATCGAGGGCACGCGCCTGGTAGCCACCTTCAGGTGATTCTTCAACCAGGAAAATAATTTCCTTTGACATGTCAATGCTCCTTTATCAGGTCCAAATCCTTTACCCTGATCTTTCCAGTCATTAACAAGTGTAGCATGGTTTTGAACAGAGTTTGAAGGGCAGATTTCCGATTTTCTTCAGCTTGGATTTTATTGTCAATGTTCGATATTGTTTTAACTATCATATTTTGCTGTTCTACAGTTGGCAACGGGAATCTAAACTCTTTGAGTCTACTCTGTGATAAATTTGGAATAGTCGTCTTATTCTCTGCCCCTTCATATAGATTTAATAACTGAATAGCCATATGCATCCAATACATTAAATATTGGGGTACAATATTTTGAGATATGGGGCGCAGTCGGTGAAGATGATTTTGATAACAACATAAATCAATTTCGTTATTCCAAATTGCAGCTCTACCAATATCACCACCCTCACAAACCAGTAAATCATTGGCGATAAGTCTATACTGTACAATCTCTTCCTCAGTAAAATCCATTTGGTCTGTCGTTGATATGTCGATTTTACCCCATAGAACATTAGCGGTTCGTAGAAAAGGAATTGGATTAGTACCAATGTTATTTTTGGCAGATAAGGATTTCCCTTGCTTAAGATAAAATTGATCGCCAATACTCGTAATATTCCAGCCGACTGGGAATGAACCAATCTCTGTTTCTTTTATCTCGACCTGGTCGATCTGATCGACTGGTACTGGCCCATATGTAAATAAATGGCGCATGAGGGATTTTTTCAATTCACGGGCGGCGGCGATGACTTTGTCCTGGGCTTCGATAGAACTCTGGATGGTGGAAAGCACGTGAGCGATGGCACGTTGCTCGTGGAGTGGTGGCCTGGGTAATATGAATGATTTCAATCGACTTTGCGACAGATTCGGTATAGTGGTTTTATTTCCCGATCCAATATATAAACCAAGCTGTAAAATGGCTTCCTGCATCCAATACATATAGAACAAAGGATAAACATACTTTTGAGACGGGCGCAATCTGTGGAGATGGTTTTGATAAGCACAGCGATTCAGTTCATCGGTCCAGATCGCAGTTCGTCCTATGTCACCACCCTCACAAACTAACAGATCGCCTTTTATTAAGCATAGATTATCAAACTCGCTATCATCAAAATCCATCATATCGACGGTGGCAAGATCAATTTTACCCCATAATACATTAGCAGTCCGAAGAAACGGTTTTGGATTTTGGCCAAGGTTCTTTTTCGCCGAAAGCGATTTACCCTGTTTTATTTCAAATAGAGAGCCAAGCGATTGTAACGCCCACTCCTCCGGCAATAATCTCAACTCGGTCATTT
>DKFA01000083.1 GCA_002452695.1 Dehalococcoidia bacterium UBA6808
CGCATCATGGCCCATTTGGAGAACTTCACGATACCGAAGGGGCCAAGCAGGTCGGTGGCCATATTTGCCATCTTTTCCATCAACTCGCTGGCGAATACCTTAACGGCGGCGGCGTCCATCAGGCCCATCTCGTTCCTGCTCTGCTGGTCAGCGATACGCATGGCCAGTGTGCGGACAGCCTCCAGACCGATAGCCAGGTCGGCAAGCCGGTTCCTGATAATGGGATCCCTGGAGAGGGGAACGCCGTTGCGCTTGGTCTCGTTGCAATATTCAGCCAGTTGCTCAATGGCGCTCAGCAGGCCGTAGACCAGGCCCATGTTGGACCTTTCGAAACCGGCCAGTACGTTGACAACCGCCCAGCCACCACCTTCCTTGCCCACGATCTGGTTGGCCGGTACATGCACGTCATCAAGATAAACTTCGTTATAAATGTGGGACCCGTCCATGTATGGGATGCCCTTTACGGTGATGCCGGGTGTTTTCATATCGCAGAGCATGAAGGTCAGATTCCTGTGCTTGGGGGCATTGGGATCTGTCCTGTAAACGCCGAATGCCCAGTCAGCCCTGTGGGCGGCGGTGTTCCAGGTCTTCTGGCCGTTGATAATATACTCATCACCCTTCCTGAGGGCGGTGGTGGTCAGGGCAGCAAGATCGGATCCCGCGTTGGGCTCACTCCAGAGCTCGCACCACATTGTTTCACCCGATGCGATGCCGGGGAGGAATTTGCGCTTGATTTCATCACTGGCCGCGGCAAGCAGAGTAGGGGCCAGCATGGCTACGCCGAACTCATCAACACCCGGCAAATCGTAGTAACCGACAGCTTCGCTGAAGATTACCTTGTCCATCATGTCGCCCTGGCCGCCGTACTCTTCAGGCCAACCGAACGTCAACCATCCCCTCTTGCCAAATTCACGGGCGCAATAGCGATGGAATTCCCAGCACTCATCAATATCGTTTTTGGCTTCGATGCCGGTGTAGGATGCAGGCTTCTTCTTATCCAGCTCTGCACAGAATGAATAGATCTCTTTTCTGAGAGCTTCCTGCTTCGGGGTCAACCTGAAATCCATGATACAAACTCCTTATTCTATTTATCTTATCTGATCGCCCACCATGGGCACATACTTGACCCACTGAGGATTGGGTGGGCCTTTCACTAATCGCCTATTATACCACAATTTACTTTCTCTCAACCGCGCCTCTTTATCGGTAAAATTTTTATTAGAGTTGACGCGCCGCCTCATACCTTCCACAAGGCCGGGCTATTCTTCGTCCGATATAATATAATAAGTACGTAGGCATGGCCTGTATTAAGTACGGATTGCTGACATGAAAAAAGCTGCATTTATCACACTGTTGATTATGCTGACTCCGCTGTCCTGTCTGCAGGTTACCATTGCCCCACCAACAGCCCCAAACCCTGACCCAACTTCACCGGCACAGGAACCTGCTACACCTCCAGCCCAGAATAAATCGCTGACGCCATTTATCGTCAGCTTTGATGCATCCGCCTACGAGATCGATGCCGGCGCCGCCGTGACGCTGAGCTGGGAAGTAACAGGCGCCGATACGGTCAGCATCGACCCTGGCGTGGGGACGGTACCCTTCAAGGGGACGCTGACACTGACTCCACGGACCACGGCAACTTATCTGCTGACAGCCCGCAACAGCCACGGCAGCTCGACATCCAGGATCCAGGTTAACGTGAAAGGGACTATACCCGAGACCAAACCTGCTTCATTCAACCTGCCCGAAGTGGTTGAATTCAGAGCAGAGCCGGCCAATATTATCTTCGATACAGAAAAAGAGGTTATACTGACCTGGGAAGTGCGCAACGGTTTTGATGTCGCGATCGATCCGGGATTAAGGATCATCCCCCCTAAAGGCAGCGCCATAGTCAAACCAACTTTCACCACGACCTACAAGCTGACAGCCATCAACGATCAGGGATCCATCATTGCCGCTACCACCGTGACGGTTTCCGGAGCCAATCTTGATGAAGCTCCTGTCATAGAATTCCTGACGGTTGATCGCTATGTGATAAAGAAAGGGGAGACCGCTGTACTGAGCTGGAAGACCAGGGAAGCATCCTCCGTATCGATAGACAAAGGTGTCGGCATAGTCTCCGGGGAGGGGACAACACGAGTTTCACCCACCGAGACGACGATCTACATGTTGACTGCAACCAATCCGCGCGGGGCGCAGTTCCAGACCGTAGCAGTTAACGTGAAATAATCTGCGTCAAGACCTTCCAAACTCGCGCAGCTTCTCAAAGCCTCTGTTTATTTCGGCGAATATATCTTGACGGTCCAAGCGGAAATGCCGTCTGGCCTGCCTTTCCCTAGCCCAGGCGTCGATAACAGCCAGCTTTAAATACCTGACACGGCCCCGCTTGTCGGCGACCTTGCGCCTTTCCAGCGACCCGCCCAGTTTGAGCAGCCCCTGCTCTACAGCTGAATCACGTCCTGGATCGCAATCAGTCCATTTTCCCAGCCACACCTCGCAATCAACATGGTCCCGCAGCTCACCCAGATCAGCCATGCGCGCCGCCCCCTTGTCCGCCGACCCAGCCAGTTTCATCAGCGCAGGTTCAGCCAGTATCTGGAAAACCCGGTAGCGGGCAGGGATGCCGACTGAACGCAGCATCGCTACCAGCAGGTTGGTCTTGCCCGAGCACATGCCCCAGCCTTTCCTGAGCACCTGCGAGGCGCTCAGGTCCCAGTCATCCAGCCCGTAGGGCAGTTCCTTGACAAAGCTGAAAATGCGCCGGAACTTCTCCTGACGGTCCCGTGCACCCCTGATTAACCCGGCAGCTTTTTCCCTGATCTGCGGGCTGCGGTCAAAGTCGCACAGCTTGCTGGGCTGTAAATAGGCTGCCCGGTTGAAACCCATGCTTAGATCCCCCTTATTTCCAGTATCTTGTTACGCCCGGTCAGGCCGCTGGCGATCCTGACCGTCGCTTTAGGCACCTTGAGATAACCGGCGACAAGTTTGATTACAGCTTCGTTGGCTTTGCCCTCCTGCGGCGGCACCTTCACACGGACGACGTACTCGTCGCCCTGTTTCACCACTTCCTCTCTCACAGAATTAGGCATCACCCTGACTTTAATCTTCATTCAATAACCTCGCTCCATAGTTCACCGTAGTTTCCTTTGGTGGATGCTTTCAACATCTTCCCTCCCAGTTCTCGGGCAGGTCCGACTATCCGCGCACCCGATATCGTGTTGGTCAGGTCAGACTCGCTAGCTGCATAGACCCTGATATAGTTATCGGTCAGGCCGGAATAGATTCCGGAACCCTGCCTGACTTCGTTTTCCCACAGGACCTGCAACGTTTTGCCGGTAAACCTGCCGGCAAATTTTTCGGCGCTGCTTGCGGCCAGCTCCAGCATCTTAAGGCTACGCTGCTTCTTGACCTTGTCGTTTACCTGTCCCTGCATGGCGGCTGCCAGCGTCCCAGGCCGGGGTGAATACGAAAATACGTGCAGTGCGGCAAACTCCATCTCTCTGCAGAACATGTAGCTTTCCCTGAACTCCGCATCGCTTTCGGCGGGAAAGCCCACCATGATATCCGTAGTCACGGCCGCATCCGGTATTATATCACGTATCCGATCAACGGCCGCAAGATAAGCGCTTTTATCATACCGGCGGCGCATCCTTTTCAGAACTGTATCGCTGCCACTCTGCAGCGCGATGTGAAAATGGCGGCACAGGCGCCTGTCCTGCCACAGTTCCAGCAGCCCGTCATCGATCTGCTGAGGCTGCAGGGAAGAAAGGCGCAGGCGGGCCACGCCGGTCTCCTTCAATATCATCCCGACCAAATCGCCCAGGCCGGTATCGCCGTCACGATAGGAGCCTATCTCAGTGCCGGTCAGGACTACTTCCCTGTAGCCATCCGATACCCTGGTTTTAATCTCCTGTAATACGGCTGCCGCCTCGACGCTGTACACGTTGCCGCGCACCAGCGGCACGATGCAATAGGAGCAGGAATTGCGGCAGCCGTCCTGTATCTTGATAAAGCTGCGCACGCGTTCCAGTCCCACACCCTCCACCGTTTTGTCGCTGCCACTTAACCTCTCCTGCAGCAGCAGCGGGACGCTCATTTTGCCGCTGTTGTCCACCACCAGGTCCGCGCCGCATTTCCTGATCTCTTCCCCCGCTCTCTCTGCATAACAGCCGGTAACAACGATAATGGCCCGCGGATTTTCCTTGCGCAGCATCCTGACCATGTGACGGCATTTGCGATCGGCAATGTGCGTCACAGTGCAGGTATTGAGGATAAAGGCATCAGCCCTGTCACCGGACGCGACGGAAAAGCCGGCTGCGTCCAGCATGCGCGCCATGCTCTCGGACTCAGCCTGGTTGAGCTTGCAGCCCAGAGTTTGAATGGAGATGGTTGCTCTATGCGACATCGGCAATCACTGGGAATTATATGGGGCATCAACAGGGCGGTCAAAAGGTATACTGCATTTTTCACGCCCGGAATGGCCTGTTGATCCTTTAGTATTTCTTGACAAAACCATTGTATCACCTAAAATAACTGATGTTCGGCCTGAGCGAAACGCCGTTTTCGAGTCGCGGAGCCGGCGGCGTCAAGGCAAAGAGCGCAGGAGGACAGTACCATGACCATACAGAGCTATTCGCCACGTTATGCGATCAAGCAGCCGCACAATCTTTCTCCGCGCATCCAGCGGCCGTGCGACTACTGCTTCCGCGGCGTGGACCGCAACTGGAACAACGAGTTCTCCGTCTTCACCACCGGCACAGACTGGGACATACAATATCAGGAAGGCAACTACTATATCGTACCCGAGACCTACACATCCCTGCCTACCTTCACCGGGGCCTTCCAGCAGGCCTCGCACAAAGTCACGCTGGCCGAGGACTTCTGGAAATGGAGCCTGGCTGAACGCCGTGCCTGGTTCGTCAAAGAGGTCATGGTCTATTACCTGCCCCACGAGGTGCTGCCGGGCGACCTGATCGCCGGCGGCCGTTTCAACATTCAGACTTCCAAGTGCTTCACCAAACAACAAATGAAAGACTACAGCAAACAGGTCTACGGCAAGAAAGGCGCCCGGCAGGCGGAGTTCTGGTTCCACAACCACGGCTACGGCAATGCCGGCGCAACCAGCGGCCATATCATCCCGGACTACCCGCGCGTTTTGAACGAGGGCTGGAAAAGCATCCACGCAGAGCTGAGCAAACACTTGATGGGCATGTCCAAGCATGAATACCAAAGCAAGAAGGGGGACCAACTGCGCGCCATGCTGATCGCCGCCACCATGGCACGGGACGTCGCCTTCGAATACAGCAAGGTCTGTGCTGAACTGGCCGAAAAGGAATCCGATACAGACAGGAAAAGCGAACTGACAAAGATGGCGGATATGCTGCGCTACGTGCCCTGGGAACCGGCTTCCAATTTCTGGGAGGCGCTGCAATCGCTCTGGCTGACCCACATGCTGGTGATGAGCGATGAGAACTACCCCGGGCCGGGCTATTCTTTCGGCAGGGTCGACCAGTATCTCTACCCTTTCTGGAAGAAGTCGATCGACGAGGGTATGGACCGTGAGTTCGGCAAGGAACTGCTGAAGTGCTTCTGGATCCACTGCCACTATGCTTACGGCGCCATGATCTGTACCAAGGGCAACCAGGGCAGCACGGCCGGTTTCGACCAGTTGATCACACTTTCCGGGCTGGGTAAGGAGGGAGAGGACCTCAGCAACGATCTGACCTACGCCATGCTGGAAGTGATCGATGAGCTGAACCCGTTGCTGGAGCCCAAGTCCAACGTGCGGCTGTCCAGCAAAAGCCCCGACAAGCTGCTGGACAGGGTTGTGGATATGATCGCCTCCAGCCAGGGATCGCCCTTCGTGCTCAACTTCGAGGAGCGCTCCATCGCCGGCATGCTGAATGAAGCGCGCATGGCAGGTTCGAAGAACAAGATCAATGCTGATAACCTGTTTGATTATGCCCCGGTTGGCTGCCTGGAGAATACCATGTGCGACAACGATGGCTCTGGCACCGTGGATATCAACCTCAACCTGCTTAAAGCAGTCGAGCTGGCGCTGACCGGCGGCTACGACCTGCTGCCCTGGAAGGACCCTATGGACGGCAAGGAAGAGCCTGTGAAGCGCTGGGGAGCAGATACGGGCGACTCCACCAGATTCACCGCCTGGGAGCAGTTCTGGAACGCCTACGTCATACAGACGAAAGACATCATCAAAAGGGCTGCTGCCCTCTACGATTGGACCGACCGCATCAGGGCAGAATTCTTCCGCAACCCCTATCTCTCCTGCCTGGTCAAAGGCTGCGCCGAAAAGGCTATGGACATTAACCAGGGAGGCGCGGAGCTTAACTTTGTCACTGCAGAAGCAATGACCTACGCCACCACCGTGGATTCACTGCTGGTCGTCAAGTATCTGGTCTTCGATAAGAAGGAATGCACGATGGCCGAACTGATCCGGGCCCTCAAGGACAACTGGCAGGGCCACGAGGCGCTGCAGGCCAAGGCCGTTAACAAAGCCCCCAAGTACGGCAGGGA
>DKFA01000061.1 GCA_002452695.1 Dehalococcoidia bacterium UBA6808
GGATAGGCCTCGCCTCCAAACGATTTTATTAGATCGGCGGTTGCCTGCAGGTCTTCAATTTTACGGCTGGTTACAACAACCTTGGCGCCGGCTTTGGCAAAACCAATGGCGATAGCCTGGCCTATGCCGCGGCCGCCACCAGTCACAATCGCCGTTTTGCCTTTGAGTGAAAACTTCGACATTTCAAACATAGTGGATGACCTCCTGCATTTTAATTTATTAATGAGCGGTTAGTCGCGAAATTCAGAAACAACTCAAAATATTACGTTAAAACGCCCTTTTTTTCAAGCTTCGCATTGCGTCATAATTATTGTTACCGAAATAGGTAACCTGATTTATGACGCAATGATAACCGTTTGGGTAACACTTTATTTTGACGCAACACGGTGTCTGAAAAAGACTCAGGCATGGTCTTAAGGGTATATGATTAATCTACGTTTTCTGTTATCCTAATAGGTGAAAACAGGCATTACCTGGATTACATATTTCCGCTCTGACTGATATTTTCAGCCTGTATCCGGTTACTGCTGGCGAACATTTTCAGCAATTTCCGGGAAGGAGGACAAGATGAAGAGGTTTTTTCATTGCCTTGGAATTACACTTCTGTCAGCCATTTTAACGGTTACTCTGGCGTTGCCCTTTTCAACCGTTGCCCAGGGCCTGCGTCCTGAAGCCAGTATCACCGGCAAATGGTCTACATCCTGGACCATTATGGAATACGGCGTCATGCATACCTACAATTTCTACATGGAGCTGACCAAAACCGGCAATACCGTTACAGGCATTTCCGATTTCTATAACTGGCAGATTAACGGTACCCTCGCCGGAGACAATCTTACAGGCACATGGTCTTGTGCCTTCCCTAATGTTTCCACAGAACACCCGCACACTTCAGGGCAGTTCACCGTGATCATTGATCCTTCGGGCACCAGCTTAAAAGGGCTGTTCAAGGGCCAGTACCACTGGCTCTGGGATGAACGTTTCACCGTAACCGGTAAGAAGATCGGGACCAAGGACCAGCCGGACCAGGGTGGGACAACACCATCTCAACCCGGTCAACCTGCTATAACTCCATCGGCAGTAGTGATCACCCCATCCACCACCTGCCTTTTCACAGGAAAATGGAAAACTTCCTTCGGCGAAATGAACCTTGTGCAGAACGGCAATATCCTAACTGGTAGCTATACCTGGGATAACGGCCAGATAAACGGCACCGTAAACGGCAATACGGCAACCGGCACATGGACTGAGTCAGGTACCTATAAGAACACTGGTGACTTCATTTTCACGCTCGCTTCCGATTGCCGATCGTTCACAGGAAAATGGCGCTACGGAACTTGCGACTGGGATGGGGACATCATCGGCAAACGAAGCGCACAGACGGTTCCCGATAACAATATTCAACCTGCCCCCGATACAAACATTCAACCTTCCACGCAGGGGCCCTGGATAGCAGGCACATGGAGGACGCAATGGGGTACCATGATCCTGGGGCAGAGCGGCAACACCGTCACCGGTACCTATACTCACGATAACGGGAAGATCACAGGCACTGTCTCAGGCAATACTTTCAGCGGCTGGTGGTCTGAATCTCCTTCCTACAGCCCTCCCAAAGATGCCGGACAGGTCGAACTGACCATTTCGGCCGATCACAAAACCATGTCGGGCCGCTGGCGTTATGGCTCATCCGGCGCATGGTATGAAAATGACTGGCAGGGCTCTTTCGAACACGGCACACCCAAGTTTTTAACGGGCACTGCTTGTGATCTGACCGGTACCTGGGATTTCGATTGGTCCAATTCATTGAAACTAATCCAGACAGGAAATAATGTCAGCGGCGCCTACGTGCCCGGCGGTTGGAGCTATACAGCAACCATACAGGGGACGGTCAATGGCAACAGGCTGTCCGGCACATGGACCGAGCAGGACAGGACAGGTAAGCTCGATATTACCATCAATCCTGACTGCAACTCGTTCACGGGCCGCTACACCCACAGCCTTTCGAGCAGTTCATCCTGGTATAACTTCCATAACCCAGGGAAGAGGATATCCCAACCTTCCCCATCCCCCTCTCCAACTCCGACACCACAACCGGGCAATCTTGACTGGAGCGGCGACTGGGATACAGACTGGGGCAAGATGCAGATCGCGCTCAGGGATACCAGCGCTAGCGGCACCTATACCTACAATAACGGTAAAATGACCGGAACAGTCTCAGACCATGTACTGACGGGGGACTGGGCCAAATCACCTTCTTATACTGCACCCAAAGACGCGGGCTACTATGAATTCGTCATGTCCAAGGACGGTTTATCCTTTAGAGGCAAATGGAAATATTCCGACTGCAAGTGGGATGGTGACTGGAACGGCAGCATAGCAGGCGCAACGCCACTTCCTCCCAATCCGGATATAAGCCCGGCGGGCAACCTGCCGCCCAAAGCTCTATTTTTCCTCACTCCGCAATCACCCAAAACGGGTGATACCATTGCAGCCAGCAGCCAGTGCAGCGACCCCAACGGTGATGCATTGCAATATGCCTGGACACGCGATGGCGCTACTGCCGCTGAATATGCCAATCAGCCCTACTGCCTATGGCTGAACCCGGCAGCAGGCACGCACACGATCACTCTCACTGTGAGCGACGGCAAAGGGGGAGCCAACTCATACCAGTCGCAATTCATTGTTACAAGCGCCCCACAACCACAACCGATGCCTTCTACCAACCAGTCCCCCACTGCCTATTTTGTGATCACACCGCAATCTCCGCGGACGGTTGATACCATCATAGCCAGCAGCCAGTCCACCGATCCTGACGGTGACGTGCTGACACTATCATGGTCGCGCGACGGTATTCAGGTGAGGGAATATGACAGCTCGCCCTATATGCTCTGGGCCAATCCTCCCGCCGGCATCCATACCATCGGCCTGATGGCCAATGACAACAAGGGCGGCATCAATACATACCAGTTCCAGATAAATATCACACAGGATGGCGGACCGACACCCGGTCCTACACCCCCTGGGCCGACGCCGGGCCCAACACCAACTCCTTCCGTTAATAATCCGCCTACTGCATTATTCATTATAGACCCTCCGCAACCACAACGTGGTGACAGCATAAAAGTCACCAGCCAGTCAACAGATATTGACAACGATAAACTGTCTCACTTATGGGCGCTCAATGGTGAGAATATGGGGCAGCATACTGGACAGACGAGCTGGACCTGGAAGAACCCCCCATCAGGCGGCCACGTACTTCAACTCACTGTGGATGATGGCAAAGGAGGAAGAGATACCCTGTCACGCCGTATTAAAATACCTGAAAGCGGCAAACCTGACAACGGCTCCGGCAATTGGAAGATCGGCCCCTTCAGTTGCTTCATCGCCACGGCTGCCTACGGCAGTGAAACGGCCGCCGAGCTTGACACCCTGCGGTTATTCCGGGACCGGGTGCTTATGCAGAGCGGCCCGGGCAGGCTGCTCATCGACACCTACTACAGGTTAAGCCCTCCGCTGGCAGAATACATAGCTCAGCATGAAGGAATTAGGGTACTGGTCAGAGAACTGGCTCTCGATCCTGTTGTAGAAATCTTGAAGCAAACACGTTCTCTATGGGACAGTTATAATATAGCCGAGTAAACAACGCTGCGGAGGGTAAAAGGATGTCTTTAAAACGATTTTTCCCGGCTATCTTAGCCTGTCTTTTACAGGCGATTACTCTAACCCGCTGTCACTCGCCGGCCGCCACTTTCATGTCCAACGGTCAGTCTGCGTTCGATGCAAAACAATATGATGTAGCTGCGATTGAGTATACCAAAACCATCGAAGCGGAACCCAGCCTGGCCCAGGCCTATATAATGCGTGGTAGGTCGTATGCCAACGAAGCACATTTCGATCTTGCCATACAGGATTTGAACAGAGGCATCGAACTGGATAGCAGGTCGGCTGACGATTACCTGCGCAGCGCCAACTGCTACAACAGCATGAAAAAATATGAAGAGGCCATTGCCGTCTACAACAAAGTAATATCTCTGGAACCGAGCAATGCCCAAGCCTTCACAGGCCGCGGACGGGCCTATATGGCCCTCCAGCAGTATGACCGATTTGAGCAAGGCAATCGAGATCGACCCCGGGTCACACAATGCCTACTACCATCGCGGCTGGACATACAGATTTATGGAGGACTACAGTAGAGCCATTGCTGATTTCAGCAAGTCCATCGATATCTCGGCTTCCTGGTTGAGCTACAATTCCAGAGCTTATTGCTATATGTTGGGGCCAAAGGATTACGTTAAAGCGATCGCCGACCTCGATCAGGCTATTGGAATTAACTGTAAAGATGCCGACAGCTATTATATGCGGGGCAACTGTCATTTACTCATAAAAAATTAGGCCATTCAGGACTATAACATGGCGGAAACATTGCAGTTTGCCGATATTTTTAACCTTTATTTAAAGCGCGCCACCTGTTACAGCGCTATTAAAGACCTGGATAATGCCATAGCCCGGGCTGACAGGGCCATTGAGATCAAACCTAACGACGCCAGCATATTTAACAATCGCGGCTGGTGGCATCTTGAAAAGGGCAACTACGCAAAAGCTTTGTCAGATATCAACAGGGCTATCGAGCTCGATCCCAACTCAGAACGTTCTGCTAACTGGTGGGACAGCCGCGGCTGGTATTTTTACAAGACCAGTGAAATCCAGAGAGCCATTCAGGATCTGAGCAAAGCGCTGGAGATCAACCCCAATATCGATGCCGCATATGAGATCTACTGCCATCGTGCACAGTGCTTCCTCGCCGTGCATGAATATACTAAAGCCCTGCCTGATCTGGACAGGGCGCTCCAATTGAACAGCGCTTACGCAGAAACCTATTGTTAAAGGGGGCAATTTACAGGGCACTCAACCAGATAGAAAAGGCCCGCTCGGATTTTCAGTCCTGCATAAGTTCATCCAACGATGCAACTCTCACCGAAAAAGCACGTTTGGAAATAGAAGACCTGAAATAGCCTGTTATAATGATCAAAAACCATTTTCGCCTGCTGGAATACTTACTGCCTTTCATTCTGGTGGTAGTAGCAGGTTGCCAGTCGCCGTCCGCTCTCTATATTGCTAGCGGAGACTCCACCTTTGCCCGAAAGCAATACGACAATGCTATCACTTTTTACAGCAAAGCTATTTAGTTGGGCCCGCAATCAGGCGCTGCCTTTACCAGGCGCGGTGGGGCCACAGGGGAATTCACAGCGATAACGGATTTTGACCGCGCTCTCAGGTTTAATGCCGATTCGGAAGCTGCCCTCTTCGGGCGCTGCTTTTCTCATTACCGTACGGGCCAATATGACCTGGAGTGAACCCCTGAAATAGGCTAAGCCATATCGGACAGCCTGCTCAGTATCTTTCAGTATATTCCCGCACTTTTCCCGCTTTTACCGGTTCCTGTTCCGCCAGCACCTCGCGCAGGTATTTACCTGTGGCCGAGCCTTCGATCCTGGCCACTTCCTCGGGCGTGCCTTCGGCTATCACGTAGCCGCCTTCGTCACCAGCGCCGGGGCCCAGGTCGATGATATGGTCGGCGTTCTTGATCACATCCAGGTGGTGCTCGATGATGACTACGGTGTTGCCGCTGTCCACCAGCCGCTGCAACACCTTGAGCAGGCAGTCGATGTCGGCGAAGGAAAGCCCTGTGGTGGGTTCGTCCAGTATATATAACGTCTTGCCGGTGGAACGGCGCGACAGCTCGGTGGCCAGCTTGACCCTCTGCGCCTCGCCGCCTGACAGCGTAGGCGCAGGCTGCCCCAGCCTTATGTATCCCAGACCCACGTCCTGCAGCGTGCCCAGCCTGCTCTTGACCCGTGGAAAGTGGTCGAAGAAGACCGTGGCCTCCTCAATCGTCATATCCAGCACCTCAGCGATGTTCCTGCCCTTGAACATAATCTCCAGCGCCTCGCGGTTGTAGCGCTTGCCCTTGCAGACCTCGCAGGGCACGGTAACATCCGGAAGGAACTGCATCTCTATATCGATGTAGCCCTCGCCCTGGCAGGACTCGCAGCGCCCGCCTCTCACGTTGAAAGAAAATCGTCCCGGCGTATAGCCCCTCACTTTGGCCTCGGGAACGGAGGCGAACAGCTCGCGGATGGGTGTGAAGGCCCCTGTATAGGTAGCCGGATTGCTGCGCGGGGTGCGCCCGATCGGCGATTGGTCGATATTGATGACCTTATCGATATTCTCCAGCCCTGTTATAACCTCGCATCTGCCCGGCTTCTCCCTGGATCGGTAAAACACCTGTGCCAGTTTCTTGTACAACACATCGTTCATCAGCGTGCTCTTGCCGCTGCCCGATACGCCGCTGATGCAAACCAGTTTGCCCAGTGGAATATCAACATCAATGTGCTTCAAGTTGTTCTCACTGGCGCCCTTGATGGTCAGGTATTTGCCCGAGCCTTTCCTGCGTTTGGCAGGCATAGGTATCTGCCTGGCCCCGCTCAAATACTGGCCTGTGACCGATTTACGCGATTTCACAATATCTTCAATCGTGCCCGTAGCTACGATCTCGCCGCCGTGCTCACCCGCACCCGGCCCCATATCCACAATAAAATCGGCTGCCCGCATCATGGCCTCGTCGTGCTCAACGCTGATCACCGTATTGCCCAGGTCCCGCAGTTTCTTCATCGCGGTGATCAGCCGGTGGATATCGGCGGGGTGTAATCCGATGGTCGGCTCGTCACAGACATATAAAACACCCATCAGGCCGCTACCGATCATGCTGGCCAGCCGTATACGCTGCATCTCACCACCGCTCAGCGTTGACGAAGGACGGTCCAGTGTCAGGTATCCAAGGCCGATGTCCCTCAGGAAGCCCAGCCGGGAATCGATCTCCTTGACTATCTGCAGAGCAATGGTCTTTTCGTTGGGTGTGAGAATAGGTTTTCCTTCGCGCATGCCCATGATACCTTTGACCCAATCTCCAGCCGCCACCGCCGTCAGGGCGGTCACGTCCATAATGTTCTGTCCGGCGATCTTGACAGAAAGCGCCTCCGGCTTCAGTCGCTTGCCGTTGCAGACGGCGCAGGGTGAGGCCGACATGTAGCGTTCAATCTCCATGCGTCGGTTCTCCGATTCCGTCTCGCGATAAAGCCTCGCCAGATTGGGGATAACGCCCTCGAAGCCTACAGCATACTCGTGCACCTTACCGAAGCGATAGCGGTACTTGTGCCGGTCCGGATTTTCTCCATATAAAACAAGGTTGAGCGCCTCTTTGGACATCTCCTTAACGGGCACATCCAGGGAGAAACCATAGCGCCGGGCGATCTCTTCGAGCTGCGAGATATACCAGGAATAGGTCGCCCAGGGTTTGATTCCGCCTTCGGCGATGCTGAGATTTTTATCCGGTATCACCAGGTCGGGATCGATCTCCAGCTTGAAGCCTAGCCCGGTGCATTCCGGACAGGCGCCATGCGGGCTGTTGAAGCTGAAACTGCGCGGGGCGATCTCGCCCAGGCTGATGCCGCAGTTGACGCAGGCAAAATGCTCGGAAAAGAGCATATCCTCTCCGTCTGCAATAGAAACCAAAATCACGCCGCTGCCCATCTTGAGCGCAGTCTCCACCGAGTCGGCGATGCGCGCCCGGTTGCTGTCGCCACCTGTCACTATGCGGTCTACCACCGCCTCGATCGTATGCTTCCTGTTCTTGTCGAGATTGAACTCCTCTGACAGGTCACGAACGTAGCCGTCCACTCGCACGCGCACGAAGCCGGCCTTGCGCAAGTCGTCGAAGATCTGCTGGTGCTCGCCCTTCCTATCCTTGATCAGGGGCGACAGAATCATGATGCGCCTGTCTGGCTCGATCCTGAGCACGGCATCCACGATCTGCTGTACCGTCTGTCGCTCGATTTCGCGCCCGCACTGTGGGCAAAAGGGGTGCCCTACCCGGGCGAAGAGCAGCCTAAGGTAATCGTATACCTCTGTCACCGTCCCAACAATAGAGCGGGGATTATGCGAGGGTCCTTTCTGGTCGATGGAGATGGCCGGGCTGAGGCCCTCAATGTAGTCCACGTCCGGCTTGTCCATGCGTCCCAGGAACTGGCGGGCATAAGCCGAGAGCGACTCGATATAACGCCGCTGTCCCTCGGCATAGATGGTATCGAAGGCCAAAGAGCTTTTGCCTGAGCCTGAGACGCCTGTGATCACCACCAGCTTATCGCGGGGGATTGAAACGTCAACGTTCTTGAGATTGTGCTCACGCGCGCCGCTGACGATGATATTGGATGAAGTCATAGACATGTCCTCTTTGAGTGAAACGCCACTAATTGTAGCATCACAGAGGGGCGCAGGATAAATAGGGGTCGGCCCCGATGACATCGGGGCCGACCGTTGAAAAATGCCTGGATTACGCTTACGCCTGCTTTTTATGCGGCGTTTTCATCATGAAAAATGCAATGAAAATTCCGATAAAGGCCAGCAAACCCACTGGAATGAAAGCCCTCAAGTACGACCCGAACAGATCGCTGGCATAGCCGGAGATGAAGTTGGCCAGTATCGCTCCCGCCCCGTAGGCCAGCAGCATGATGCCGTAGTTTCTGGCGCTGTACTTGGCCCCGAAGAACGTTGTGGTCGAGGTCGGAGCTATGGCCAGCCATCCTCCCAGACATAGCCAGAAGGCGGCAAAACAGATTACATACAAGGCCACGCTGCCTGGCCCGGCAAAGAGCATGCCGATCGAAGCTGCTAGGATCATGATGAATGATAATATAGCAGCACTGCGCGGCTGTACCCGGTCGGTGATCCAACCGAACAACGGCCGCCCGCCACCATTGAAAAGCGCAAAAAACATCACCAGCGTAGCAGCGGTGGCTGCATCGAGCTTGATGATGCCCATCGCTACCGGGCTGGCAATGCCGATAGCCATCAGGCCGGCCAGCGAGCCGATGATGAAGCAGATAAACAGTCCCCAGAAGCTGGCCGTTTTAACCATGGCAGAGCTTTCGTAGTCCTCTCCCGCTGAAATCCCGACGGTTTTCGGGACCCATCCTGCCGGTTTCCAGCCGGCAGCCGGGAAGCGCAGCGGCAGGGACAGCAGTATACAGATCACCAGAAATGCGATGCCCAGGTATAAAAACGTGTTGAGCAACTGAACTGAAGTGATCAGGTTATTTGCAATGTAGGCACTGACAAAAGGAGAGCCGCCGAAGCCTGCCACGGTCAGGCCGACAGCCAGTCCTTTCCTGTCGGGAAACCACCTGGTCGCTACGGCAATCGGTCCACTGTAAGAAAGCCCTACTCCGGAACCGGCTATGACGCCATAGGTAATGATCAACACCCAGATGTTAGGCCAAATTCCAGGCAAAATTCCTGACAGTATCCAACCGAGTCCGAGGATGGTGCCTCCGATGATACCCAAATTGCGGGGGCCGATCTTCTCCAACCATCTGCCGCTGAAAGGGAAAATACCAGCAAAAAATGCAAGAAAGAACATAAACGGCAGTCCGCCTTCGAAAGCTCCGACTTTGAAGAAATCCTGACAGGGTACCTTGAAAACACTGAAGGCATACACGCTTCCCAGGCACAGGTTAATAATAAAACCAATAATAACAAATACCCACCTGCCCTTCTCGGCGGGCATGCCAAAAAGTTTATTTTCCTCTGTCATTTTTACTGTCTACCTCTTCAAATGAATTGAAATGCTTAAGTATAGCAAAACGAGTAAACTATTTCCTCGAAACAAAAGGGACCGGCTGATCAGCCGGTCCCTGCCCATCTTACTGAATAATTAAACTGGTCAGGCTTTCTTCGGTGCTTTAAGCAGGAAGATAGCCAATAATATGGCTATCGCTGACAATACTGCGGTAATGATAAACGCATTTCTGTAATCACCGAATATATCCTTGGCCAGGCCTGAGATAAGGCCACCCACGATAGCGCCGATGCCGTAAGCAAAGAAAACCACGCCGTAGTTGCGTGTATAATGTTTGGGCCCAAAAAAGGTTGTGGTTGTCGTTGGCCCTATGGCCAGCCATCCTCCCAGACATAGCCACAATGCGCAGAAACAGACCGTGTATAAGGCGGTTGTCCCAGCGCCTGCCTGGAGCATTAATACCGCAGCAACAAATATGATAGCCAGTGAGATAACGGCTGCCCAACGCGGAGTGATGCGATCGGTTAGCCAGCCGAAAAGAGGCCTTCCCAGGCCGTTGAAAATGGCGAACACACCCACCAGCACCGCCGCAATCTCAGCTTCCAGCATGATGACCTCAGTCCCCACCGGGCTTGATACGCCAATGGCCATCAGACCAGCAGTACAACCAATAGTATAAGCCAGGAAAAGCCCCCAGAATGCCGGTGTTTTGACCATTTCAGCCGTGGTCATCTCGACGGCAGATGCAGCAGCCGCTGCGGGAGGCGTCCATCCCTGAGGTTTCCATCCTGTCACAGGAAATTTAAGCAGCAGTGACAACAGAATTATGATGATTAAAAATGCAATACCCATATAGATAAAGGTGTTTAAAGGATTGACAGCTTTGATCAGCGCACTGGCGACATAAGCGCTGATAAACGGAGATCCACCGAAACCAGCCAGCGTCAAACCAACTGCCAGACCTTTTTTATCGGGGAACCATTTCGCCGCCACTGCAATCGGGCCACCATATGCCAGCCCGACGCCAGCGCCGCCGATCATGCCGTAAGTCAGGACTAGAGCCCAGATACTGGACCACACATTGGGTATGATACCTGCAAGTATCCATCCCAGGCCCACCAAAATACCGCCAACGATCCCAACTTTTTTAGGTCCCAGTTTCTCCAGCACCTGACCACCAAAAAACATGAGAATGGCAAAGAAAAACAGAAAAGCCATGAACGGAAGATTACCCTCAAAAGATCCCACGTTAACCTTATACGTATTAGCGAAGAAATTCTGAATCGGGACTTTAAATACGCTGTAAGCATAGACGCTGCCCAGGCAGATATTGATGATGAATCCCAACAGGATGAAGATCCAACGTCCGCTCTCTGCCTTCATACCAAATAATTTAGTGTTTTCAGCCATTATCTCGAATCTCCTCCGGATAAATATTATATAGTAAAAAGGGGATAAAAATCGGCGCTGCATCTGCAGCGCCGATTTTTTATTTCTTACTGGACCCGGTTCTTTACCAGGTCGTTGACTACTGAAGGATCTGCCAGTGTAGAGGTATCGCCCAGGTTGGACACATCGTTGGCTGCGATTTTGAGCAGAATCCTGCGCATGATCTTGCCCGAGCGGGTCTTGGGCAGACCGTCAGCCCACTGCAGCTTGTCAGGTGTAGCAATGGGACCGATCTCCTTGCGGACATGGGCAACCAGGGCTTTTTTGAGATCGTCGGATTTTTCCTGGCCGGTCTTGAGGGTCACGTAGGCATAGATGCCCTGACCCTTGATCTCGTGAGGCATGCCGACTACGGCTGCCTCTGCCACCGCCGGATGGGAAACCAGTGCGCTCTCAACCTCGGCAGTGCCAATTCTATGACCCGAAACGTTGATGACATCATCGATGCGGCCCATCAGCCAGAAATAGCCATCCTCGTCGACCCTGGCGCCGTCGCCGGTGGTGTAAACACCCGGGTTCTGTATGAAGTAGGTATTCTTGAACCTCTCGGGATCGCCGTAGACGCCGCGCATAAGGCCGGGCCAAGGTTTCTCGATGATCAGTGAGCCGCCCTCGTTGACGCCTGCCTGGCTGCGATCCTCCCTTATGACCTTGGCAGCAATGCCGAAGAACGGGAAGGTTGCAGAGCCCGGTTTCAGAGGCCATGCGCCGGGCAGTGGGGTGATCAGGATGCCGCCCGTCTCGGTCTGCCACCAGGTATCAACGATCGGACACCTGCTGCCGCCGACCACGGTGTAATACCACATCCAGGCTTCGGGGTTGATCGGCTCGCCGACGGAACCCAGCAGCCTGAGAGAGCTAAGGTCATGCTTCTTCACCCAGTCATCGCCGTCCTTCATGATGGCGCGGATGGCGGTGGGGGCGGTGTAAAGAATGTTGACCTTGTATTTTTCTACGATGTCCCAGAACCTGTCAGGCTTGGGATAGTTAGGCACGCCTTCGAAAACGATGCTGGTGGCGCCGCAGGCCAGCGGACCATAGGTGATGTAGCTATGGCCTGTCACCCAGCCGATGTCAGCCGTGCACCAGTAAGTATCCTCATCTTTATAATCAAAGATATATTTAAAGGTGGTCATGACATAGAGCAAATAGCCGGCGGTGGTATGCATCACGCCCTTCGGCTTGCCGGTGCTGCCGCTGGTGTAAAGGATGAACAGGGGATCTTCAGCGTCCATCTGTTCCGGTTCGCAGGGTTTCTTGACATCGTCGGCATTCATTTCGGTCTTCCAGAGCAGGTCGCGTCCGGCTACCATGGGTGCGTCGTTGTTGGCCCTATTGACCACGATGACCGTCTTGCAGTCCGGGCAGCCCTGTAAAGCCTGGTCGGCATTGGCTTTGCTGGCGACGACCTTGCCGCCGCGATAATAGCCGTCAGTGCAAATCAGCAAGGAGGCCTTGCTGTCAACGATCCTGTCGCGCAGCGCATCGGCGCTAAAGCCGCCGAATACGATGCAGTGGATGGCACCGATCCTGGTGCAGGCTAACATGGCGATGACCAGCTCTGAAATCATGGGAAGATAAATAGCTACGCGGTCGCCCTTCTTGACGCCATGTTTCTTCAGGACGTTGGCGAATTTATTGACTTCCCACCAGAGTTGTTCATAGGTATATGTTTTGGAATCTTCGATGTCGCCTTCGAAAATGATGGCGGCCTTGTTCTTGCGCCAGGTCTTGAGGTGGCGATCAAGACAGTTGTAGGAAACATTCAGTTTACCACCCACGAACCATTCGTGATGAGCATTCTTGAAGTCGTCGATCAGCACCTTGTCCCATTTCTTGAACCAGTCGATCTGGCTGGCCTGATCGGCCCAGAAACCTTCTGGGTCTTCAATGGAACGTTTGTAGAGTTTTTTGTACTCGGCCACACTCTTGATGTAGGCCTGCTTGGTGAATTCTTTGGAAGGAGGGAACTTCCTGTTTTCCACCGACATAGAGGTGATAGTTGATTTTTTCTCTTCGGGTTTGTCTGCCATGTTGTATTTGATAATCCTCCTTAAATAGATTTTTCTATATTGAACGGCATAAACCTCAAATTATACACCTATCAGTGACACCATCCTTTGAGTTAAAAGACCAAATAGCAAGCAAAACCATTCCAGACTACGATTTGTATAACCAACCCGAAATAATACAGTAAGCTAATCTCACTGTCAACTTTTGTCAGGTCTGCAACTGCGATGCCTGCCTCTCGGCTCTGAAATATTTAAAGATCTCCCATATCGTGGCAAAGATAGGCAAACTCAGTATCATGCCCCAAAAACCGGCAATGTAGCCGCCGATCACCAGCATCACCATTACAATGGCTGGATGTATCTGCATATATTTGCCCTGTACCAAGTTAAGAAAGACTGCGTTGAGTAATCCCTCAGCAATTGAGAAGACCAGCAGCGCCCAGATGACTTTATCAGGCTGTATGGCCAGCGTCAGTACCAGAATCACCAGGCCTGAGATGATCGGGCCGATTATGGGGATAAACTGGGTTATGGCCGTGACCGCTCCCATAGCCAGCGCGTACTCGATCTGAAGTATCCACAAGCCCAGGAAGACCAGCGTTCCAACTATCAGCCCCAAAATTATCTGGGCCCTGATATAACGGCCCATTACATTGCCTATGATATCCAGGATGGCCTCGGCATGCCGCGCAGTTCTCTCCGGCAACATATCATGGAAATATTTCTGAAAAGCTTCATAGTCAAATAGCACAAAAAACAGGAAAAATGGCAGCGTAAAGAAGCCCACGATCGTAGGCATACTGGCAGGGATGACGGCCATGCTGCCGGCAACAAAGTCCTGCACGTGTTTGCCTCCCGCCGTAGCCAAGTTGTTGACCACACCCTGGATTGCATCCCTGATCGTATCTGGCATGCTTATGCGAAAGGTTGTAAACCATTGACCGGCCTGGTCCACGCTTTTGGAAATGAATTCCGGCGCCCTGTTAACCAGTACAGTCGAAGCAGATACCATTGCAGATCCAATGTAAACTATAAAAAGAACAAAAAGCGCTGTAACCACGATGAAAACGATGATTATCGCTGCCGCCCGTCTGGCTTTTTGCCACCTGTCTCCGGGAGGTATCAGTTTTTCCAGCCATAAAACGACTGGAATCAGCAGGTAAGCCAGCAAAATGCCTACCAGGAAAGGTATCAACACCGCCATGGAAGCAGCCACCAGCCAGATGGCCAGTGCAGCAACTATCAGTATGATAAACGGACGCCAGTATTTGTGCCACAGACTGTTGTCAGTGGACATTTTGCTTTTTACCTCCGGCGGTTAATTGCTTTGTATTGCCCACCCGGGCCTGCTTATCAGTTTTTCAATGTGGGTGACAAGAAATTGCCGCGCACCCGCTATTCATTTTCTGCTGCCCCTTTTTCTTCCTGTGCCATCCTTTGCTCCACTCGCTCTCTTATACGGCTGGCCACTTTTGAGGAATTCTCTTTTGCGGTCGACAGCCTATCTTTAACTCTCTGACGTGTCTCGATGCCGGATTGAGGAGCATAAAGAAAACCTACGGCCAGCCCGATCGCTACACCGATCATTAACCCTGTGAAAAAACCGGTACCTGTTTCTCTACTCATCGCTCTTAGCCTCCTTCTTATTAAATAGCTTTGAGACAAAGCCTATTCCCTTGATTACACCCTGAATGAGACCGCCGACCTGCGCCACAGGTTGAATGACCTCTTCCTCAGCATAATCGATCAGATCACTGGTCCTGGCTGCGACCATGTCGACCGAATCCAATGCCTTCAATATCCTTTTGTACAAAAGGATAGCTACGATCATGGTGATAACCAGCGCTATCGTACCCACCAGTCCGAAGATCACAATCACAAGGTCCCTCCACCAGGCTAAATCCATATTGATCACCTCCATATATATGTATATTATAGTAAGATAAGATAATACACCCCACCACCACTGCTGACAATCTGAAAACCTGCTTAATCGAAAATCGACAGCATGGGCTGGTTCTCATAAAGCACCTCAGCTGTAAAAGCCAGCAGTCCATTTCTCTTGCCAAGGTAAATCAGGTAAGAAAGCAGCTCTGCCCCTATTCCCTGTTTCTGTTCCTTGTCCCTGACCGCAAAGGCCACCTCTGCGCTGTGCACGTCCTGACCTATACCATACTGGCCAATGCCCACCACCTTCTCCTGCTCTTTACTGCCGGTTGTCGCCAGTATCACCATCTCCTGTGTGTAATCGATGACCACAAATTCCTGCAGCCGCGCAT
>DKFA01000009.1 GCA_002452695.1 Dehalococcoidia bacterium UBA6808
TCGACGACAGCACCGTAAAGATCACCATCGATGCCCCCAAGGCCTATTTCCTTTCCAAGTTGGCCTATCCCACCGCCTTTATCGTGGACAGGAAGAACGTAGAGACAGGCCCGGGCTGGTGGAAGAAGCCCAACGGTACCGGGGCCTACAAGCTCCAGCGCTGGGACCAGGGCAACCTGATCATCCTCGAACCCTTCCAGGACTTCTACGGTCAAAAGGCCAGCGTGCGGGTGGCCTTCCACCTGCTCAGTGGCGCCGACATCATGATGTCATTGTATGAGACCGGCAAAATAGATGTGCTGCAGGTCAACAAACTGTATATCGACCGTGTCTCCGATCCCACCGGGCCTTTCTATGACCAGCTCCATATTTTCCCCGAGTTCAGCCTGAGCTATCTCGGCTTCAATACCGGCAAGCCGCC
This sequence comes from Dehalococcoidia bacterium UBA6808, assembly GCA_002452695.1. Lineage (GTDB taxonomy): Bacteria > Chloroflexota > Dehalococcoidia > GIF9 > UBA5629 > UBA6808. The sequence continues at coordinate 422 of DKFA01000009.1, forward strand.
CTTCGATGACCTCTATGTCAGGCAGGCTTTCTGCCATGCAGTGGACAAGGAACGCATTATCAAGCTGACGCAAAAAGGCATGGTGACACCGGCCGCCGGCATCATCCCCGAGGGCATGCCCGGCTATCACAAAGATATCAAGGGTCTGGAATACGACGTGGCAAAGGCCAAAGAGCTGCTGGGCAGGTCGAAATATGGGTCGGCCGAAAATCTTCCCCCCATCACCATGACGCTCTCCAGCCTGGGTGAGATCGTCATTGATGATTACCTGGGCGCTATACTGCAGGGCTGGAAACGCGACCTGGGCGTGGATGTGACGGTTCGGCTGCTCCACCGCGATATATTTCAATATAAGTTGAACGAAGAGGTGGATGAGATATTCAACATGGGCTGGATCGCCGATTACCCTGATCCCCAGGACTTCCTCGACATCTTATTCCGCACAGGCAACGAATATAACTACAGCAATTATTCAAACAGAGAGCTTGACGCTCTGCTGGACAGTGCCGCAGTAGAACAGGACTACGATAAGCGCATCGCCATGTACAGGCAGGCCGAGCAGATCATAATAGACCAGGCGCCCATCCTGCCGATGTGGTTCTCGCGCAACTACGTGCTGGTCAGCCCTGATGTAAAGGGCTATACCATCGACCCGTTAGGCGTGCCGCGCTTCAACCAGGTCACACTCGATCGCTGATATTATGGAGGAGCACTATGACAGATAAGAAATCTCTCGAGGCGCCCTGCGGCATACACTGCGGATTATGCAGATTGAACCAAGCCCTGCATAATGAGGCAGTGCGCCAGGCAATTGAGAAAGTAAACCTCTCCACCTGTGAGGGCTGCCGCGCCGTCGACGGCCATTGTCCCGTGATCGCTGAGCAGTGCGCCACCTGGGTCTGCGCACAGAATAAAGGGGTGGATTTCTGCTGCGAATGCGCCGAATTCCCCTGTGACAAGCTGGCCCCCAGCTCTGACCGGGCCGACAAGCTCCCCCACAACATCAAGGTCTATAGCCTGACACTGAGAAAGGCTGTGGGAGCGCATGAATGGAGCAAGCGGATAGGCCGTATCTACGACCTGTATTACAAAGGAAAGATGGCCATCGGACGCGGACCGCAACTGCCACAGTAATCAGGACCTCTCCCAGAGGTCGTCCAGGTTATCCAGACCTTTGCTGCCCTCAGCGGGATTCCCGCCGCGGCCAGCCAGCGGGCCCAGCTCCTTGTAGGATTCCGCCGAGCCGTATTCCCTGACCCTGATCACCACGGGCATGGGCAGGGCATGGCCGAAGATGAGCGCCTGCTGCTTCGATTCCAGCTTAGACAGCACCGATTTCAGCTCAGACTTGCCCGAGACGCCGGTCAGGACGGCATCCACATCCTTCTCGTTGTCCAGCAGGCAGGTGATCTTGGTTCCGAGCTGCGACATGACCTCATCGTCGATGCCGCTGGGGCGCTGGTCGATCAGCAGGATGGTTACGTTGTATTTCCTCATCTCGCGGGCGATCTTGCCGAAGATGGTCTGCGCGGCTATCTCCGGGTTGAGGAAGCGGTGCGCCTCCTCAATCGTGATCACAAGCTGGTCGGGCTTCTTGCGGTCAGAGGCAATGGCCTCATCCACCCGGTCCCTGTACTCTGTGTAAATGCGGCGCGTCAGCAGGTTGGCCACCAGCACGTAGGAGATGATGTCGTCATAGCCGCCGAACTGCAGCACCACGCTCATGCCCCCGGTGATATATTCCAGCACCTTCTTAACCGCGTCTTCTTTGGCATGCGACGTCAGGAAGGGCAACCGATCCAGTATCCTCAGGCCGCGGCGCAGGTTACGCCAGGTGCCCTCGTGTATTTTCAGGTCTTCCCTGATCTTATCATCGTCTGAGTCGAACAGGGCCAGCGTGGCATCCAGCCACTTTTTTTCGCCGAACCGCTTGGACAGCTCGTAGACCGCCTGCACGGCGGCATCAGTAAGGTTGAGCAGGTTCTTAAGCAGCTCGATATCTTCAGGCTCGATCTCCTCCCGCCCGATCCTGACCAGGAAGTCGGACTTCACCTTGCGCCGTTTGTCGTATGCCTCATCCAGTGAGAAAACGGCCACCTGGCCGGTGAAAAGCTGCTTGAGTCCCTTGACCTTGCGGTCCTT
>DKFA01000096.1:0-4889 GCA_002452695.1 Dehalococcoidia bacterium UBA6808
TCTCCGCAGCGGCCGAACCTCGCCGGCGATGATGGAGAGCGACTTGGGGCCGCGGCGCTGGATCTTGCCCGTCACGTCCAGCCAGCCGTAACGGAAGAGCACTTTGCCGCACTTCTCCTGCACGTTGTGGAAAACGGTCACGTCGGCTACGCCACTGCCGTCCTCCATGATAATATAGACCACGCGTTGGCCTGTGCGTGTGGGTGGGGTCTGGTAGCGGATGACTGAGCCGGCGATCCTGACGGCGCCACCGGTGGGCAGTGAGGGCAGGTCGCAGATGCGGGTATAGCCTTCTCCCAATTTGCAGAAGTCCAGCGGGTGCGCCGAGAGGTCGAGCGAGAGTATCTCACGTTCGGCCAGCAAAGATTCACGCAGATCGTGGCCTGATTTTTGCGGACAGGTCTGAAGACCTGTCCCTACAGATTGATCTTGTAGGGGCGGGTTTTCAAACCCGCCCGGCTGATTGGGTGTTTGAAGGTAGGTGTCTGCTGAGCGGATATCCCTGACCGATTGCGGACGCGCCTGAAGGTACGTCCCTACAGCAGGGATATCCCTGATCAATGGCGGGTTGCCGCTGTCTGCCCGGTGTTTGGACTGGACGAGGGCGGGTAATTCAGCGAGCATGTTGCTGCGGCTGCCGAGTGAATCGAGCGCGCCGATCTTGATCAGGTTTTCGATCACAGTGCGGTTGCCCCGTGTGCGCAGGACGAAGTTGCTCAGCGAAGTGAACGGACCCTTGGCCCTTTCATTGATGATGCAGGCCAGTGTTTCCGCGGTGATGCCTTTGACCTGTGCCAGGCTGACGCGGATGGCGTCTTTCTCCACCCGGTAACAGTCGCAGGGATGGTTGACGTCCGGCGGGAGCATGGCTATGCCGCAGCGGCGGGCATCGGCCACCAGCACCCTGGGCGGGTAATAGCCCATCGGCTGATTGGAGAGCACGGCGGCGAAGAACTCGGCCGGGTAATGGCATTTTAGCCAGAGCGTCTGGTAGGAGAGGATGGCATAGGCTGCGGCGTGGGCCTTGCAGAAGCCGTAGGCGGCGAAGGCTGCCAGTTGCTCGAAGACCTCCCCGGCTATGCTGCGACTGACTCCTTGCCTGAGCGAACTGTTGATGAAGGATAGTCGCATCTTTTCCATCTCTTCAGCCGTGCGGTCGTGGGTCATGGCGCGGCGGAAGCCATCGGCCTCGGCATAGCTCAGCCCGGCCAGGTCATGCGCTACACGCAGAACCTGCTCCTGGTAGAGGACCACGCCCAGCGTCTCCTCCAGCGCCTCCTTCAATTGGGGGTGCAGGTAGCCGACGTCCTCCTGTCCGTGGCGGCGCCTGAGGTAGACCTTGTCCATATTGGATTTGAGCGGTCCCGGCCTGACCAGCGAGATGGATACGATGATATCATCGAAGTCCTGCGGCAGCAGCCTGCCTGCCATCTCGCGCTGGGCTGGCGATTCGAGCTGGAAGACGCCGATGGTCTTGCCCTCGCGCAGCATGGCGAAAGGAGCCGGGTCGTCGCGTGGTATGGCATCTATGTCGATCTCGATGTTATGGCCCTGTTTGATGTTGCGCACGGCGTCCTCAATGACGGTGATCGTGGGCAAGGCCAGCAGGTCCATCTTGACCAGCCCCAATCTTTCGATATCGTCCTTGTCGTACTGGCTGATGATGTCGCCTCCGCTGGAAGGTTCGAGCGGCACGATGTCGCACAGCCGGCCCTCGCCGATGACCAGGCCGCCCAGGTGGACGGATAGGTGGCGGGGGAAGCTGTCGATGGCGGCGCACAGGCTGAAGAACTCCTTTAGCTCGGGACGCCTGTAGACGGAGCTTCCCCTGAGTTCGGGCAGCGTCTCCGCCTTTTCCAGCAGCTTCGAGGCGCGCAGGTAATGTATGCCTTTGCAGGCTTCCTCGATGGTGTCTTTGGGTATTTGCAGCGCCTTGCCTGCATCGCGGATGGCGCCGCGTGCCATATAGGTGCTGATGGTGGCCACGCAGGAGACATTTTCCTCACCGTATTTGGCGTAGATGTAATCGCGCACCTCGTTACGGCGGCGGCGGTCGATATCGAGGTCGATGTCGGGAGGCTCGCGGCGCAGCGGGTGCATGAAGCGTTCGAAGAGCAGGTTGTAGTGGATGGGGTCGACCGTGCTAATATCCAGGGCGTAGACCACCAGGCTGTCCACGGCGCTGCCGCGCGCCTGACAGCGTATGCCTCGCGCCCGCGCCCAGCGCACAATGTCCCACACCACCAGGAAATAGCTGCAAAAGCCGAGTTGTTCGATAGTATCCAGCTCCATCTCCAGCCGCGCTTCTAATTCTGCTGTGATCCTGCCGTATCTGCGTGCGCAGCCTTCGGCGGCCAGCTTGCGCAATAGCCCCGGCGCCGTCTCACCGGGCGGCAGATCGAAGGCGGGGAAACGCGGTTTGCCCAACTCGAGATGGAGGTTGCAGCGTGCGGCGACCTCCAGCGACATAGCAGTTGCGCCAGGAGAATCTTTGAAAAGGCGCTCCATCTCGGAAGGCGATTTGAAGTACTGTTCCACGGTGCGCGGCCCCGGCAGTTGCTGGACGGGCGTCAGCTTTCCGATGCCCTGCAGCAGCTCGTGAATGCGGTAGTCGGCCATGTTGAGGTAATGGACGTTGTTGGTGGCAACGCAGGGGATACCCTGCTCACGGGCCAGTCCGGCCAGCAGGTGGCAGAGCGGGCTGCCGGTGCGGGAAGGATAGCGGGACAGCTCGATGAAAAAATCGTCGCCGTAGATCTCGCGGTAAAACCCGGCTGCCAGCGCCGCACTGCGCCTTTCTCCCCTGAGCAGCAGGGAAGGTATTTCACCCAGCGCACAGCCCGAAAGGGCGACCAGCCCCCGGCTGTGGTCGGCCAGCAGGCTGCGCCCGGCGGCTGGCCTCTGCCCCTGTTTGCTGCAGTGCATGGCGGTCAGCAGACGGCACAGGCTGGTGTAGCCCGCGGAGTCCTTGCACAACAGGACCAGGTGGTGGCCGCCCGTGGTCTCGATCTCAGCCCCGATGATGGGCTTGATGCTGGCCTTTCTGGCGCAATCGTAAAAACGGATGGCGCCCGTCAGCCGGTTATGGTCGGTGAGCGCCAGCGCCGGCATGTTGAAATGCGCCGCCTTTGCGACCAGCTCCTCCGGGGAGACGGCGCCGTCGAGGAAGCTGTAATAGGAATGTACGTGCAGATGTACGAATGACATGGCGGGTTTCTCCTGCGGTTCAGTCGAGCATGCGGTGCAGGTACCAGCCTGAGCTGCCCCTGCGCAGCTCATAGGTGCCCTGGCTGCGGCATTCGGCGTTGACGCGGATGAGCAGGCTGACCGCCTCACCGTTCCACCATTCTGCCGGTTCCCTCCACCAGTAGAGGATGTCGATCACGCGGTAGAGACGCTTGCGCCAGATGAAGGCGGTCGGCTTAAACTCTTTGCTGACATGAACCGTTATCGGCTCGTCGATGAATCTGGTCACCACACTGCGCCCCCTTTCTTTAAGGTGCAGCCTGATTATAATAGAACAAATGTGCTAAAGTCAAGCGGGAAAATGACAGTGGAGGGGCAAAGCCTCAAAACCTAAGCGCGAAATGCTAAACAAATTCCAAGCAATAGATAAATGACAAATGCCAAGCAGAAAGTAATATTACCGGTCATTGCAAGCTCCGCAAAGGCGTGGTAACCTCAGTGCAGTCCATGGGCTGAGCCTGTCATCCCGTCAATCCATGTGATTGCTTCGTCCCGACAGATCGGGACTCGCAATGACCAGTATAAATTGGTATTTAATAATTGTTTGGCTTTTGGTCTTTGGAATTTGGAATTTATCTCCAGCTGGGGTGCCGTTCGTTGGACTTTTCGTAGGTAACGCGGCGCACATTGCTGCCGTCGGCGTTCATGATGAAGACGTCGTCGTTGCCGTATTTGTCGGAGATGAAGGCGATCTGCTTGCCGTCGGGGGACCAGACGGGGCTGTGGTTGTTATCCGGGTTGTCTGTGATTTTCCTGGCTGTTATCAGAGGAAGGGGTGATCCACCGTCCATAACCCAGATCTCGCCTTTGGCGGCGCTGCCACGACAGAAAACGATCTGGTTGGTAACGGGCGACCAGTCAGGTTCTGTGCCGTCTATCTCGGCAGGGCCTCCAAATTTTTTCTGATCGCTGCCGTCTGTGTTCATAATATAGAGCACCGGCCTGGAGCTGTCGCCATCGCGGTTGGAGGCGAAGAGCAGTTTCTTACCGTCCGGGGAAAAGGTCGGACAGCTATCCCAGGCGACCCTGTGGGAATGGCCTTCATGTGAATGTGTGCCCAAATGTTCGATGCAGGTAAGATTTTTTACGTTGTTGCCGTCGGAATCCATGATGAAGATCTCAAAACTCTTATGTCCTGTAGCGTCCCCCCGTTCCCCAACGAAGACTATTTTCGAGCCGTCCGGCGACCACCTGGGCAATCCGTCCCAACCCTTCATATCAGTAAGCTTGAGGCGGTTGCTACCATCCTCGTTCATGATCCATATTTCATAGTCCTGTGACTGGTTGGAGGTAAAAGCAATCTCCTTGCCGGTGGGTGACCAGGTGGGCAGGCCGTCGAGAATTTCCGGGTCATTGCTGGTTGACCTGTTGTCCGTGCCGTCGGGATTAACAGTATAAATGTGCACGGTCTGGTCACGGTCGGAGGAAAAGGCGATGCGCGAGGGCAGGCCAGAGGGTGCGTAAACGGTCCCGGCGCTGCAGGCGCCCGCCAGCAGCATGACGGCGACTGATAGGGATATAAATAAAACTTTGATAGTGGGCTTGTAGCCAGTCATAATGAAGTCCCCTTGCGAATAAAGTAAATATAACTTTGGAAAGTATAATCAGTGGGGCTTGGATTGGCAAATCGCAGCGGGTTTAAG
>DKFA01000096.1:4936-9826 GCA_002452695.1 Dehalococcoidia bacterium UBA6808
ATATGTTTATATAGTTATATATTGATAGAGGATAAAGCTATGCGTGATATGATCAGGATTTTAAAAGCGCTCTCCGATGAGACGAGGCTGAGGATGCTGAATATGCTGAGGGAAAAGGAATGCTGTGTGTGTGAGATCATCCAGGTGTTGGAGATATCGCAGCCCAGGGCCTCTCATCACCTTAGCGCCCTTTATGCTGCGGGTCTGCTCAAGATGCGCCGGCAGGGGCTGTTTGCCCTTTATTCAATTGATTGGGCGAACCTGGATGGATACGCCGGTGACCTGGTCAGGGCCGTGCTCAAGGGACTGGAGGGCAGCAGGGAAGCCGGAGCAGACCTGAAAAAACTTAAGACAGTACAAAGGATCCATCCTGAATGCACTCCAATTACTGCGGCATAAGACGCAAGAACTAAACAGGAGAATATTGACGGATGACTTTTGTTTTGGAACTGCTTAACGGGGGATGGGTTACCATCCAGGATTATTTAATCGCCCACCTACCCTTTGTAATTCCCGCTTTTTTTCTGGCTGGCGCGCTTTATGCGCTTTTCCCAAAGGACAAAATACTTCGTTTTCTAGGGCCGGATTCGCCCAAATATATTTCTTACCCGATGTCGATAGTTGCGGGATTGTGCCTGGCAGTTTGCTCGTGCACCATATTGCCGCTGTTTGCAGGGATACGCAGGAGTGGGGCTGGGCTGGGACCGGCCATCGTCTTTTTGTACACAGCTCCGGCTACCAATATTCTGGCAGTTCTATACACTTCCAGCCTGATCGGGCCTGAGGTGGCTATTGCGAGGATAGTCTTTTCCATTATCTTTGCTGTCGTTATCGGTATCAGTATGGCTGCCCTGTTTCCTGACAAGAAGTCAGAAACAGGCACTGATGATGCCCTGGGACAAGTTTTTACTGAAATGGGTAAGCAGAGCACATCAAAATGGTTATGGGCCTTTTTTATAGTGCTGCTTGCTGTTTTATTGTGGGGAGCTTCTCCGGTTATAAAAGCCCTGGAAGTAAAACTGGTAGGTCTGGCTGTATTACTGTCGGTTCTCGTATGGGTGAGTTGGAAGGCGTTGTCCCGCGACGAATTCTTTAGTTGGATGCGAGAGACATGGTTCTTTGTGCGCACCATCGTGCCCTGGCTGTTGATCGGCATTTTTGTTGCCGGCATGCTGAGGGTGGTTATACCTGCCGATTTCGTGAAGCAATACTTTGGCAGCACGTCTGTCACGGCCACACTGGGAGCAGTCCTCTTCGGCGTGGTAGCCTACTTCCCCACTCTGGTGGAAGTGCCGATGGCGCGCCTGTTCCTTGATGTTGGTGTTGGATACGGTCCGCTGCTGGCTTACCTGCTGGCAGACCCTGTAATTTCGTTACCAAGTATCCTGGTTGTCAGGCCACTGATCGGGAACAAGAGACTGGTATGGTATATAGCGCTGATCATCATTAGTTGTACTGCCGCAGGATTGATATATGGTTTTTTCAAAGGATAGAACCCATATAAAAACGGTGAAGCAATATTGTAGGAGGTAATCATGAATATCAAGGTTTTAGGTCCCGGCTGCGCCAAGTGTGTGAGCCTGGAGAAAACCGTCAAGGAAGTGGTACTTGCGCTCAAGCTCGATATCACAGTCGAAGAGGTCAAGGATATGAAGCAGATCATGCAGTACCCTGTCCTGATGACGCCGGGGCTGGTGATCAACGGGAAGGTCGTTTTAAGCGGCAAGGTGCCGAGCAAAGCCGAGGTAGAACGTCTGATCATGAACGCGCTGGCCGATGAAGAAAGAAAATAATGACGCTGGATTAAATGGAGGTCACCTTACTTGAATGACAAGAATACTTAACATAATCGTGATATTACTGGCGTCTATGATGGCGCTATGGGCGGCATGTTCTGCGCCTGCCACCGTGGCTCCTGTTTCGAAATCTGAGCTGGCAACGGGCGATCTCTCTACCGGTACGGCTGGCACATCTACCGGCGGCGCCACTGTGGCCCCTGTGCAAACGGAAGGGCAGAAGCCTGCCGTCACGCAGTCTGTCAACAACATTCAGCCTGCGGAGACAAGGGTCGAAGTTGTCTATTTTCATGCAGCCCAACGCTGTGTCACCTGCCTGTGTTTCGAGGAGCACATTAATACAGTGATTGATAAGTATTTCCATGATGCTGTCGGCAAAGGCAAACTGGTATACAGCGTTTTGAATGTGCAGGCGGCTGCCAACAGGACAATCGCGCAAAAATACAAGGCAGTCGGTTCACAGCTCTTTATCAATACGGTCATGAACGGTGTCGATAATATCGTGGATGTCCAGGAGATCTGGGACTGGGAGTGCCGCACCAAGCCGGCCAGCTTTGAAGAAAAGGTGAAATCCACGATCGATAAATATTTAAAAACGGTGATGTAATGGATTTGTCATCGATTACTTCTGGCAATCTGCCGGCTGTAGCGGCATTTTTGCTTGGTTTGATGGCGACAGCCGGGCCCTGCACGATGGCGACCAATATCGCGGCGCTGGCCTATATCGGGCGTGATATCAGTGACCGCAGGTACTCGATTGCCACGGCTGCCCTGTATACATTGGGGCGCATGATAACCTATACGGTACTGGGCGCCCTTATTATTTACGTTGGGCTAAGCATACCGGGTATATCTTTCTTCCTGCAGGATTATGGCCCAAAGGTCCTCGGGCCTTTCCTGGTAATTGTCGGGCTGCTGATGATCTTTGCCGACAGAATCTCATTTGGCAGCAGCGGCAATTCACTGGCTGGATTGGGTGGCAAGGCGGCAAAGTTAGGCATGCTGGGAGGATTGCCGCTGGGTGCGCTCTTTGCCCTGGCCTTTTGCCCTTACAGCGCCGTACTATTCTTTGCCATGCTTGTGCCGCTGGCGCTCAAGACACCTGCCGGAGTGGCCCTGCCAGCCTTGTTTGCCATCGGTACCGGTGTGCCAGTGCTGCTATTCGGTCTGCTCTTATCCTTTGGTGTGGCTAATATCGGGAAGTGGGCCGATGCCATCTCGCGCGGAGAAAAGGCCGTGCGTATAGTGATAGCCATGGTTTTTATTGCGATCGGGATTTATTATATTGTGCTTATGATACAAAGCCCTTCTGCATGAGGAAAAATCACGGAGAAACTTTAATGAACGTAACTCAAGACATATCCAGCAAACTGTCTGTACTGGACCGTTTTCTAACCCTGTGGATTTTTCTGGCGATGGCTTTTGGCGTGGCTCTGGGCTACTTCATGCCCGGTGTAACCAGTATTATCACCTCTTTCCAGGTTGGTACGACATCCATTCCGATTGCCATAGGGCTTATTTTGATGATGTACCCGCCGTTGGCCAAGGTCAAATATGAGGAGATGGGCAAGGTATTCAAAGATGTAAAATTCCTGGTCTTCTCGCTGACACAGAACTGGATTATCGGCCCGGTCGTGATGTTCCTGCTGGCCATCCTTTTCCTGAGAGGTTATCCCGATTATATGATGGGAGTGATCATGGTAGGGCTGGCGCGCTGTATTGCCATGGTCATAGTATGGAACGAGCTGGCGCAGGGCGACCGTGAATACGCGGTTGGGCTGGTGGCATTCAATGCCATTTTTCAGGTGCTTTTCTATTCTGTTTATATTTTCTTTTTCATCACGGTGCTGCTGAGCAGGATGGGGATCGTGGAAGGCGTAAAGGCGGAAATATCCATCGTGGAAGCGGCCAAAACGGTCTTTATCTACCTGGGCATACCTTTTATCCTGGGACTGGCAACGCATTACGGCGCGATAGCCGCGAGAGGCATTGAGTGGTTTGAAAACAAATTGATGCCGAAGCTAAGCCTGATTACACCTGTGGCGCTGATCTTTACCATTATTGTGATGTTCTCGCTCAAGGGCGAATATATCGTACAGCTTCCGCTGGATGTGGTCAGGATTGCAATTCCCATGATTATTTATTTCTTCTTCATGTGGTTTATAACCTTCTTTATCAGTTACAAGATGAAGGCCGGCTACGAAAAAGCGGCGGCTGTCTCTTTCACGGCGTCTTCCAATGATTTCGAGTTAGCCATTGCGGTGGCCATAGCGATTTTCGGCATTAATTCAGGCCAGGCTTTTGCCACGGTAATTGGGCCGCTGGTGGAAGTGCCTGTACTGATCGGGCTGGTCAATGTTTCACTTTATTTCAAACGCAGGTTCTTTGACAAAAGGGCTGTCGCATAATAACGAAGGCAATCATGGAAAACGAAGAGATCAGAAAAAAGGTCAGGGAAGGCTACGGGATGGTAGCGAAGATCAACAGCTCATGTTGCGGTCCGAAGACAGCAGGCTGTTGCGGAGGCAGCGATGCCAGGATTGCCAGCAAAGGCATCGGTTATAGCGATGGTGAGATGGATTCCGTGCCTGACGGCGCCAATCTTGGCCTGGGCTGCGGCAATCCGGTGGCGCTGGCGTCGCTCAGGGAGGGTGAGACCGTGCTTGACCTGGGTTCCGGCGCCGGTTTCGACAGCTTTCTGGCGGCCAATAAGGTGGGACCGAAGGGCAGGGTGATCGGCGTCGATATGACGCCGGAGATGCTGGAAAAGGCCAGGGAGAACGCCGTTAAAGGCGGTTACACTAATGTGGAATTTCGCCTGGGGGAGATTGAGAACCTGCCCGTGGCGGATAATCATGTTGACATAATAATTTCAAATTGTGTAATCAACCTGTCGCCCGAGAAGGAGAGGGTTTTTCGGGAGGCCTACCGGGTGTTGAAGCAGGGCGGACGGCTGGTGGTCTCGGATATCGTCCTGCTGGAGAAACTCCCTGAGGCTGTGCAACAATCCGTGGCGGCTTATATCGGCTGCCTGGCCGGGGCCACGCTCAAGGAGCAGTACCTTGCGGCAATCAGCAGCGCCGGATTTAGAGAT
>DKFA01000096.1:9880-22748 GCA_002452695.1 Dehalococcoidia bacterium UBA6808
AAAGCTGGACAGGGCAGTGCGCAGCGTCAAGGTGAGCGCAGTCAAGCCCTGAATAAAATTAGGGGAGCTTCGCCCTGCGAAGCTCCCCGATCTTACGATCCGTTGTCCTTCCTACTTTCCCCTTCAGTCAGCCATTGGCTTTGCTGTCTTTACCTGATGCAGCCTGTTTGCTACATTACGGAAAGCTCGGAAGTTTTGCCTGCTCTCAGCCCATGCGCCGCTGACACTACTGTGACCCCTCGTGCATGTGAGAGCCGGTCAAAGGAAATATCCATACTACGAACATGGCCTGTTTCTTGACCATTTCCACCTCCCGAGAGCTTTTAAGGCCTTTTTCTGCCCTCAATTTGATGCTAACAAAAATTTGAAAACCGGTCAAATAGCTACGAAATTTGTTGCAGTAAACATCCGGATACTCCATAATGGGGATGTTTTTAATAACAATGCAAAAATTACTGGGACTTAGCGTAGCAGAGCTTGGCGCCGTAGCTGTTGAGCAGGGTGAAAAAACCTTCCGCGGAAAGCAGATTGCTGACTGGCTTTACCGCAAGGGAATCCATCATGTTGAGGAAATGGGCAACCTGCCGGCTGCCTTCAGGACAGCCCTGGCAACCCGTTACATGGTGGGCAGGTCGACCATTGTAAAAGCTGCGCAATCCAGAGACAGGACTTTCAAGCTGCTGCTGAGGGCGGACGACGGTGAACTGATCGAGACGGTGGGTATGCCTTACACAGACCGTTTTTCCTGTTGCGTGTCCACACAGGCCGGCTGCGCTGTGAATTGCCTTTTCTGTGCCACCGGTGCCGGAGGGTTCAAGCGCAACCTGACCGCGGCAGAGATAACCGACCAGGTATTGACCGTCGGTGAATATGCGTCCGGCCGGAAGATGCTGAAAGAAGGTGGAAGGGTCAGCCACGTGGTCTTCATGGGGATGGGTGAACCTATGTTGAACTATGATGCCGTTCTAAAAACTGTGCATATACTGAACACGGAAATGGGCATCGGCATGCGCAATATCACAATCAGCACCATAGGCTATGTGCCGGGCATATACAGGCTGGCCGGGGAACATCTCCAGCTGACGCTGGCCGTTTCACTGCACACCGCCGATCAGGAGATGCGCAGGAAGCTGGTGCCGGGCATGTCCCGCTACAGCCTGTCTGAGATCATCGCGGCGGCGCGGGATTATATTAAAACGACCGGACGCCGGGTCACTTTCGAGTACTGCCTTCTTAAAGATGTCAATGACAGCAAGGACGATGCCATCCGTTTAGCAGCCCTGCTCAAGGGTCTGAATTGTCATGTGAACCTGATACCGTATAACCAGGTGGAGGGGAGCGGTTTCAAGGCGCCGGAGGCAAAGCGAGTAGCTGATTTCTTTACCATACTGGAAGCTTCGCATATCCAGGTAACGCAGAGGGAGCAGCGCGGGGCTGGTATCGATGCTGCCTGCGGGCAGTTGAGGCGCAGATCAGCCTGATATCTGTTTTTTGCAAAAGTAAATTCGTGTGATAAAATTTGACGTATCAATCAACAAAGTCGTATGGCGGTCTGGTGTGGCGTTTGTGCGGCAGTGACGAAGAGGTTAATGGAAGAATATCCCTGGCACAAGAGTTATGATGCAGGTGTCCCACATACACTGCAGCCTTATCCTGCCCGTACGATGGTGGATGTCGTCGATGAATCGGCCAGGGCACGGCCCTACCGCGCTTTCCTGTTTTTCCTCGGATCGAAGCTGCTGTATGATGATTTCGTCCATGACAGCGATGCCCTGGCGGCCGGCCTGGCTGCCCACGGTGTAAATAAAGGCGATCGTGTCGCGCTGGTGCTGCCCAATTGCCCGCAACTGATACTCGGCCTGCACGCCGTCTGGAAGGCTGGCGCCATAGCCGTGCCCGTCAACCCCTATTATACCGAACATGAGCTGGAGTTGACCTTCAATGAGGTAGGTGTCACAACCGTTATTACACTTGCCCCTTCTTACAATGCAGTGAAAAATATTCAGCCCAGGGCGCAGGTGCGTACCGTTATCGCTACCAGCATCAGGGACTGCCTGCCTGCATCCAGGCGTATGTTATTCGGCCTTTTCAAAGAGAAGAGTGGGAGCTACCGCATTGAACTGCAGCAAGGCGACCTGTGGTTCCAGCAACTGCTAAAAAAGTTCAGACATAGCAGGCGGCCACAGGTCGATATATCTCCTGCTGATCCGGCAGTGATCCTTTTCAGCGGTGGAACGACCGGTTTAACCCTGGGTGCGGTGGTCACTCACCAGTCCATGGTCATGTCGGCCATGCAGATACAGGCATGGGTAAAACCGGCGCTGGAGGAATGGGATGCCAGGTTCGTGCTACCGTTGCCGCTTTACCATGTATTCGGATGTATCGGCGCCCTGGGCACGGCCATGGTTAATCATTCATCCTGCGTACTGGTGCCGGACCCGCATAATATGGACGAGGTGCTGAAAAGCATTAAGAGATACAAACCAGCGTTTATGCCCGGTGTTTCCACCTTCTTTATCAATATGATGAAGCATCCCTGGATACGTCACGGCAGAGTATCTTTGAAAAGTATCAAGATCTCGATAGGCGTGGACTTGCCGATGAAGACAGAATTAAGGAAGGAATTTGAGGAAATAACCGGGGGTAGGCTGGTGGGGGGCTATGCAATGACTGAGACCATGCAGGTTGCTGCTCTCAGTACGGTGGTGCGTGCACCCAGGGAAGTCTCGGTGGGACTGCCGCTGCCGGATGTCGTCATCAAGGTGATGGACGCTGAGACCGGGCTGAAAGAAATGCCGCCAGGCGGGCTGGGTGAGATTTGTGTCAAGGCCCCCAACCTGATGCAGGGCTACTGGAATCGACCGGAAAAGACGGCCGGCATGATGAGGGAAGGATGGGTTTATACGGGTGACATCGGTTATATGGACAAGGATGGCTACCTGTACATCACTTCGAGGAAGAAGCCCCTGATCAAGACGAGTGGTTTCCAGGTATGGCCGCGCGAAGTTGAAGAAGTATTACAGGAGCAACACTCGAAATTATATAACTATATTATTTATTAGGAGTACGTGTTAGATGGAAAAAAGATGGCTGAAAAACTATGACAAGGGTGTCCCGGAGTCACTGGAACCATATCCTCAGAAGACATTGATCGATTATGTCGACGAAGCGTGCAGGGAGCATCCGGATTATCCGATGGTGTTCTTCAAGAAACGCAAGATGAGCTATGCTGAGATCCAGAAGCTCAGTGATGAGTTCGCCGCGGCCCTGGTCTCACTGGGTGTTAAGAAGGGCGACCGCGTGGCTCTGGTCATGCCCAACATCCCGCAGTGCATTATCTGCCGCTGGGGCGTCTGGAAAGCCGGCGCGATGGCGGTGCACATGAACCCCATGTACTCGGAATTCGAACTGGAACATGCTTTCAAGGACTGCCTGGCTGACACGGTGGTTGTCATGACTCCATATTACAGGTCGATCAAGAATATCCAGCCGCGCACATGCATTAAAAACGTTATCGCTACCAGTGTCAAAGAGTATCTGCCTCCCTTGTTGAAAGTCCTGTTTACCCTGGCCATGGAAAAGAAACAGGGCCATTATCTTGAAATCGACAAGGGCGATATCTGGCTGCAGGACCTGATGAAGAAATATGCAGGTTCCAGGCGGCCCGATGTCAAGGTTCTGCCTTCCGATAGTGCCCTGATCCTGTTCAGCGGCGGTACGACCGGCGTGCCCAAGGGCGTGGTCGGAACACACCATTCCCAGGTAATAACAGGCATGCAGTTTGAAGCCTATTTCAAGGCGGCGTCCAGTCCTTACAAAGATGTTATCTCACTGGTACTTCCGCTATTCCATTCTTTTGGCACCTATGCTGTAATGTGCACCGGCATCGTCGGTCATATGGCTTTGTCGCTGGTGGCCAATCCACGCGACCTGACGGATGTGATTGCATCTATTGAGCACGATAAGCCATCGTTCTTCCCGGCAGTGCCGGCGATGTATATCAACCTGCTAAACCATCCCAAGGTAAAGGCCAACAAGGTCAATTTCAGATCCATGAAGTGCTGCAACTCAGGTGCGGCTCCGCTGCTGGCCGAGACCAAGAAGCGCTTTGAAGACCTGACCGGGGCACGAATTGTGGAAGGGTACGGCCTGACCGAAACCACCATGGCCTGCACGTGTACCCCTTACCTGGGCAAATGGAAGGAGGGCTCGGTCGGCATGCCTCTGCCCGATGTAATTGTGCGCATTGGCGATATCGAGACGGGCGAAGGCGAAATGCCGCCGGGCAAAGAGGGTGAGATAGTATTCAAGGCGCCTCAATTGATGGTTGGTTACTGGAACAAGCCTGAAGAGACAAAAGAGATGCTGCGCGACGGCTGGCTGTATACAGGCGACGTCGGATATATGGATGAAGATGGCTACGTGTTCATCACTTCGAGAAAGAAGGACCTGATCAAGACCAGCGGTTTCCAGGTCTGGCCGCGCGAAGTAGAGGAAGTCATCAGTAACCATCCGGCGGTGGCCGAGGTCAGCGTAGCCGGCATCCCCGATGCCAAGCAGGGGGAGGCTGTCAAGGCCTGGGTAGTGTTGAGGCCGGGCGAAACCATCGATGCAGAGGAACTGAAGGTATATTGTAAGGAGAGATTGACCGGCTACAAGGTGCCGAAATTCATCGAGTTTCGTCAGTCCCTGCCCAAGACGATGGTCGGAAAGGTTTTGAGGCGGGTGTTGCAGGAGGAAGAGAAGGCCAAACAGAAATCAGCCTGATGGTTTGGGGGCGGGCGTTACGCCCGCCCCCTGAGTTAGGCTAAATTAGAGGCGTGCCAGTAACATCATCACACCAGCAGATAAGGCCGCCTTCCACAAACTTCGCATTCTTGAAACCGGCGCCTTTGAGCACACAACAAATCTGGTAGGCTCGCTGTCCGCTCAGGCACAGTATTACATGCTCTTTGTTTTTATCCAATTTGTTAATACTATTGGTTACAGCCAATTGTGGAATGAGCACTGTCTGCGGTTTTTCCAGGCTGGTTTCGTCGGCTTCGAGGTGTGTCCTGACATCAAGCAGCGTGAAATCGTCGTTTCTATCAAGCTTTTCCTTTAGTTCTGCGGTCTTGATAGTCTGCGTGCGCCCTTCGATTTTATTGATGACAAGATTGGCAGTATGATGCAGGATATCGAGGGCATTATTATAAGGAGGGGCATAGGCCAGGTCCAGATTGGCCAGCATGTCCACCGTCATACCCATTGTGATTGCAGTAGCCAAAACATCTATTCGTTTAATGACGTCACCGCGTCCTACACCCTGCCCCCCCAGTATGCGGCGGGTCTGGTTATCTACTATTAATTTAATCGTGATTTCCTGGTTTCCAACGTAATATTCAGGTTTGTCCGTATCGCTGACCAATGCTGTAGTCACATTGAATCCCAGTCCCTTCGCCTGTTTTTCGCCTATACCTACCCTGCCTACATTAAAATCGAATACCTTGACACAGGCTGTGCCGACAATGCCCGGGAAACGTTCCTTGACGCCGTAAATATGATTGGCGATAACATGCCCGTGCTTGTTGGCGGTTGATCCCATGGGTACAAAGTTTTTTTGCCCTGTTACTATATTGACATTGGCCACGCAATCACCGCCGGCGTATATATCAGGGTCGCTTGTTTGCATGTACTCGTTGACCTCTATGTCGCCGAATGTGCCAATACTCAGTCCGGCTTCCTTTGCCAGTTTGGTGTCAGGGCGGACCCCGATTGCGACGACCACCAGGTCGCATTGCAATGTCTCCCTGTCTGTGGTTGCACTGCTAACATGTCCATCGGTACCGGAGAAGGAGACTATTTTTTGACCGAGCTTAAGATTAACGCCCTTGCCGGCCACATGTTTGGCGGTGACATCCGAAATCTCCTCATCGAGGATGGTAGCCAGTACCCTGTCCAGCGCTTCTACAACGGTGACCTCCATACCACGAGCGACCAGCGCCTCTGCCATTTCCATGCCGATCAGTCCGGCGCCGACTATCACAGCTTTTTTCATAGCAGATGCTTTAGCCATGGCTATTACAGCTTCAGCATCGGGGACTCTTTTAAGCGAGTAGATACCTTTAAGATTAATGCCTTCGACAGGCGGCATAACAGGGTTAGCCCCGGTTGAAATAACCAGCTTATCATATTTGAGAACGCCGGCAGCGCCGTCTTTCAGATTTGTGGTATATATCTCATGGGAGGCGCGGTCTATTCTGTCTACCCTTGTCTCAAGTAAGACGTCGACATTATTGATCTTCTTAAAGGCGGCAGCATTCCGCACGATCAGCTCTGTCCGTGCTCTGACCATGCCGGAAACGAAATAGGGAAGCCCGCAGGCAGCGTAGGATACAAAAGCTTCATCCTGCACTATAGTTATTATGGCGTTGGGGTCCAGCCGTCTGGCCCTGGCTGCTGCCTTGGGGCCGCAGGCTCCGCCACCGATGATCACTATCTTTTTTGCATCCTGCATGTAAAACCTCCCTGTAATGATTAAATACGATAGATATTAGGCAAACACACCGGGAAGGTAAATCTCAACCTGCCTCGGCATTATTTTCTGGTGATGAACATTCTTTCGTATCCGTCGGCGGGGATGGAACCAAGATAATTATGCCCGACCTTCTGTGACCAGGCCTGGATGTTTTCAATGCTCTCAGAATCGCTTACCCAAAGTTCGAGTGTTTCTCCCGGGTGCGCTACGCCCATTGCTTTTTTAGCTTCAAGCAGGGGGCCGGGGCAGGCAGTGCTCCTGGTATCCACCACCTTCGCTGGTTTTATTTTGGAAAGATCGATATCAGCCATTTGATGCTCCTTACATTATATAATGATAGTATTATTATTATTCTAATCATCTGATACTTGTACCCTGACCCTGGGGTAGCCCAGCAGGCGCAGCGCCAGATAGGCGTGAGTGGAATCAGTTATCGATTCGGAACAGCAGACTATTTCTTCCATGGGCCTGACCCCAGCCTTGTTGTACAGCGTGAAGAGGTTAATCGCTGTTTCCCATTTGCCATCAGCCAGGTTTTTAGCCCAGGGAACGTAGGCGCAACCGTGGCTGTCTTCTTCTCCAGAAACCAGAAAAGTCTTGTCGTTATCGGTAGAATGTTGTCTGACCCAATCCTGCGAGGCCAATTTATTCTCCTGCAGTTCTGATTTATATACGGCCGGTTTGGTGCCAATATCGAACGTCCAGTCAGACTTGCCTGCGTCGATTATCGCCGGATCGCTGTTAGTCATATACTTTTTCTGTTTCCAGGCTGCAAATCCGCCGTTAAGAACGCTGGCCTCGCGCTGACCCAGGTATTCGAGTATCCAGAAAAGCAGTGCAGCATCGTGCCCGTCGCCTTCATCATATATCACCACCCGGCAATCGCGGGAAATCCCGCGGGCGCCGAGCAGCGCTTCAATCTTATCGACAGGTTGAATCTCACAGTCGTCGGCCAGCAGGTCCTGTACAGGCAGGTTGAAGGAATAGGGGATATGGCCCTGGTTGTAAGCATCCGCAGGACGGACATCCACGACACGTATTCCGGTCTCGTTCATGATGGGGGGAGCCTGCACTCCCCAATAAAAGACCCATTTGGTTTCTTTAATCACGTTAGGGTCACCATAAGTTGTCAACGGTAGACCACGCGGATCCATAATCCAGCCCACGGCCGATTCCATATACATCCTGACATCCGGGAAACCGGAGATAAAGCGCAGCGCAAAATAGTTCACGGCGGCATGCATATTATGGTTGCAGTAACATATTATGGTATGTTCGGGCCTGATGCCGAAGCTGGCATACATCGTTTTGATGGCGTCAGCCGATTTCCACGTGCCGTCTGCCTTGTAATGGGCCGAAAAAGGTATGCATACCGAGCCGGGGATATGCCCTTCCCTGGGCTGCGGCACATCAGGGCCGTAGAACCGGCTGTAGGCCAGCCCGGCGACCAGCTTCACATTGCTGTCCAGGCAATGTTCCAGTATCCACCCTGTAGTTACGTTCAGGTTCTCGTTTAATTCGGCTTTGCCGTAGTCGACAGGTGTGATCGCTGTTTTTTCCGTAGTGGTTTCGTAGTTGTCTGCCAGCCACTGGTCCAGCCCTCCGTCGAGGATGGAGATTTTCTTGTGTCCCATCGAATCGAGCGTATAGGCCAGCCTGGAAGCAAGGGAGTCAGCCCCGTCGGTATAGATGATGACGTGGTCGTCAGGTTTAATACCTAACTTTTTCCCGAATACCTCGCTAAGCGCCTGCGGCGGCAGGTCCTGATAGGGCAGCCTTTTCTGAGGGTCTGAAAACAACTCGACGCCGCCGCCTCTGGAAATATCGGTGCCGTGCGACATGTAATCGGTTTCGTCATAAGAGGAGTTGATGGCATTCTTGATATGTCCGGCAAGGTAAAACGCGGCAGGCCTTGCATCGATGATCTTAACACCGGCATCTGACTGGTGTTCATTCAGCCATTCCGTATCAACCAGCGGGATTATTGTTTCGCTATCACCAAACATGTCAGAAAATTCCTCCTAATTTGAGACAGTCGTAATTAGTCTCTATATCTAAATAAAATTAGCTGTCTTCCATATTACCAATACTGGATTTTTACTTACCGGGCTGGCAATAACAGTCATAAAGGTACTCGGATATATCCTTTACATCTATTTTATCCCCGGCTTCACGTTTTAGACAGGCCAGGCAGATGGGACACATGGTTACGGCACTGCGTCCGCATTCAGCCAGTTGTTCCACCCGTTTAACGGTAATCTCATGGGATCTGGCAGGGAACAGCGATTCCAGTGGACCTCCGCAGCAATGAGTCAGACGGCCCGATAGCTCGGGAAGATGAATGGTTGCGCAGGCAGATTGAAGCAGCTTGCGTGGCTGATCGACTACGTCAAGATAGCGTGTGTAAACACAGGAATCATGTATTACCAGATCCATATCCAGTCGCCTCCTGCATGGTATATTCTTTTCCGCCAGTACCTCAAGATAGCTTTTAACTGTCAGATCAAAGCCTTCCACAACGCTGGGATAAACGTCTTTCAAAATGCTGGTGGTGTGTGGGTCGACGGTTATGACCTGTTTTACCCCGTTAGTTTTGAATATGTCATAAACGCGGCGTGCCTGTTTTCTGAAGACATCGTCGATACCTTCGTCGAATACGAGGGCTCCCGAATAGAGGTCCTGTGAATAGAGGTAACCGAATTCGACCCCGGCACTTTTTAGGATAAGGGCGATGTTTCTCAGGATGCCGTTATATTCCTTTTGCTGTTTGCCGACGCCCAGGGTCATGAACCAACTTAAATCGATTATCCGGTTGGCCAGTCGGCCTAAGCCCATGAACCTGTTGATCCAGGAGTTTTCGACCTTTGCCATCATTGCAGAAAGCGAGTTTATAGACGGGATGATCTGGTACATTTGGCCAGTGTAGAGCACAGTCTCGCCGCCAAACGGAATATCCAGGCCCCTGGCCCAGGCGGTTGCCCTCGCAGCGGACATCGGGATAACGCTTCTTCTGTATTCAAGGTTATCTGCCAGTATACCTAATACATGTTTAACAGGTAATGACATAAGCTATCCTTTCATCAATCCGAATCTTGTGCGATTGATATAACTGCGCAGGGAGCGGATGTTTTCTGCGATGGGAACATCGGCAGGGCAGTTATCCTCACACATCCTGCACAGCAGGCATGAATATATGACGCTGGTATTTTCCAGGAGCTTCTCCTCGGCCCCGATCAATACGTAGCGGAAGAGAGTTCTGGGGTGAAGATCAACGCCCAGCGGGCAGAGAGCAGTGCACGAGCCGCAGTTTATACAGGCGGCGGCATTGAAATTCGACGCTGTTTTTACGCTTGCTGCAAATGCAGGGTTCGTCTTTAGCATTTCTCTTCCTGTTCCCGTAATTTGTACTTGTAATAGTCGTCAACCTTGCCTTTAGGCAGTTCTGCGATCAGGCCTGACCGCCTCATGCCCATCAGCCAGATAAGTACTTCATCTGCCGGATGTCCCAGTTCCTCTGCGATTTCAGGGATTGTTTTAGGGGATTGCTGCAGGGCTGCTGTAATCCGGCTGCGCATATACATTTCATCCCGCAGTATCTCGGCGTAATTACGTCTGGTTGTCTTTTCCATCAGGCGACCTCCCTGGCGAGAGCATCGATCATGGACGTTATCTGTTTGTTGGTATACCCTTCTACTTCGATCGCGTTATAGGGGCAGACAGGTACGCAGCCCCCTTCCCCTTTACATAATACAGGATCAATCCCTGCGATTTCTTTTCCGTCGCAATGCAAATGCTGCACAGCTCCATAGGGGCAGGCTTTTTCGCAGGCGCCGCACCATGTACAGAGGCTGGCATCGACTCTGGCAACAAGAGGTTCGAGGTCTATGTAGCCTTTGAGCAGGAGACCTGCCACTTTAGAGGCCGCAGCCATGGAACTTGCCACACTTTCGGAGGCTGTTTTTGGTCCCTGCGCAGTGCCAGCGATGAACAGGCCGTCTATAACGGTTTCGACGGGCTTTAACTTGGGGTGGATTTCATTATAGAAACCGTCCTTGCCGATAGGGAGTTTAAGTATATTGACCAGGTCGGAATTGGCAGTGGGGGTCATGCCCGTTACCAACACGACAAGATCGGTATTGATTTCAATTTCATCCCCGCCGGTAAGGTGGTCTTTGACCGTGACCTGGAGTTTGCCGTCCCGGGAGGTAACTTGGGGAGGATCGCTCTCTTCATAACGCAGGAAAACAGAGCCGCGTTTGAGAGATTCCTCGTAAAGGACCTCGTATTTTCCGTAGGTGCGGATATCGCGGAAAATATGGTATTGCTGGATATCAGGTTTCACTTCGGCGGCCTGCAATGCTGCATGCACTGCCGCCGTACAGCAGTAGCGTGAGCAATAAGTATGTGCGTTGTTTTCTTTCAGGTGCTCTCTCGAACCCACGCAATAGATGAAGCTGACGGTATTGACATCTCTGCAGTTGAATTTGAGGGAGCCGTTGGCATGGTTTAGCAGGTCTGCATATTCAGGCAGGGTTAGCACACCATTCAGCCCGAAGCCGAATTCTGTTTCGGACGGCTGGTAGGGCGTGAAACCGGTGGTAACAATGATCGCTCCGACCGTCAAAGATATAATGTCACCATTCGCCGTTGATATTTTTACAGAAAACTTGCCTACACTTCCGTTTTTTTCAACCAGTCTGGCGCTGGTAAACAGGCTGATATTTTCCCGCCTTTTCACTGCATTTAACAGTGAATTTATCAGGTCGGAACCTTTCTTCCCATTAGGGAACATTTTACCCAAACGACCTACCATGCCTCCTGCCTGCTGTTCGTGTTCAATAATAAAAACGGAAATACCCATATCGGAAAGAGCTAGGGCGGAGCGTAATCCTGCGATGCCGGCCCCTATGACCAGTACTGACGGGGTGGTATCTACGCGAAGGCGATTGAGCGGCCGCATCAGCGCAGTGCGGGCAATCCCAGCCCTCACCAGCCTGATGGCTTTTTCTGTTGCCGCATCTTTGGAATGTGTATGTGCCCAGGAGCATTGCTCGCGGATATTGACCTGGGTGTATTGATAGGGATTGAGTCCTGCGCGCTCGGCCATCGCTTTGAATGTATTGAGGTGGAGCTTGGGGGAACATGAAGCTATCACTATTCCATCAAGTTTCTTTTCCTGTATTTCAGTGATCATATCGTGCTGGGCTGCATCGGAACACGTGAACATGTTGGTCCTTGCTGCAGCAACGAAAGGGTCGTTGCGGACAGCATCGGCCACCTTTTCCACATCTACGTAATCGGAGATATTTCCGCCGCAATAGCAGATATATACGCCCAATCTCCGCTCTGAATTATCCGTCATGACCTGTTCCCTTTTCTTATTAAATATGCAGCCGCTTGTGCTGCTGCGGCGTCGGAATGCAATATTGAATCTGGTATATCGCGTGAGGCAGCCGCTCCGCCGGCCACAAAGACGCCTTCTATGCTGGTCTTGCCCGGTTCGAGGTCTTCATCTACCTCCTGGATATACAAGAAATCATCGGTTTTAAGCTCGTTATGGGTGAACATGCAGGTGGCGCCCTGTGCAGGCAATATGCCGACTGAGAGCACTACCAGGTCATGCTCTGCTGTGCGGGTGCCGCCGTCTGACTCGATATCTTCATAATGTACTTTCAGATTACCGTCAGACAACTGTTCAATACGTGCCACCTTGCCTCTGGTGAAATATACGCCCATGCCTTTGGCCTGCTCGTAAAACTCGTCATATCCTTTGCCGAAGGAGCGGATATCTATGTAGTAGATGGTGATATCTGCCAGTGGAAGCGCGCCCATCAGCAACTGGGCCTGTTTGAGCGAATACATGCAGCATACACGCGAGCATATACTGTTGTTGACTTTATGGTCTCTTGAACCTGTGCAGAGCACGAAGGCTATGTTGGAGGGTGCCTTCCCATCAGACGGGCGGAGCACAGCATTATAGGGTCGGGTCGGGGCCAGGATGCGGTCCATCTGCATCGCATCGATTACATTAGGGAACCTGCCGTATCCCAGGGCAGGCTTGTTGGCCGCATTGAAAAGATCCAACCCGGTGGAAAGTACGACGGAACCGGCTGTAATCTTCATTTGCTCCTCCCTTATATCGAACGAGATGGCATCCGCCGGACATACAGCCACGCACTGCCGGCATTGCGAGCATCCGCCGCAATCGAGACAACGGTTGGCGCTGTAGCGGGCTTCGTCTTCGCTCATGGTGGTCTCGTATTCGTCAAATGAGCGGGCCCATTCTTCCACGGGCTTTAATTTATGGGGGACAGCTTCCCTGCAGGAGATCTTCCCATAGGAACGGGTGAG
>DKFA01000020.1 GCA_002452695.1 Dehalococcoidia bacterium UBA6808
CCGCAGCATTAATGCTGCGGAGCTCATTTTTTGTAATACTTTAGTACCATTATTATGCTTCTCCAGGCATAAGCGCTTGACTTTTGTTCTGCCTCTCAAGATAATGGTCTTACACTGAAGAGCAAAGTTTAAATGAACGCTCACTCATTAATACCTTTGGCAGCGTCTATTGCCTATATTCCCCTGCTCGCCCTTCTTTTTGCCAACCGTCCCTGGCAGAATCAGAAGAAGCTGTTTGCCATCTTCTTGCTTGCAGCAATGCTGTGGAGTCTCGGCGACTTTCTTTTTCGCAGCGATTTTCTGATCAACGAGAAGATGCTGCTGGCCAAAGGCATCCTTTGCACACTGGTACTATCAGTCACTCAACTGCACTATTTTTTACGCACTTATTATGAACCAAACTGGAATGGTTTCCCTGTTGCCTACGCGCTCATGGCAGTTGATTTCGCCATTGTCCTGCTATTTGTGCCCCAGGACATAATC
Source organism: Dehalococcoidia bacterium UBA6808 (assembly GCA_002452695.1). Lineage (GTDB taxonomy): Bacteria > Chloroflexota > Dehalococcoidia > GIF9 > UBA5629 > UBA6808. The sequence continues at coordinate 484 of DKFA01000020.1, forward strand.
ACAGGCCCGACTATAGTACCGGTATATGGTCCCTGGCTTTATCCGCTGGCTCTTTATCTTTACGGACTGCTTGGTTGGGACATGTACAAGTTGATTGGCAAGCTAAGATCTACGACAGACCCGGTATCGCGCAACCACATTTTATACATCATTATTGGCCTGTTGGTCGCCGTGTTTTTTGCCACATCCTCTTTCAGCAAGCTTGGACAGGAGATACCCCTGGCACATGTTGGAAACCTTGCCAATGCCCTTATCCTGACTTATGCGGTGATGCGGTTCAGGTTGCTGGACCTGCGCATTGTGCTGAGAAGAGGCCTCGCCATCATGTCCATGATCGCAGTCTGTGCGGCGCTCTTCCTGATCGTTTATGTGATAGGACACTTCCTCTTCAAAGTAGAGCTGGATGACCTGAATTTTATACTCGGCATAGCAGTGGCCTTCGTTATGGCTGTAGTGGTCTACCAGATCAAGGACTTTACCGCTGCCCAAATAGACAGGTTATTCTACAGGGACAGCTATGGCTACAGGCTGAAATTGGAGGATTTTGTGCAGAAACGCATCAGGGGTGTGATTGACCTCAACGATTTCGGCAATGAGCTGCTCACCCTGTTATCTGGTTCCATCCGCTGCGGAAATGCTTATCTGATGCTGCCGCGGGAAGAAACTTCTGATTTTTATATCAGGTATGTATACCCTTCACAGGTTGACCGACCTTCATTCATCATCAAGAACGACAGCCCGTTATTGCATTGGTTGAGAAAGAAGAAAAAGTACCTGCCCAGAGAAAAAATAGATATTGAACCTGAGTTCAAAGGGCTTTGGAAGGAAGAACGCGAGAAAATCAGCCAGCTGAATATTCAACTGCTGTTGCCGATATCCAGCCGCAATAAGATCATTGGCATCCTGGCGCTGGGAGAAAAGCTCAACAATGGTATTTACAGGCTGGATGATATCAATCTGGCGGAAAAGGTGATCAAGGAAGTTGCCACAACTCTGGAAAAAGAGTATCTTCAGGACCAGTTACGCAGCAGGGAGCAGGAGCTTTCACTGATCAACAGACTGGCCGGTGTCATCACCTCCAGCCTCAATATTCAGGAGGTCTACGACGTCTTTGTCATCGAACTGAAAGAAGTCGTCGAAGCCGACTATACAGCGATTTGTGTCGTCGAAGACAAGAACATCTATTTCGCCACCCTGACTACAGATGTGGGATCAGCCTGGCACATCGGGCAGACTATCCCCATGTCCAATACAGCCATCGAGTGGGTCTATCTCAACAAGAAGTATTTCTATGAAAGTGATCTTTCACAGAGCAAACGGTTCTGGATGGGCGATGAGTTTTTGAAGCGGGGCATAAGGTCGATGCTCTACCTGCCCATGATCAACAAGGGCGAGGTGATCGGCGTCTTGAACATCGGCAGCAGGAAACCGAACTCGTACTCTGTGGAAAAGATCGTGTTGCTGGAGCGCCTGGCTTCACAGATCGCAGCGCCGATCGAAAACACCAGGCTGTTTGCCAAATCAGAGGAAGCGGCGCGGGTAGATAGCGTCACTGGACTATTCAACCGCCGCCATTTTGATGAACGTTTGCGCAGCGAGATCGACCGTCATTCCCGCTACGGCGATATCCTGTCAATACTAATGCTCGACCTCGATAATTTCAAGAAATACAATGACACCTACGGCCACCTGGCCGGTGACCGGTTGCTGGCACAAGCCGGCAACATTATTTCCAGCGCCATCAGATCCTCTGACCTTGCCTTCCGCTACGGGGGAGACGAATTTGCCGTCATCCTGCCCAACTCGCCCACCATGGATGCATTCAGCGTGGCAGAGCGTATCAGGGAAAAGATCGGTTTCGAGATGGCCAGCAGGCAACTCGATATCAGCATCAGCATCGGTGTGGCATCATGGCCAGGCGATGGTTCAACTCTTGATGAACTGTGCTACGCAGCGGATATGGCCCTCTACTATGCCAAACACACCGGACAAAACCGTACATCAGTCGCTTCCAGGACGCTATTCTCGCTGAGCGAACCGGCGGTCAGCGCCAAAACCGAAGACGAAGCATTGAGCACAATCTATGCACTGGCAGCGACCCTGGAAGCCCGTGACAAATATACCTACGGCCATTCAAGGCGTGTTAGCCGCTATTCAGTGGCTGTAGCGGAAGCGATGAACCTGCCGCCGGAACAGGTGGCTTTGATCAGCGCAGCAGCCCTGCTGCATGATATCGGCAAGATCGGCATACCTGACAGTGTGTTGAATAAAAGCGAGAAGCTGCTGGATGAGGAATGGGAGATGCTCAAACAACACCCCCGGCTTTCAGCCACCATCATCGGCCATGTGCCCAGCCTGAGCGCCTGCCTGGCTGCGATTCGACACCACCATGAACGCTGGGATGGGAAAGGCTATCCGGCAGGATTAAAAGCCGAGGCCATCCCCCTTGAAGCCCGCATATTGTGCGTTACCGATGCCTTTGAAGCGATGATCTCCGACCGCCCGTACCGAGGCCCGCTCAGCTTTAAACAGGCCATCGCCGAGCTGAAAAGGTGCGCCGGGTCTCAGTTTGACCCTGGTATTGTCAGGATCTTCATCCCCATCGCGCTGGCCACCTGTCCCGATGATGTTGAGCTGGAATTGCCGCGCTCCCGGCGGGAAAAAGCCTAATCTCTCGCTGCCAGCACACAAATATTGCGCGAGAACCACTTGATGGGGAACCTGTACCCATATTCAGGGAATATTTTAATAATTCGGAAACCGGCCTGCTTCAAGGTCCGTTCAAATTCCGGGTAGGTGAACAGGTAATAGTAACGCAGTATCTCCCTGCCACCGGTTTTCCACGGCACCATTATCTCGCTGCCCCTGTTCCAGAACTCCTTCTGCCAGCGGTTCCAAACCGTGATAAAGGCTTCTCCCCCGGGCTTCAAAATGCGCCGGAGCTCCTTTAAGGCCTCGAGCCTTAACTGCCCACTGCCTATATGGTGATAGGCGGCCACAGATACGGCGTAATCAAAAGTCTGGTCCCGGAAGGGCAGGCATACCGCATCGGCTGTGACCAGGTGCGGCGTCAACCCAAACTTGGCGGCATATCTGAGCGCCATCCTCGTCATCTGCCCGGATGAGTCCAGACCGTAAAGCTCGAAGCTTCCCTTAAACGGCAGGAAATCCGGTCCATGCGCGCAGCCGACGTTCAGCAGCCGGCCTCTGTTCCACCTCGCTGCCAGATCAGTCAACTCCACTTTAAATCGGGTCCAATGCCGCAGCCGGTACCAGCTTTCAGCTATCTCGTCGTAGCCGTTGTTTTGGATGTCGTCTTTTGTGACCAATTTCGTAATTTGCTAAACTTTCAACGTAGTTCAAATATAACATAACCGCGCAGGTGAATCACATCGTTAAAAAACTATCGAGGACCATATCAGGCGTCACTCCGGTGGCAGTCATGGCCCGGCCCATCAAATGCCCCGGCGCATGCGTCTTCTGTCCCACTTATGCTGAAGCGCCTAAAAGCTATACACCCGAATCGCCAGCAGTCCTGAGGGCGCTGGCCTGCGACTTCGATCCTTACATGCAGGTGGAACTCAGACTAAAGGCTTTCAGCAAAATGGGCCACCCGGCCGACAAAGTTGAACTCATCATTATGGGCGGGACTTTCCCGGCTTGCCCGCTGGACTACCAGTACAGCTATATCAAGGCTTGCTATGATGCGCTCAACGGTAAGGTCTCCAGCAGTCTGGAAGAAGCGCAGCGCATCAATGAAACGGCGGAACACCGCTGCGTGGGGCTGTGTATTGAGACGCGCCCGGATTGGTGCGGGGAAGCGGAGATAAAGCATATGCTGACATTCGGCGCCACACGCGTCGAACTGGGGGTGCAAACACTCGATAACAGCATTTATCGCCTGGTGCGCCGCGGCCATACTGTGGACGATGTGACCAGAGCAAGCGCGCTGCTCAAAAAGTACGGCCTCAAGGTCTACTATCACTGGATGCCGGGGTTGCCCGGCTCCAGCCGCGGGCATGACCTTGAGATGACTGCCATGCTGTTCTCCGACGAAAGGTTCAAGCCAGACGGCCTCAAGCTGTATCCCACGCTGGTAATAGCGCACACAGAATTGGAACAATGGTGGAAAGAGGGCAAATACATACCATATACCTTGGAAGAAACGGTAAGCCTGATGGTAGACATCAAGAAGATCATCCCAGGCTACGTGCGCATACCCCGCATCATGCGTGATATCCCTCCCCGGTTCATCCTGGCCGGATGCAGGGACCTGTCCCTGCGTTCTCAGGTCAGGCAAGCCATGCAAACAGAAGGTGTTCAATGCCAGTGCACCCGCTGCCGTGAATACGGCCACCGCCGGCGCGATCACTGGCCGATCGGCCAGCCGTCGCTTCATCGCTTTGAATATAACGCATCCGGAGGCAGGGAGATATTTCTTTCCTACGAAGATGAAAGGGGCACGCTGTTCGGATTGCTCAGGCTCCGTATACGCGGCAGCAACAACGATATTTATCCGGCCATGGTGCGCGAAATACACATCTTCGGCAGCGAGGTGCCCATCGGCGCTCAGGATGACAAGGCTGCGCAGCACAAAGGACTGGGAGCTTCCCTGATCCGGGAAGCGGAACGTATTGCACACGAGGAGTATTCAGCCGGGCAGATAGCGATTATAAGTGGAGTAGGGGCCAGGGATTATTTCCGCAGCGAGCTTGGCTATCAATTGGATGGTCACTATATGGTCAAAGACCTGTAGCTAACCGTACAGATGGCAGGCTGTAAAATGCCCGGGCGACACTTCCTTGAACTCCGGCTCCTGCAGCGGACAGATAGGCATTGCCCTGTGGCAACGAGTATGGAAACGACATCCTGAAGGGGGATTTAGCGGCGATGGGACATCGCCCGAAAGCAATATGCGCTCTCTGCCACCCGGGTGAAGACGGACAACCGCCGAAAGCAACGCCTCTGTGTATGGGTGGAGGGGATTACTGAAGAACTCCTTCTTGTCAGCCAGCTCCATTAGCTTGCCGAGGTACATCACAGCTACGCGGTCAGAAATATAGCGGACTACTGACAGGTCATGACTGATAAAAAGGTAAGCCAGCCCGTCCCGGTCCCTGATGTCCATCAACAAATTCAATATCTGCGCCTGGACTGATACATCCAGCGCGCTGACAGGCTCATCCGCGATGACCAGTTTGGGATCCATGGCCAGAGCCCGCGCAATACCGATGCGCTGCTTCTGTCCGCCGCTGAATTCATGCGGATAAAGCTCGGCGAAACCGGCTTCCAGACCTACCTTGTCCAGCAACCCGCCTACCCGTTCCATGCGTTCGGCGGCATCGCTCATGCCCTGCACTATCAGGGCTTCCTCGATCGATCCACCCACCGTCATCCTGGGGTCCAGCGAAGCATCGGGATCCTGGAAAACCATCTGTACCTTGCCGCGCATCTGGCGCAGTTCGCGCTTGTTCAGCCTGATCACATCCTGACCATCGATGATTATCTCCCCGGCGGTCGGTTCCTCCAGGCGCATAATAGCCTTGCCGACAGTGGATTTGCCACAGCCTGATTCGCCCACCAGACCTAATACCTCCCGCTCAGCGATGGATAACGATACTCCATCCACTGCTTTGATTTCACCCTGGGGTCTGGGGATCAACCCCGCCATCACTGTATAATATTTCTTGAGGCCCCTGACCCTCAATATATCGCTCATCTACTGCCTCCAGCGCCGGGGCCATAGAGATGACAGGCCACAGTGTGGTCATCGGCTATGTGAACGAGGCCCGGTTCCACCCTCCTGCATATCTCCATAGCTTTGCTGCAGCGAGGATGGAACGGGCATCCCGCCGGCATATTCAGCGGGTTGGGGGTGTTGCCCGGTATGGAGGGCAGACGTTTCATACCGGATGAGATATCGGGAAGGCAACTGATCAAACCACTGGTATAAGGATGGGAAGGATTATTCATTATATTTGTTACCGTGGCGGTCTCAACTACCTTACCTGCATAAACCACCGCTGCACGGTCGCCTATCTCGCTGACAAGCGACAGGTCATGTGTAATGAAAATGATCGACATGTTACGCCTGGCCTTGAGGTCCTTCAGTATGTGCATGATCTGAGCCCGTATGGTGACATCCACCGAGGTAGTAGGTTCATCGGCAATTAAAATTTTGGGATCGCAGGAAAGGCTCATAGCGATCATAGCCCGTTGCTTCATACCGCCCGACATCTGATGCGGATACATCTTAAGCGCCCTTGCAGCCCCGGGTATTCGCATCTCCTCCAACAGCATCTTCGCTTTGGTCAGCACATCATTTCTATCGAGTCCATCATGCGCCTTGATCTGCTCCATCATCTGGTCCCCCACGGTAAAAACCGGGTTGAGCGCCGATTGTGCGTTCTGAAAGACCATCGCTATGTCCTTGCCCCGCACAGCCCGCAAGCGATCGGGAGAGCAGGCCACCAGGTCTGTGCCGTTATACAACACCCGGCCTTGCACAATCTTGCCGGGCGGGCTGTCAAAGAGCCTGAGCAGAGACAGGGCCGAGACGGATTTGCCGCATCCGGATTCACCTACCAGGCACAGGCACTCGCCGGCATAAAGTGAGTAGTTCATGCCGTTGACAGCTTTGACTATGCCCCGGCGGGTGTAGAACCAGGTATTGAGATTTTCAACTTCAAGTATAGCGCTGCTCATAAATCTATATGCTGGCCTGGGGATCGAAGGCGTCCCGCAACCCGTCTCCGAAAAAGTTAAATGAAAGCACGGTTAAAAACAGCATGATGCCGGGCTCCACAGCCACCCACCAGGCAGTATCCAGTGTATGCTGGCCGGCATTAAGAATTGTACCCCAGCTCGTGCGCATGGGGTCGCCCAGCCCGATGAAGCTGAGCGCTGCCTCAGACATGATCACGCCCGGAATCGAAAGGGTAGACATCACGATAATCAGGCTGGCCACGTTGGGGATAAGGTGGTTGAACATGATCCGACCGTCACTGGCGCCCAATGCCCGTGAAGCGGTGATAAAATCCCGCGTACGCAGGGACAGCGCTTCGCTGCGGATCAACCGCGCTGCGCCCGTCCAACCGGTCAATCCGATCACAAGCACAATGATAGCCAGGCTCGGTCCGAACAGGAACACGATCAAAACCAGCAGCAAGAAAAAAGGAAAGGTCATCATGATATCGGTAAACCTCATCAGCACATTATCCACCCATCCACCCAGATAGGCTGAAAGCACTCCAATTACAACGCCGATGAAGACAGCGATGCCCGTTGCGATCAGTCCCACCAGCAGCGAGATGCGGGCGCCCGAGATCAACATGGCCAGCATATCACGTCCCTTGCTGTCTGTGCCCAGCGGATGATCGGGGCGTCCTTCAATCACCGTGGTAATGAACTCGTTGGTCTTGATATCATAGACCGATTCCTGCCGGGAAAAGCCCAGCGGAGGGATATTGGCAAGATTGAAATCACTGTAAGTGGGGTCCTGCGTAAAGAATGGTCCGAAGATACCCAACAGCATCAGGAAAATGATGAAGCCCATGCCAGCCAGGGACAGCTTGTTCTTCTGCAACCGCTCCCAGTAATACTGCGCCAGCCTCTTATTAAAGTACACCGATAGCCTGGCCCTTTTCCCAACCGGTATCTTCGACTCAGTCATATCTTATCCTCGGATCGATATATGTATACAGGATGTCCGTTGCCAGGTTGATGAACAGCACCAGGAAAGTGCCGATCAGGGTAACGGCTACCACCACGGCATAGTCATTGGCAAAGATGGCGTTGAAAGACACCTGCCCCAGGCCGGGAATGCCGAAGACGATCTCCGTCAGGTAGGCGCCACCAAACACCACGCTGCCCAGGTCGAACATGATGATGGTCACCAACGGAAGCATGGCGTTGCTCAGCACGTGTTTGCCGATCACCACCCTCTCCGGCAGGCCTTTGGCGCGCGCTGTTGTTACGAACTCTTTGCGCATGTTGTCCAGCATCGATGAGCGCGTATAGCGCACATAGCCCGCCAGCTCACCAATACTGAGGGTTATAACCGGAAGTATCAACTGGCGCAGATTCTCCAGCGACCAGATCGGATAGCTCGTATCGTAATATGTCTTGAACCAGCCTAAATGAACGCCAAAGACCATGATCAACATCAGCCCCAGCCAGAAACCGGGAATGGAGATGCCGATAAAAGAGAAGATGGAAGCAGCATAATCGAACCTGGTATTTTGCTTCACTGCCGACAGTATGCCCAGGCCGATACCCAGCAATATTGCCACTATGGTCGAGAGCAGGATGAGTTGGAAAGAATATATCCAGTGCGAACCTATCAGGTCCATGACCGGGACCGAGGAACTGAACGACCAGCCCCAATTGCCCTGCAGCAGGTTGCCCATATAATCAAAATATTGCTGATAGATGGGCTTGTCGAGTCCGTAGCGAGCTTCGATAGCCTGTTTGACCGATTCTATGTCCTGACCCCTGGCCGCAATATTAAGTATATAGCGGTCGACCGGAGAGGAAGGCCCCACACGAAGCAGTATGAACGTGACCGTCAGGATGCCCCACGCAATGATGATGCTGTAAAGGATACGTTTGACTAAATAATTGCGCATCTGGCCATTGCGGCGCCGTATAAACCGCCGGGGCGTTTATACCACTTTGATATCATTATTCAAAACGCCACAGGTAACTATTATAACCCATGTTGATGCCGGGCTCTATACCTTTAACATTCTTTTGAAAACCTATGTTAGCGCGTCTATAGACTAAAAAATCGACAGGCTGTTCTTCGGATATCAGCTTGGACAGCTCACCATAAATCTTTTGCCGCGCTTCTTTAGTCAAAGCATCTTTAGACTTCAGTTTATTAAACAAGGCGTCAATATCGCTATTGAAACAACCAAACGAATTAAGGCCACCATCGCTGGCATAAAAAACCGAACTGCCTGAAGGAGCGATGGGCACTGTGCCATGGGCCATCAGTGTTAGATCCCATGCCTCCTCACTAACTGCATTTGGTCCGTTGTTGTATCGCGGTTCCTGGCTGCTGCCCGGTTCTCTGTTCATCAAGTATTGTCTTACCAGTGTCGGCCATTGTACCCATTTTACCTCGACGTCGATGCCAATGGCAGCAAGCTCCTGCTTGATCAATAGTGACATTGATTCAACGATATCTGTGCCCGGTGTAGTCACCAGAAGTAATTTAACCTGTTTGCCTGATTTGTCCATTAATATATTGCTATCACCGTTTTTAGCATATTCATATCCCGCCGCCTTGAGCATTTCCATAGCTTCCTGCTTGCTGTTTAGAGGCGCAATACCAAGCTTGAGCACAGTATCATCGCTATACCAGGGCGAACTGGAGGGAATAAAGCTGAAGGCCGGTTCGCCAAAACCCAGGTAGATCTTCTTGATAATAGTGTCTTTTTCGATGGCCATGGAAATGGCCTGACGCACTTCCTTCTTACGCAGACCTTCCCAGCCATTATTCCTCTGGTTATATCCAAGCAGATTGTAACCGCTCGTCGGAATTGTATAGACGTTTATTTTGCTCATTTGCTTGAATTTGGCCACATTGTGCGGTTCAATTCCGCTCATGGTTATATCCCCGGCCTCCAGGGCTGCCTGCATTACTGCTGAAGTTCCGAACATCTTTGTCACATATTGCTCAAAGAAAGGGGCGCCATCTTGTTTGCCAAGGTAATAATCCGGATTTCTTTCCACAACGAACTTGTCGTTTTTTAACCACTCGTTAAATTTATATGGCCCAAGATTGCCAGTATAGGAAAGGTCATTAAACTCTTTAGCCTGTGTGAATTTTTCAGCGTCGCCCTCATATTTGACTGCAATATTTTTAGGGTAGGGGATAAGGTTATACAAGGTATAAACAAATTCCGGTTGAACTGTCTTACGTGAAACCGTAAATGTTGTTGGATTAACTACGGCAGGACTGACAAAGACCTTCTTACCTTCTACTTCTTCCATCCAGTAATCCCTGTAGTTGTAACTCAACCAATCTGAGAACATCAGGTTTTTCATTGTATACACATAATCTTCGGCTGTAACCGGCGATCCGTCACTCCATTTGAGATCATCCCGTATGGTTATGGTATAAACAAGACCATCAGGGGACACTTCAATATCCCGGGCAAGGCATCGCAATATTACGTTGAATTCATTATCATAAGTTGCCAGCGAATCCAAAGTAAAACCGATATAGTTGAGAGATGGGCCGTCGGCAGCCAACAACAAATTTAGTGTCTCCCCCTCTCCGCTAGCTTCGGTTCCTTCAATGAAAACGCCTTTGGCTGTCTGTGAGACCCCCGGACCGGAAACGCAGCCAGCCAGAGGAAGTACGGTCAATACTGCCGCCAGCAAAATGGGGAAACGCTTATTCAATCCAATCATACGCAGTTTACATCTCGATCAATTCCCGTCAGCCCTGCGCCGTACTATTCAAAGTACCAGAACTGATTGTTGTAATAGACGTTGATGCCCGGCTCAACGCCTTTCACATTCTTATTGAAAGCGTAGTTATCCTTGTAGAACAGCAGAAAATCGACGGGCTGATCATCCGAGATCAATTTGGCAATCTCGCTATAAACCTTCTTCTTGCCCTCCAGTGTGATTGCCTCGGAAGAGTAAGCTCTGGCAAACAGGGCATCGGCCTCATCGTTGAAATAACCGTAGATATTAAACCTTCCTTTGGTGGTGAAGAACTCTGAACTGCCGTTCATGGCCAACGCGTTGGCGTGCGAGGAGAGGATGGCCAGATCCCAGGGCTGGTTGCTGACCGCCTTGGGGCCGTTGTTGAAAGCAGGAGCCTGTTCGCTTCCCGGGATTTTGTTCATCAGGCCGTCCATAAATAATATCTGCCTCGTGGAGAATTTGGGATTGATATCAAGGCCGATCTGCATGAGATTACCCCTGATGATAATGCCCAAATTCTGCTCGAAATCGCTCTCCATATCCAGCAGAAAATTCAGCTTGATCGGTTTACCTTCTTTATCTACGAACTTCATTGTCCCATCAATCATTTTCTGCTCATAGCCGGCGCTCTTGATAAGATCGATGGCTTTCTGCGCATCTTCGGCGGCGTTCATTCCGAACTTGTTAAGCACACTCTCGTTATACAGGGGAGAATACGGCGGTATAAAGCTGAAGGCGGGGTCGGCATAACCAAGATACATGGTCTGTATTATCATAGGTTTGTCGATCACCATCGAGATAGCCTGGCGGACCCTGACATCCCTGAGGCCTTCCCAGCCATTGTCGCGCTGATTATAGGCAAGATATACATAATAGCCTGTAGGGATGGTATAGACATTAAACTTGCCTTCACTGCGAAAAGTGTTAGCGACCTGCGGCTCCACAAAAGCAAAGGAGATCCTGTCAGCGCTGAGCGCATCATAGATCAACTGCTGCAGGCCGAAAGGCTTGATGGTATATTTCTCAAAATAGGGCGCCCCTGTCGACTTGCCCAGGTAGTAATCGGGGTTGCGTTTCATAACAAAGCCCTCGCTGCTGTTCCAGGAAACAGGCTTATACGCTCCCAGATTGCCGGTGTAACTCATATTGACCAGTTCGGGGGCCTGGGAAAAATCTTCTGCCGCGTTCTCGTAGTGTATAACTATATTTTTAGGGTAGGGCATCAGCTCATAAATCGTGTAAACAAAATCAGGATCGACTGTCTTCCTGACCACTTTAAACGTGCTATCGTTGACTTTTTCAGGGCTGACAAATACTGCCTTGCCGTCCACCATCTCCTGCCACTTCGAGCTGTCAGCGCACTTTATCCAATCTGCAAACATAATATTCTTCAAAGTGTAAACATAATCTTCGGCAGTGACCGCGGAGCCGTCCGACCATCTCAGGTCATTACGGATCGTGACTGTGTAGGTCAGACCGTCTGCTGAAACGTCGATATCCCTGGCCAGGCAACGCAATTGCAGCGTGAACTTGTTATCGAAAACAGCCAGGGGATCAACCATAAAACTGGCATACCTTTTTGAGGCGCCATCGTCGGTGGCAATAATCCAGTTGAGCGTCTGGGCATCCTCTCCAAGTATCCCTTCCACAAATGACCCCTTGACGCTGTGAAGCTGTTGCGAAGATGAAACTGAGCAGGCCGGGAGCGCCAGCACAAGCAATACTGCCACCCACAGCAGATTAAATAGCTTTTTCATAACTACTCCTCAAAGACAATTATATATATAACGCATTATTTCCGGTTTGGTTTCAGGATCCCGAAGCCGCTCACTCCGTCAAAAATACACCCTGTCACACCTTTACTCTGCGACCGGGGATCGATGGCGCCGGCGGAATTTTTCATGAAATCGGGAAAGCGGTCCAACCCTTATAGCCTCGCAGGGCGAATAAAAATACGTAATATACTATCACAAACCCACAATCAAATGAAGCGCTGTTTGATACCTTCGATCAGCTCATCGACCTTCTCGGTGGTATAGGCGCCCACTTTGCACATGGCCTCATCCACCCGGTAATACTTGTCAGCGTCGTAAAGGTCATTCAGCCTTTCGTAAATGCCGGCCCGCCTGCCCAGGCGGAAATTCAGCCGCTCTTTAAGAGGCATATTGAGATAGCGGTTCACTGTATCCAGACAGGCCTGTTTGGACTCGGGGAACCTGCCTTCCAGCTCGGGCAAGAGGTTCAGGATATGATCGCTCTTCAACACACCGGTAAAATCCAGCCTGCTGATGAATTCACCGATCTCCTTGATAATCTCGTCTTCGTCCATCATTTCAAACTCTCCGGACTGCACTCTGGCCCACATATCGAGCGATTCGTTCAGCATCAGCGTGCGCAGCCGTATAAAGTCCGGGTTGATTGCATTAAGGACACGCGCCGATTCGGCTACATGCTCCTGCCATAATTTCCTGCCGCCCAGTCCCGGCATGTAATACTCGGAAAGCTCGATGCCGGCCTCTTTTATGTTTCTGCCGCCCTTGATATGGTCCTCGCTGGTCATGCCCTTGTTAACCAACTGCAGCACCGCATCACAGCCGCTCTCCATGCCCACGTGGATGCGTGTCAAACCCGCTTCATGTATTTGTTTCATCTCATCCGGTGTCTTTTTGGCAGCAGTCTTGGAACGGCAATACGAAGTAATGCGGTCGATTTCAGGGAATGTCTTCTTAAGCATGGTCACCAGCCTGATTAAGTCAGGGGTACGCATAATAATGGTATTGGCGTCCTGCAGGAAGGCAGAACGGCCTCCTGCATACTGCCATAACGCCACCTGTCTGACACTATCATTGACAGAGACCTGGTTATAAACATAGGCAGCCATGTCACGCACCCTGCCTGCATAGCCGTTTAAAAATGCGATTTCTTTAATCCCGTCAGTAATCCTTTTAGCCTGTTCGATGTCTTTGATTACATCTTCCACCGGGCGCAATTCGAACTTCTCTCCTTTATAGGTGTGACAGAACTCACAGCGGTTCCAGGGACAGTTGCGTGTAGCTCTGATTAAAAGAGAATATGCCTCGCTGGGTGGTCTGATCGGGCCAGTTTCAAAACGGAGTTTGTTTAGCTCTTTCCAGTCCATACAATCCATAATTGTAATGCCGGCAGGCGCAGGGGGTGAAATCTGCCCTTTTCCCATGCAGGAAAATAATGATACAATTTTTTCGCTGGTCTATGAACGCTGATATCAAAGTCATCTCTTTCGATGTTGAGGGCACCCTTGTAACGACGGAGTTCAGCTACGCCATCTGGTTTGAAATGATTCCGCAGCGCTACGCGGTACGGCACGGGCTGGAATTCGAGGAAGCTACACGGGAGATCCGTAAAGCCTATGACAGCGTGGGCGACCAGCGCCTGGAATGGTACGATGTCCAGTACTGGTTCACACGTTTTGACCTGGGCCGGGCAGATATCGCCATGGAGATGTTCCAGGACAGGGTCAACTACTTCCCCGAGACGAGCAGAGTCCTGCAGCGCCTGGGGCGCGATTACAAGCTCAGCGTGGCCTCAGGATCGCCCCGGCCTTTCCTCAAGCACCTGCTGCGTGATATCGAGCATAACTTCTCCTCGGTCTTCTCTTCCACGACCGATTTCCAGCAGGTCAAGACCGCCGATTTCTACCGCTCCATGTGCCGCCGGCTGGGAGTCGAACCGGGGCAGGTGGCACATGTAGGGGATAATCTGCAGTTCGACTTCAATGAACCGGCCAGCATCGGCATCTATTCCTTCCACCTTGACCGCGAAGGAGAGACGGGCAACCCCGCAGCTCTACGCAACCTCGAGCAACTGGCAGGGCTTTTGGACAGCATTAAAGTTTGATACTATTAAGGGGGAGGTAAAGATATGACGGTAAAGATCACAACTCTGATGGAAAATACATCGGGTGCGCCTTTTATCTGCGGTGAATGGGGCCTGAGCATGCTGGTCGAGACTGACGAAAACACCTTTCTGTTCGACACCGGTCCCAGCGAGCGCATCATCGAGAATGCCCAGCGGCTGGGTGTTGACCTGTCCAAAATCGATAAGATAGCGCTCAGCCACGGCCATTACGATCACACCGGCGGCCTGCAGGCCGTGCTGATCAACCTGCTTGAATCGGGGGCCAAACCTGACGGCATCGAAATAATAGCCCATCCCGATATCTTCCAGCCCAAGTTCGTACATATCAAGGACGCAGTTACTCGTGATATCGGCATCCCGTTTGCCCGCGAAGAGCTGGAAGCGCTCGGCGCACGCTTTAACCTCTCTCCCGATCCTGTGCAGATCAACAGCTTCACTACCACAACCGGCGAAATAGCCACCACTACAGAGTACGAACAAATAGAAGCTACCTTGCACACGAAAAAGGGGGACCAATACGTGCCGGACGAACTGGCCGATGACCTGAGTGTGATCATAAAAACAGAAAAGGGGTTGATCGTATTACTGGGCTGCGCGCACCGCGGCATCATCAATACGCTTAATCATGCCCGCCAACAAACAGGAATTGAGAAAATTTATGCCGTTATCGGCGGCACACACCTGATCGGCGCCAGCCGTCAACGGATCGATGCCACCATCGCCGCGCTGAAAGAAATGAAAATCGAGAAAATCGGCGCGTCGCACTGCACCGGCCTGGCGGCAGCCGCGCTGTTGGCCAACGCGTTTAAGGACGCCTTCTTTTTCAACAACGCCGGCACCAGGACTGTACTGTAAGCTTTGATATTCAAATATTGAACATGATCCATTGATATTAGCTATTTAATCATTACGTCATTAAATAGCTATCAGTAAAAACCGCTAAATATCTTCTTACGACTCTTCTATTTTTCGAATTATAATGATATCATTGCCATAATAAAACCAGTGAAAGACCAAGCGTGCAGTGGTTTTATGTATCCAATTTAGGGACGATCATGAGGTGATGAGATGATTGTGACACATATAGCCTTGAAGAATTGGCGAAATTTTCGTTCTGTGGATGTACAGTTAGGATATAGAGTTTTTATTGTCGGCCCAAATGCTTCAGGAAAATCGAATTTTCTTGATGTATTTAAATTCTTGCACGATATAGCTAAACCAGGTGGAGGATTACAAAAGGCAATTAACGACCGTGGCGGCATTTCAAAAATAAGATGCTTGTCCGCACGTGAAGACCCCGATATTAAGATAGAAGTTAGCCTATCCGATATCTCCGAACAAATCCCAGTTTTTAGATACAGCTTAGGAATTAAACAACAATCACGTGGCAGACATTTACCATATCTAAGCTTTGAACGAGTTTGGAAAGGAGAAAAGTTAATATTAAATCGACCTGACGACGATGATAAAAAAGATGATGTACTACTAACTCAGACCCACTTGGAACAAATAAATGCAAATAAGAGATTTCGAGAAGTTGAGCGGTTTTTTCAGACTATCTCGTATTCTCATTTGGTTCCTCAATTAGTACGAAATCCCGCGGCTTTTAGAGGTCCTGGCTCAGATGGTGATCCATATGGTAGAAATTTGCTTGAAACAATAGCAAAAACACCCGAAAAAACAAGAAAATCACGACTTCGCAAAATAGAAAATGCACTTAGAATAGCAGTCCCTCAACTCATTAATTTGAATGAAAATAGAGATGAAGTCGGTACACCTCACCTTGAAGCAACTTATCAGCATTGGAGAGCAAAAGGAGCAAAACAGCGGGAGGATCAATTCTCTGATGGGACACTTCGATTATTAGGATTATTATGGGCACTATTAGAAAGTGATTCTTTATTGCTCTTAGAAGAACCTGAATTATCACTTAATTCAGCTATTATTAGTAAGATTCCCATACTCTTATACAAGCTTCAGAGCCAAAAAAGGAGACAGGTCATATTAAGTACACATAGCGCAGATTTGCTTACAGATAAAGGAATTGGTGGCGACGAAGTATTACTTCTTACACCGACACCAGAAGGAACAAAGGTTGAATTGGCTTCTTCAATTGAAGATATTCGTCTCTTGTTAGAAGGCGGCTTAACCATAGCTGATGCCTTATTACCTAAAACAAATCCACAAAATATTAATTTACTTCAAATGGAATTATTTAAATAAATATGTATATCCCAGCAAACATCGCAGTAGAAGATCTATTAAGTGAGATTGTACTGCGTAAAATCATTGCTCTAAATAATAGATTTTGCATTGGAACCTGTTATAGCAAAGGTGGCTATGGTTATCTTCGAAAAACAATAAAGGGTTTTAATAATGCTGCAAAAGGGAGTACTTTTATTGTCCTAAGTGATCTGGAAGATGAATGCGCACCATTATTAATTAGCAATTGGTTGCAAGTGTCAAAACATCCAAATTTAATTTTCCGAATAGCTGTACACGAAGTAGAAGCTTGGTTATTAGCTGATTTGGAAGGTATTGCTTCATATTTAGGCATAAGTCAGTCTCTTATACCCAGTGATGTTGATAACATTAATGATCCAAAAAAATGTTTAATAGAATTAGCCAAACGGTCACCCTACAGGAAGATACGCGAAGCAATAGTACCTAGTCCACACACGACAGCAACAGTTGGACCAAACTACAACGGACAACTTGCAAATTTCGTCAATGATGTATGGAATATTGAAAGTGCTTGTAATAAATCTGATAGCTTAAAACGTGCAGTAAAAGAAATAGTTAATTTCAAACCTATTTAGACAACTCTATTATGAGTTACTGATAAAACTGCTATAGCGGAATTTCGATATTAATCGACGTCCCTTGGCCTGGTGCGGAACATATATTAAGCTTGCCTCCCATCAGCCTGGTTCTCTGACGGATAATATCCAGCCCCATCTCGCTGTCCTCGGCTTCCGCCTGCTGGCCTTCGCGTAAATCGAACCCGCAACCGTTATCACTGATGGTCAACTTAAATTCAGGCAGGCTGAAATCCAGTACTATCTCTGCCCTGTCAGCCCCGGAATGCTGGCGGATATTATTAAGCGCTTCCTGCACGATACGAAAGAGCATTACCTCCGCTTCAGACTTCAGCTTGTGTTCCTTGCCGACCAGACTGACTGACAGCTTTATGCCTGTCTCCTGCATCACGTTATCGCAAAGCCAGTTAAGCGCAGGCAGAAGGCCTGTATTATCCAGCACGCTGACATTCAATCCATGGCTTATTTTTCGCAAACGGTCGATCACACGAAGTACCTCATTTTCAATTCGTTCGAGCTGCGACCGGCTTTTTTGCGGTATTTCCCCATATTTACCCGATTCGATTGCATTGATGTGATTAACGATAACCAGCAGGTCCTGCAACGAATTATTGTGCAGTTCACGCGCTATACGTTTACGTTCGTTTTCCTGTGTCCTTACGATGCGGGCTACCGAATTCCAGCGGCGGGAAGAGACCTGTTCCATCAGTGCCCTCTCCTGTGCCCTGGCGCTGCGTGATAATGAGATAAGGCCACCCAACAACAATGCGACCAGGGCAAATAGCGCGAACCTTAACCATCCTTCCAGGGTATGCACATCCGCAATTGTCCGTGGCAGGGTCGCTGCCAGGAATGTTATCCAGGTCAGGATCGTGCCTCTCAGCCCGTAGATTATGCTGGCATAGATGATCGGAACAAGAAAGATGAACGTGAGCACAAAAAGCGAAACGCCGTGCGCTTCGGTAACATTGGCGCTCCAGGGAAACCAGCCTGAGATATCGATAAAATTGGCATTGTAAATTACTATGAAAACGTCCGTGATAATAGCGATTATCCAGAAATGCGGTAGCTGCCTGAGACTGATTCTCATAGCTTCGCCTGAGAGGCAGATTATCTGACTTCGTCTAGGGACAGCAAACCCTCGCGCAGGCACGTCATGACAGCGCCGGTGCGGGAATCAACTCCCAGCTTGGAAAAAATATCGGTGAAATGTCCTTTGACGGTACGCAGATTTAATCCCAGTTGGGTGGCTATTTCCTTGTTGGACAAGCCCATGGCGGTCAGCTTCAACACTTCCATCTCACGGGGTGAAAGTTTACCGCGCGGGTCCAGCTTCACAGACCTGACAGGATGAATTGCAGCTTGCTTGATCAACTGCTTCCCGATTACCGGCGACAACACCATGTTACCCGCAGCTACAGACCTGATTGACCTAGGCACCTCTTCGCCAAAAATGCTCTTCAGCAGGTAACCCGATGCGCCTGCTTCCAGTATGGCTCTGACATGCTGCTCATCATCATAAATAGTAAGGATGAGGATATTGATCCGGGGCATTATAGCCTTGATCCGGCGCGTGGCTTCGATGCCATCCATCCTGGGCATGCTCACATCCATGATTATTACATCCGGCGATAGCTTCTGTGCAAGATCAATAGCCTCCTGCCCGTCGCCCCCCTCGCCCAGTATTGCGATATCCTCTTCCCTGCTGAGGATATCGCGCAGGGCCTTGCGGATGAGAGGATGATCATCCACCAGCAGAAGCCTGATAATTCCGGCCGGTGATTTTTCCGTTTCCAGTATTTCCGACTTCGCGTTCATAGAGTGATATTTTACGCCCCACCGGAAGGTTAAACAAACACGTATCTTTTGTCCCGTACTTTGGTTCACCGCCGGGGCCTGCGGTACGGCATGCACCAAAAGACCTGCCCTAAGTACCTTGTTGTACCCCCGGCCTGATCTTAAACTTTACACTCAGGGGTCATGCAGCCTGCTGCAAATAAAGCTACATTACGATTTTAATATGCTTACAACAAATCAAGAAAAACTCGAAGGACTTATCCGTTTAAAAGAACAGCAGATCGACGGCGGAGGCGCCGAACGCATCGAAGCACAGCATGCCAAAGGCAAGCTCACTGCCCGCGAGAGGATCGATAAATTCCTCGACGCCAACACCTTTGAGGAATTCGATTCATTCAAGTTGCACAACTGCACGCATTTCAAAATGCATGAGCAGAAATACGCCGGAGACGCGGTAGTCACCGGCTGCGGCACGGTTAACGGCCGCCAGACATTCGTCTTCGCCCAGGATTTCACAATTTTCGGAGGTACGCTCTCTGTGGCTTCAGCCGAAAAAATCTGCAAGATAATGGACATAGCCGCCAGAACAGGCGCTCCCATTGTCGGGTTGCTTGACTCGGGAGGAGCGCGCATACAGGAGGGCGTCGACAGCCTGGCAGCCTGCGGCGAGATATTTTCGCGAAACACAGCCTATTCCGGGGTCATACCTCAGATCTCGGTAATCATGGGGCCCTGCGCGGGAGCAGCCGTCTACTCGCCGGCCCTGACCGACTTCATCTTTATGGTGAAGAACGTGGGCCAGATGTATATCACGGGACCCAATGTGATCAAGTCCGTCACAGGCGAAAACGTCAGTTTTGAAGAACTGGGAGCCGCATCGGTACATTCATCTAAAAGCGGCAACTGCCATTTCGTCGCCCCTGATGAAGAAAGCTGCCTGTACATGGTCCGCCGGCTGCTCGGTTTTCTGCCCCAGAACAACCGGGAAAAGCCCACGCCTGTGGAATTGACCGGCGCCGACTTTGAACCTGATGAGGAAATGCTGAATATGGTTCCTGCCGATCCCAACCGCCCGTATGATATGAGACAGGTCATCAGCAGGATCGCGGATAAAAATGATTTCATGGAAGTTCACTCCAATTTCGGGCGCAGCATCATTACCGCCTTTGCCCGCATGGGGGGGCAGAGCGTAGGAATCGTGGCGCAGCAGCCAAATTTCTTTGCCGGCGCGCTGACGGTGGATGCCGCAGACAAGGGGGCAAGATTCGTACGGTTCTGTGACTGCTTCAATATACCGCTGATCGCTCTGGTAGACGTACCAGGATACATGCCCAGCGTCGATGAGGAACACCGCGGCATCATACGCCACGGGGCCAAGATGCTTTACGCCTACGCCGAGGCTACCGTTCCCAAGATTTCACTCATACTGCGCAAAGCCTACGGAGGCGCCTATGTTGCCATGAGCAGCAAAAGCCTGCGCACCGATATCAACTATGCCTGGCCCAACGCAGAAATTGCCGTGATGGGGCCCATGGGCGCTATCAACATCCTGTACCGCTCACATGTTGAAAAGGCGGAAGACCCCGACAGCCTGAGAAAAAAGCTGGTCGAAGAATACACCAGCGAGTTCGCCAATCCGTATATTGCCGCTTCCAGCGGCCACCTCGACGACGTGATCGACCCCCGCTATACGCGCGCCCGGCTGATCAAAGCGCTCAAGCTGCTTGAGAACAAAACAGATGTCAATCCGCCCAAAAAACACGGCAACATCCCGCTTTGAAGTAATAAATATGTCATCAATTTGAAAGGAGTTAGCAATGAACGTTCTGGATGAGGTTAAAAAGGCCATTTGCAAAATCCAACCCGGCATAGACGAGAGCAAAATCGTTCCAGAGGCCCGTTTCAAGGAGGACCTTGAGATCGACTCACTGAGCAAAGTCGAGATGGCGCTGGCCCTGGAGGAGGCCCTTGACCTGACCTTGCAGGATGCCGAGCTTAACGATATCAAGGCCGTTAAGCAGGTAATTGAGCTTATAGAAGCGAGGCTAAATGTCCGTAATGCCACATAGGGTAGCAGTAACCGGCTACGGCGCTGTGACCCCGCTGGGTTTGAATGTTGAAGACAGCTGGCACAGCCTGTTAGAAGGCAAATGCGGTATAGATTATATAACGCTGTTCGATGCTTCGGAGTTCGATGTAAAGATAGCCGCAGAAGTGCGCGGTTTCGACCCTGCAGCGCATATCGACCCGGTTACCGCCCGTTACTCAGACAGGTTCAGTCAGTTTGCGCTGGCGGCGGCTTTTCAGGCTGTAGCAATGTCCGGCCTGAAGATAACCGATGAAAATAAATTCGATATCGGAGTCGTTATCGGCAGCGGTATCGGCGGCATCGGAGCGCTTTCAGCACAATACCGCGTTTTATACGAGAAAGGACCCAAACGCATCAGCCCTTTCCTGATTCCCATGCTGATCTCCGATGGCGCTTCCGGTCAAATCTCTATCAAGCTGGGCATTATGGGGCCTAATTTCAGCATGGCCTCATCCTGCGCGACGGGGGCCGATGCCCTGGGCATGGCCTTTAACCTGATCAGGCATGGAGAGATCACAGCCATGATCGCAGGGGGATCCGACGCTTCCATAACGCCGATCGGCATAGCCGGCTTCACTCAGGCCGGAGCGCTTTCGAAAAATCCTGATCCTGTCAAGGCTTGCCGTCCCTTCGACAAAAACCGCGACGGTTTCATCACCGGCGAAGGCGCCGCCGTTCTGGTGCTGGAAAACATGGATTCCGCGCTGAAGCGGGGCGCACATATCCTGGCTGAGATCAGCAGCTACGGCTCCACTTCAGACGCCTATCACATCACCAAGCCGCTGGAAAGCGGTGAAGGTGCAGCAAGAGCCATACAGGCAGCATTAAAATCTGCTGGAAATCCGGAGATAGACTACATTAATGCTCATGGCACATCCACATATTTCAACGATCTCAGTGAGACCCGCGCCATCAAAAATGTTTTCGGTGAAAAAGCCTCTCGCATACCGGTCAGTTCAACCAAATCCATGCACGGCCATATGCTGGGCGCCACCGGCGCTTTTGAGGCGCTGATCTGCTGCAAGGTAGTACAGGAAGGGATCATTCCCCCGACTATCAACCTTCAGGACCCTGACCCTGAATGCGACCTGGACTATGTGCCAAATACAGCCCGCAAAGTCGCTGTACAACATGCCATGACCAATTCGTTCGGCTTCGGCGGCCATAACTCGTCGCTGATCATCAGCCGGTACGAAGGAAAATAGGGAGCCAGTCAACATGTCTTCCGCATTTGCATCGATCGGTGTTGATATTGTCGAAGTACAGCGCATCAGCCAGGCCGCGGGCAGATGGCAAGAGCGTTTCCTGTATCGTATATATACCAAAGCTGAACTTCAGGACTGCGGCAGGCGTTGGGCCAGCCTTGCTGCCCGCTTCGCCGCCAAAGAGGCAGTGGTCAAGGCGCTGGGCACAGGTAAGGGAATATCATGGCATGATATTGAGATAAAACGGCATGAAAACGACGCACCCTATATTTGTCTGCATGGAAATGCAAGCAGGCTGGCAGGGCAGAGCGGGATAAGGAATTTCGCCCTTAGCCTTTCTCATAGCGAAAAATACGCAATAGCGGTAACGATAGCCAATGTTTGAAAACTTAGCTTTATGTAAATTACTGGGGATCAGGTATCCCATCATCCAGGGCGGTATGGCATGGCTGGGCACCTCCGAACTTGCCGCCGCAGTATCCGAAGCCGGAGGTCTGGGCACCATCGGCAGCGGGCACGCCGATGCCGGCTGGCTCAGGCAGGAGATAAGAAAGACCAGGCAGGCTACCGGCCGGCCTTTTGCCGTCAATATCATGCTGATGTCACCCCACCTGAAAGATAACCTGAAAGTGGTTATGGATGAACAGGTTTCTGTGGTTACATTCGGCGCCGGCAATCCGGGCGGCTACATACCCATGCTAAAGGAGGCCGGGATAAAGATAATCCCCGTCGTTTCCAGCGCGGCCCTGGCCACAAGGCTGGACCGGCTGGGCGTGGATGCCTTCATCGCCGAAGGCATGGAGTCGGGCGGCCATATTGGAGATACCGCCACCTTACCGCTGGTACCCCAGGTTATCGATTCTGTGCATGTGCCTGTGATTGCTGCAGGCGGTATCGCCGACGGACGCGGGCTGGCGGCTGCACTGGCGCTGGGCGCGCAGGGAGCACAGATGGGCACCCGCTTCATTTGTTCCACCGAATGCATCGCCCACCAGAATTTCAAGGAATATATCCTGCAGGCGCGGGACCGTTCTACGGTCGTAACAGGCATCACGACAGGCCATCCCGTGCGCTGCCTGGCCAATAAATTCACGCGACGCTTCACTGAGCTGGAAAAATCAGAAGCTGACCTTGATCAATTGGACGAACTGGGCAAAGGGAGCCTGTACGCCGGCGTGATAAATGGCGACCTCGAAAACGGCTCACTCATGGCCGGGCAGATCGCCGGGCTGATCAAAGAGATCAAGCCTGTCAAACAGATTATCGAAGAGATCATGACCGGGGCTGAAATGCAACTGGCTAACCTTGCGCGCCAGATGGAACCAGCTAGATGAGCAATGTAGAAACAGCCTGGGTTTTCCCCGGACAGGGATCACAATCGGTGGGGATGGGCGCCGAAATCTATTCACGCAACCGGGCAGCCAGGTCCGTTTACGAAAAGGCAGACGCGGCGCTCGGATTTTCGCTATCCACCCTTTGCTTCAAAGGTCCGGAAGATGAACTGACCCGTACGGTCAACGTACAGCCTGCCATTCTGGTAACCGGCATAGCCATGCTGGAAGCAGCCCGCGAGACCGGTAAGGGTGCGCTGCCTGCACCCTCTTCCATGGCCGGCCACAGCCTGGGCCAGTATACAGCCCTGGTTGCCTCCGGAGCGCTCAGCCTGGAAGAGGCAGTTATCCTGGTCAGAGAAAGAGGAAGGCTGATGTATGAGGCCGGCCAGGCCAACCCGGGCGGGATGCTGGCCTTGATAGGAGCAGAAGAGGGAGTGGTGGCAGAAATATGTGCAGCCAGCGGCGCGGAGATCTCCAATTTGAATTCGCCGGGGCAGATCATTGTCAGCGGCTCACTATCCGAGCTTGAAACATTTAAACTCAAGGCCGGTGAGAAAGGCATACGCCGCATCCTGCCGCTCAAGGTCAGCGGCGCCTTCCACTCAAAATACATGCGTCCCGCTGCAGCCGGACTATCTGCCGCCATCGAGAAGTGCCATTTCAAGCAGCCCTGCGTTCCGATCATCTCCAATGTCAGCGTAGCAGAACTGCGGGACGAGGACTCAATAAAAAAAGATTTGGTGAAGCAGCTTACCGCGTGCGTGCGCTGGCAACAGTCGGTCGAGAAATTGTTAAAGCAGGGCATCGGCAGCTTTGTCGAAATCGGCAATGGCCAGGTCATAAGCGGTTTGATCAAACGCATCGATCCCAACGCCGTGATATACCATGCAGGTGAACTGATAACTGCCTGACCTGGAGGTAAATATGCATATCAAGTATCACACAGAAGGTAAAATAGCCTTTATCACACTTAACCGGGAAGAAGCCCTGAATGCCATCGATCAGTCCATGCTGGAGGAGTTAAGCCGCGCGCTGCTCTCTTTCAAGCAGGATAACAATTTAGTTGTCGGTATTATCACCGGAGCCGGCAAGGCCTTCAGTGTCGGTGCCGATATCGGCGCGCTGTTGCCCCAGATGCAGAACGAGATCGGGCTGCAGCACTCCGGACCACCCACGATCATGCGGGGGCTTTCAGTCTGGAAACCCCTTATTGCGGCGATTAACGGCGCAGCGCTGGGAGGCGGACTGGAGCTGGCGCTGGCATGCGATATCAGAATCGCATCGGAGAACGCCATATTTGCCTTCCCCGAGGTTACGTTGGGGCTGATACCAGGCTGGGGCGGGACGCAGCGCATCGCTCGCGCCGTGCCTCTTGCCATAGCTTCCGAACTGCTGCTGCTCGGACGGCCGATCAATGCCTCACGCGCAATGCAAACCGGGCTGGTTAACAAGGTGGTGCCGGCAGCCGGTCTGATGGATGCCGCCGTCAGCTATGCCCGCAATATATGCAACAACGCGCCGCTGGCTGTCAATACGGCTAAGCAGTGCCTGTTGAGGGGCCTGGGTATGCCGCTGGAAAACGGTCTGGAACTGGAGAAGTCCTGTAACGATTACCTTGTATCAACACAAGATTTTACCGAAGGTACCAGGGCACACCTTGAGAAAAGGAAGCCTGCCTTCAGGGCAGTATAGCCAATTAAATTAAGGGAGGACCATGGAAGCAACAGAGATCAAACAGGTCGGCGTGGTGGGCTGTGGCATTATGGGACGCGGTATTGCCGAAGTAACAGCCTGCGCCGGTTACACAGTAACCATCAGTGATATTAACCAGGACATCGTGAAGGACGGCATCAAAGCCATCGATGCCTCGCTGGACCTGGCGGTTCGCCGGCAGAAACTCGATAAAGAAGCCAAAGCTGCAGCCCTGAGCCGCATCGCCGGTACCTGCGAGCTGAGCGACTTCGGCGGCTGCGATCTGGTTATCGAAGCCGCCGTGGAGGACCTTGCACTTAAAAAGAGCATTTTTCGCGAACTGGACAAGGTTTGCCCTCAGAACGCCATACTGGCCACCAATACCTCCTGTCTCTCTATCATCGATATAGCCTCAGCGACCGGCAGGATGGACAGGGTACTCGGCCTGCACTTTTTCAACCCCGTACCTCTAATGAAGCTGTTGGAGATTGTCAGGACCATCGCAGTAAGCGAGGAAACGATGGAGACGGCCAGAGCTTTCGGCAAATCTATTGACAAGTCCGTTGTCATCGCCCCTGACATGCCGGGTTTCATAGTCAACCGCCTGCTCATGCCTTTTCTTACAGAGGCAGTACGGCTGGTGGAATCTGGCCAGGCCACCAAAGAAGATATCGACCGCGCAGTAATGCTGGGGCTCAACCACCCCATGGGCCCGCTCAAGCTGGCCGATATGGTCGGGCTTGATACGGCCTGCTTCATTGCTGAGGCGATGTATGAAGAGACAAAGGACGACCGCTTTGCTCCACCCGTCCTGCTCAGAAAGATGGTATCCGCCGGGCGACACGGCCGCAAGACAAAGAAGGGCTTTTATGACTACGCCTGATTCAGGAGATATTAAATATGAGAATTGCTGTAGACGCCGCGGGAGGTGATTACGCTCCTGCGGAGATTGTTAAAGGAGCGCTGGAAGCAGCCGACGGCGGTGATTGCGAAATCATTCTGCTGGGCGACCAGGAGGCTATCCACCAGATACTTGCCGGGGAGAGACCGCTCAACTCACCTGAGATCATTCATACCTCACAACATATCAGCTGCGATGAGAATCCCATTCAAGCCGCGCGCAGCAAACCGGACTCCTCCATCGTGCGCGGCATCATGTTGCTCAAACAAGGGGAAGCCGATGCCTTTGTCTCAGCAGGCAATACTGGCGCTGTGCTCGGCTCGGCCTATTTCAACCTCGGAACGCTGCCGGGTATCGAACGCCCGGCGTTGGGTGTGATGATACCGCTCGGGACACCCTTTCTGTTGATCGACGGAGGGGCGAACACTGACTGCCAGGCGCGCTTCCTTGTTCAATTCGCCCGGCTGGGAAGCATCTTTGCCCGGCGCTTTATGGGAATAGATACACCGCGCATCGGGTTGCTCAATAACGGCGAAGAACCTGCCAAAGGTAGCGGGCTGACTCGCGAGACACACAGACTGTTGCAAGACAGCGGGCTTAACTTTGCGGGCAACATTGAGGGACAGGACGTATTCCGGGGTAAAATGGACGTACTGGTCACCGACGGGTTCACCGGCAATGTCTTCCTCAAAACAATTGAAGGTTGCGGTGAGATGCTGCGCAGCCTGCTTAAAGACGCCGCCCTGCCTGCGGGAGAAAACAGCAATAACAAGCCCCTGTTCAGGAAACTCGACTTCAGCGAATACGGCGGCTCCTGCCTGCTGGGCGTCGACGGCACGGTAGTCGTCTCACACGGTCGCAGCCAGGCCAAGGCTATAAAAAACGCCGTGCTCTTTGCGCGTAAGTCGGTTTCTTCAGGCGTAGTTAACGCCATCCGCAACGGGCTGCCGGCAACGTTGGCCTGATTATGGTAATAAAATGCAGAATAAACGACGTGTTGTAGTCACCGGCCTGGGTATGGTCACGCCCCTGGGCACGGGAGTGTCAGTCAACTGGCAATCGGTCATCTCAGGCAAGTCGGGTATCGGACCGATCACACACTTCAACCCTGCACAGCTTAAATGCAAGGTCGCGGGAGAGGTTAAAGACTTTCATCCGCTCGACTTCATGGACAGGCGCACCACAGAACGTTTCGATCCCTTTATTCAATTTGCTCTGGCTGCCGCACGCATGGCTGTAGAAGATGCGGGGATCAAGGGCAAGATGAACGACAGCGGCCGCTGTGGTGTAATGGTCGGCACCGCCGTGGGAGCGCACACATACTTCAAACCCGTTTATAGGACAGTGGAAGAAGGACTGCTTAATAAGGTTTCACCCTTTATGATCATTAACGCTGCTGGCAACATAGCGGCCGGTATCATCGCCATAGAGTTCGGCTGCCAGGGACCCTACCACTGTCTGATGGATGCCTGCGCAGCCGGAACCAACGCCGTTGGGATGGCCTACCAGGCTATTTGCAACGGGGGGGCCGACCTGATGATAGCCGGCGGAGCAGAGGCGCCGATCGTGGAGTCCATGACTGCTTCGCTGGACAGCATGGGCGCCCTGACTAGCAAGCGCAATAAAGACCCCGAAAAGGCCAGCCGCCCGTTCGACGGCGACCGTGACGGGTTTGCTTCAGGCGAGGGGAGTGGAATGCTGGTAATGGAGTCGCTCGAACATGCCCGGGAACGCGGCGCACATATTTACGGAGAAGTGATTGGTTACGGCAACAACTGCGATGCCTACCACTATACTGCGCCGTCTGTTAACGGCGCAGTGGCTGCCCGTTGTATACAACTGGCGCTGGATAATGCAGGGATCGAACCGGGACAGGTGGATTACATTAACGCTCACGGTACATCCACGGTGCTCAACGACGTCAATGAAACAAAGGCCATTAAGTCGGTCTTCCAGGGCCATCTCGACAGCCTGGCTGTCAGTTCCACCAAATCCATGACCGGACATATGTGGGGGGCGGCCGGCGCGGTGGAAGCTATCTATACGCTGCTGGCCTTGCGTGACGGCATTCTGCCGCCTACTCTCAACCACGAGTTCCCGGACCCCGAATGCACGCTTGACTACGTTCCCAACCAGGCACGAAAAAGGGAAATCGATATCGCTGTTTCCAACTCATTCGGCTTCGGCGGCATAAATGGCAGCCTGGTC
>DKFA01000002.1 GCA_002452695.1 Dehalococcoidia bacterium UBA6808
GCTATAGTTTGATTGCGCTGGACCTGCGGGGCAACGATAATACTACGATCCTTCAGCGCAGCGGCAAACTCCTGCTGGCCCTGGGCAACGAGGCTGCCGGACTTTCAAAGCCTGTCCTGGAGCTGGCCGACTACAGGCTGCGAATCCCCGTCGCTTCCGCACAAGCCGAATCGATCAACGTGGCAGCCTGCGGCGCCATTTGCATGTACCTCTGCCGTCCGCAGGTCTGAATCTTCTCCAGATTAATTATCCCATTCGTACTACGCCTTTTTGCCTATCGCTTACAACCATTTATGCGCTTCTGCGCATATTTTATTTAGGCTTTGGGGCGGATGGAGGCCTCCACTCCGGATGATAAATTATTAGTGTAGAAAGAAAACACGAAACGAAACCCGGAAGATAAAACAGGAGGTAAATACAATGGCGAAAGTAATGCAGGCAACAAAGGTTAACCCGGAGGTTGAGGAAGGCAAGCAGAATTTCTGGACCGGCAAGGTCCCGTGCTGGGAGAAGAGCCATTGTCCCGACATGATCAAGGCAGAATGCCCGGCCGCCAAGTTTCAGTTCCTGCCCTGTTGGGAGATCGAAGGGACCTATTGCAAGCTGAATGACAGGGGCGCCACAGGCCGTGACACCACCATCTGCGAGACATGCCAGGTCTACAAGAAGTATGGCAACGGCCAGCCGATCAGGATCAAGCTCTTCGGTCACGGCATCGACACCAGCCTCAGGGAAATGGAAAAAGTAGCCTGATATTAAAAGCTCAGTTCAAGCACCTAACAGAGGCCGGTAAAATCCGGCCTCTTTCTTTTTGCTTCGATTGTCAGCGTCGCCTGTTTAAACTATATATCACCATTGCCGCGAAACATCGCCCGGGGCGCTTCATTTCCGCCCCGGTTATATATGTTCTATGCAATGAAAGCAGAATAAATAAACCTTGAACCATGCAGTTACGTTATAAAAAATATAAGCAATCACAGGAGGCCAAAATATGGATCGTCTATTGAAACAAATACTTTTATACCTGTCTGTTTTAATGATAATGGTATCTGCCGTCCTGCCCGGCATGCAGGTTTATGCCGATAATGGATCAAACACCGCTATAGAAGATGTGAGTGATCCGGGTATCCTGCCCGACTCCGCTTTTTATTTCCTCAAAGGCTGGGGAAGAAACTTCCGACTCATCCTTGCCGCCGATAATATGGAGAAGGCCCGGTTGCAACTGAAATTTACCAATGAGGACGCGCTTGCTTTGAAAAAATTATGCGATGAAGGCAAATACGATGCCGCCGCCGGTAACACCGGACAATATCTGGCCCAATTGCAGAACGCCGTCCGCTCGATGGAGATGCTGCGGGCGCAACTGGGAGACAACAAAACCCGTGAATTGGACGACAGGCTGGAACAGAACTATCTGAGACAACAGGCAGTGCTGGCTTCCGTGCTGGAGAAAGCCCCGGAAGCTG
Source organism: Dehalococcoidia bacterium UBA6808 (assembly GCA_002452695.1). Classification (GTDB taxonomy): domain Bacteria; phylum Chloroflexota; class Dehalococcoidia; order GIF9; family UBA5629; genus UBA6808. The sequence continues at coordinate 1,467 of DKFA01000002.1, forward strand.
CACAGCAGGGTCTGCTCAACGCCATTGAAAATTCAAATAAACATATCGAATCCTATATACTTGCACGCAAAGGCCAGGGACAGAGCAACCGGATACAAACCCAGGCTCAAACGCAAGTCCAGACACAAACTCAACAGGGACAAGGTCAGGGTAACCAGGTGCAGACGCAGACCCAAAACCAGGCACAAATTCAGCAAGGGCAGGGGCAAGGCCTGGGGCAGCGCGCAAAAAACCAGAGTAAGTAATTCAGGTACGCCGACTGCGGCTTTGCGGACGACGCAGCACACTCCGTACAAACTTGTCGGTCGCTCCGGGGACAAAACGGGAATTCCATGTCGATAGCAGTTCAACTGCGTTTGTGCGCTTGAAGAGCATACTTCGTCAGGTTCATGCCGAACTCCGTGGGGTGTGCACCTTCGCCTGCTCCACATCCACATTATTCAGGTATTGCAGGCGGGAGTTGACCTGCTCCTGCCGTAAAGCTCACGTATGATGCCATCATGGTGGAGAGGTGGATATATATAACACGCAGATTACCGGTCGCCGCTAAATAGAAGATCATGGCTGATTGGCGGAATTGGACATTCCATATTCATTCATCTAAAATGTTACCGAATGGGGTTATGGTTCACCCAGATAAAAATGTTACCGAAAAATCGCCGTTCACTTAAATAGGAATGTTACCCGACTAATACCGCCTCCTTTCTTTGATTCATCTTGTTCAGTGGGCAGTAGGACGGAGTTGACTAACCGGGTTAGTCAACTCCGTCCTACTGCTGATGTATTTTGTCAGGAATGCATTTACTGGCGGCGCGCAGATATGAAATTGGAATTTTTGTATCTGTAATTGGTTGTTTCATCAATAAATAATAGATTTAGGAGGAATCATGATCAAAACAGATGTACTTGTGTTGGGTGGTCTCTCCGGAATAACGGCAGGGCTCAGTTCTAAAAGGCACTACCCGGATAAAAAGGTTACCCTTGTCCGTAAGGAAGGAACTGTATTAGTTCCATGCGGAATTCCCTATATCTTCGGGACATTAGGTAGCCCCAAAAACAATGTTATTCCGGACGGATTGCTGGAAAGCAATGGTATTGAACTGGTCAAAGGCGAAGTTATTGAGGTAAATCGCAAAAACAAACTGGTCATTCTTCAAGATGGTCAGGAAATCAGCTATGACAAACTCGTTTTTGCGACAGGGTCCCTTCCGATGATACCGCCTATTCCAGGTGTGAATAAGAAAAACGTCTATCCAGTCAGGAAGGAATTCGACTATCTCGAAAATCTTGTCGAGGCAATGAAATCAGTCAAAAACTTGGTAATAATTGGCGGTGGTTTCATCGGGATGGAGTTTGCGGATGAATGCCGTAAGGGACGAGACGTAAATATAACTGTTGTCGAAGCTCTCCCGCATTGTTTGCAGATGGCTATGGACGATGAGTTTTGCGCTGAAGCAGAGGCCAAGTGTAAGGAGGCCGGTGTGACTATTATGGTTAATAGCAAGGTAAAAGCTATTCTTGGCGACGGTACTGCTACCGCTGTGCAGCTATCTAATGGAGTTGAATTGAAGGCAGACATGATCATTCTGGGTATTGGCGCAACCCCCAATACTGAGCTCGCCAAAAATGCAGGAATCACATTGGGCTTCAATAATGCCATTAAGGTAGACCGCTGTATGCAGACTTACAGCGATCCCAATATCTTCGCCTGTGGTGACTGTGCAGAAAAAATATCTTTCTTCACGGGGCGTCCATCCGGTGTGATGCTGGCTTCTATTGCCACAGCCGAGGCCCGCATAGCTGGCGCGAATCTTTTCTCACCGGTCCATCAGAATTGTGGTGTTATCAGCGTATTTTCAACCGTGATCAACGGCCGGGCATTTGGTGTAGCGGGTATGACCGAGCGTGTCGCCAGACAGATTGGAATGAAAATTGTTGTCAGTCCCCATGAAGCGCCTGATACTCATCCGGGTGGTATGCCTAATTCATGTATGACCAAAGTCAAATTAATATTCGCTAAAGATACAGGGGTGATTCTGGGAGGTTCCCTGTCAGGTGGCAAATCCGTCGGTGAAATGGTCAATGTCCTGAGTGCCTGCATCATGCATAAGATGACTGCCAATGATATAGTGCAATTCCAGATGGGAACTCATCCAGCTTTGACTGCTTCTCCTATTGCCTATCCAATAGTCAATGCTGCATGCAAGGCAGTGCTTCCCATTAAAAAGTCTGACTAAAAGCTGCAGGGGACATCCAAAACCGGCCCGGCTG
>DKFA01000036.1 GCA_002452695.1 Dehalococcoidia bacterium UBA6808
TCCTCAGGGAAATAACCGCATTCCGCCAGAGCTGCGTAGAGGATTGGCGCAGCATGTCCTTTACTGAGAATGAATCTATCGCGGTCTTCCCACCTGGGATTCTTTGGATCATGCTGCATTACTTTGAAATACAAAGCTGTAACGATATCTGCCGCGGATAATGAGCCTCCGGGGTGCCCGCTGCCTGCGTTTGATACCATGCTGATTACATGCCGGCGAAGTTTTTTCGCGATGGCTTCGAGATCAGCAATCGTATTTTCTGCCATGTAGACAAAATGATCATTCGATGCAGTTGTAAATGATTATTTTGACCGCGTCTCTTCTGCTCGAACAGGATTTATTATAAGATACACGATTTCACATGTCCATTTTGTTGCATGGGAAGTCAGCGCCCTCCGACTGTGCTCATTGTTTATTACGGCCCTCTTAATTATAATCTGGCTATGATTATTGATGCCCATGCTCACATCTTCAGCCCTGAAATCGCCAACAGTCGGGACTATTACTGTTCCCAGGATCTCTGTTTCGGTTCATTATATTCTGACCGCAGGGCATCATTGAACCAGGCTGAGGATCTTATCAGAAGCATGGATGATAATGAAATTGAAAGATCGGTGGTGCTCAACATTGGTTGGACCAGAGGAGATTTTTGCCGACGAAACAACGACTACATTATAGAATCGGTATTGAAGTATCCTGACAGGTTGATCGGGTTCTGCTCTGTTCAGCCGCGTGATGGTGATAAGGCGGTAGCCGAACTTGAACGCTGCTTCAAAGCTGGCATACGCGGGGTTGGGGAGATGCGGCCTGATATTCAGGGCTATGAACTTACTGATAGCGGTCTGATATCTCCGATAGTATCGATGATCAGGCAATATAGTGCCGTGCTTTCTCTACATTCATCCGAACCTGTTGGGCATGAATATGCCGGCAAAGGCGCTGTCACTCCCAATCTTCTCTATCGCTTCATTAAAAATTATCCGGGCATAAATATCATTCTGGCCCATTTCGGTGGCGGACTGCCTTTTTATGAATTGATGCCTGAAGTGAGCATTGATCTCAAAAATACATATTATGATTCCGCCGCTGCCCCCTTCCTCTACAACTCTTTGGTCTATCAGACAATCGGAAAAATTTGCGGCTATCACAAGGTTATGTTTGGCAGCGACTGGCCGCTGCTGGATCAGGCCAGGGTTATCAAACATATTGACGCGGGATCGCTGGATTACTCAGCCAGGGAAAATATCATGTATGGCAATGCAGCTCGTCTATTTGGTTTTGCGATTGAGGAGAAATAGGCATGGACAATCAGAAGATCAGAAGCTTTATTGCAATCGAACTGCCGCCCGGGCTGCGAAAGAAAATCGCGGAGTTCCAGGCCGACCTTAAAAAGCCTGAATGGGACTTTGTTAAATGGGTTGCACCTGATTTGATGCACCTGACGCTCAAGTTCCTGGGTAATCAGTCCGCGGCCAGGCTGGATATTGTTAAAACTGTGCTGGCCACGGTCGTCGTGGACTGGCGGTCCTTCAACTTTTTCACTGGGCAAACAGGCGGTTTCCCCGATGGTAAACGGATAAGGGTTTTCTGGCTGGGACTGGAGGGTGAAATTGAAAGGCTGCAAAATCTCCAAAGAGCTATTGATGTCTCACTTGCCGCAAGGGGTTTCCCAGTTGAGAAGCGTCCCTTTACGGCCCATCTTACACTTGCTCGTCTCAGGGATGAGTGTTCAATGCAGGAAAGAAACCACTTCGCAGATTCCATACGGGGTGTGCGATTTGAGCCTACCCTCAATTTCACCGTGGATCAAATAGTCTTGATGAAGAGTATTCTTACTCCCAAGGGGCCATTGTATACAAAGCTGGCGGAATACAAACTATCCGCATAGGCTATACGTTGAACAAATGGTCGACAACCTTTGCTATTTGCTATAGAATTTCTATTAATGCTATACTTAGTCCATTCCTTGGAGGAGGTGGAAAAATAGTGGAAAACTATTCTTTTCCAAAGTGCTTAAAGTGTAAAGTCGGTGATTTAGTACCGCTGTCTGATTTTGGTAGTCAGGGGGCAGCGATCCATTATAAGGCCTGGGTATGCACTAACCCTGAATGTGGCTTTAACCTGAAAATCAGGAATGGGGATATCTATTTAAACGAACCGATTTTTAGCGGCGCCAGTCATACACTGCGCCCTCATTGATATAAAAGAACAGGCGTAATCAATAGGTAAGTTAGGGAGCTGGCGTTTTGACCGGCTGGTTGAAACAACTCCAAAATGAGGTCACTGAATTCCTTTTTCCCTGTGTTTGTATAGGATGCGGGAAATTTGGTGACTTCATTTGTGTTGAATGTTCCAGAAAACTCCCCAGACTGCTGCCTCCTGTATGTCAGAGGTGCGGCAAACCGGAGCCCAGCGCTCATTTATGTACCGAATGTTGGAAAAAACATAAAGGCATTGACGGTATAAGGTCAGTTTTTATTTTTGAAGGCCTGATACGGACTGCAATATACGAGCTGAAATATTATAACTTGCGGTATATATGTAGGATTCTGGGCAAATATATGGCGGATTATTACAGGCAAAATAATCTGGTCGGTGATTATCTGGTTCCTGTACCTTTACATGCTAAGCGCTATAAGCAAAGGGGCTATAACCAGTCAGAGTTGCTGGCTGCCCGGCTGTCAGAGCTTACCGGCGTGCCGATGCTGGCTAATGCCTTGCGGCGGGTGGTTGACAATGTGCCGCAAGCCCGTACGGCCTCGATAGATGAAAGACTGGCTAATGTCGAGGGTATCTTTAAATGTGAAACTGACCTGGTTGCTGGGAAGGAAATTATAATTATTGATGATGTCTGTACCTCCGGTGCCACGCTGGAGGCATGTTCCGAGGCGTTAAGACGGGCCGGCGCGAGGCGGACTTTTGGTTTTACACTTACAAGAGAAGTATTGAACAGGAGTTAGATATGGAAACACATATCATATTCAAAAATATGAAGTCCGCGGAAGATATTAACGAATATGCCGAGAAGAAGTTGGCCAAGCTGAATAAATACCTGGCCAACATCAACGATATTAAACTTGAATTAAGCGAGATTAAATCTAAATCTCGCCAGCGCAATTATGCTGCGCAGGTTACCATCAATGTCAATGGCTTTCTGATTAGAGGGGAACACAAGCGCGAAAGCATCAAGGCTGCTATTGATGAGGTTCTGGAAACAATGGAACGCCAGATTGAAAAGTATAAAAAAAGGTATGAGATTAGCAAGGGGCGTAGCAGCAAATCTATCAGGGTGCCCGCAGGCAATGCTACCGGCGATAATGACAGGGAAGCCGGCGAAGTTCTCAAGATGAAAAAGTTTTTTATCAAGCCTATGAACGTTGAACAGGCCATAGAGCAGATGGAGTTTCTCGGGCATGATTTCTTTATCTTTGCCAACGTTGAAGATAAGGCGGTCAATGTTATCTACCGTCGTAAGGATGGTAAGTACGGCCTGATCTTGCCTGAACTTTCCTGACCTATCATTTTAAGAGGGTGAACGGTGGAAAAAATAATAGTAAACAGCACTCTTTTGATAGCGTTGCTTGGGGATATCACAGATGAAAGCGCCGATGCTATTGTAAACGCCGCTAATTCAAGTCTGATGGGAGGTGGAGGTGTCGATGGCGCCATTCACAGAGCGGGTGGACCTGCCATTTTGGACGACTGCAAGCGAATCGTGGCTAAAATAGGCAGGCTGCCGGCTGGCCGGGCTGTAATTACCGGTGGCGGAAGGTTGAAGGCTAAATACGTTATCCACACGGTTGGACCGGTATGGCACGGTGGGAATGCAAAGGAGCCGGAGATACTTGCTTCCTGCTATACTGAGTCACTCAAACTGGCTATATCCAACAACATTAAAACTATTGCCTTTCCGGCCATCAGTACAGGCGTCTATGGTTACCCGGCCCAATTGGCAGCAAATACTGCTTTGAATGCTGTTGCAGATTTTATCAGAAAAGAGAAGAGTCAACTGGAGCAGGTGCGTTTCGTGTTATATGACCGCGACTCTTACACTATCTACCTTAAGGAACTGGACAACCTGGCAAACAAGTACAGCATATGAACAACTCCAATCAACGTCCTTGAAGCATGGCCAACTCGCTCACAAGGTCATTGCAGTATTCTACCCTGATATCTGGTATATCCAGTCGGGTCATCTTGTCATCTTTATAGATGGCAAGCTGTACGGTGTCGCGACCGGGATACCGTCTTAAAGTATCCATTATCTGCCTCAGGTGTTCCAGGTCCTTTTCGCTGTCGTTGCTTTGGGTTATATTTATCACCAGCTTGCGTGGCGACGCTGTTCGGCTTCCATTACCATTACCGCTATCATGGCCATTTCCGTTTCCATTTCCATTCCCGTTCCCTTTTCTGTCAGTTCTAACGCTGCCGCTATTGATAGCAGCGGGCTTGGTAAACGTGCTGTTTGCTTTAGCAGCAGACTCGGCAGCCATGCCTGGTTCGTATCTGCGGGCTTTGATGCAATTGATGCTGACACGATCTTCTCGTACCCGCACATTTCCGTCCACTACAAGGATGTTGCCTTCAATCCACAGGTCCTGCGTCTGTGCATAGACGTCAGACCAGACTGTAATCTCAATACTACCGTTAAGGTCCTCGAAATTAACTATCAGGAAGACCCGGTTGTTCTTGGTGGAGGCATGGCGGACTGATGTTACCATACCGGCTAAAGTTACCCTTTCCCCGTTATTATCGGTATTTATTTCGCCGCATAGTACTGTAGCCAACTCTGTCAGTTTGGGACCGATGGCCGTCAGAGGGTGCTCGGAAAAATATACGCCCATCAGTTCTTTTTCCCATTCGAGCTTTTGCTGAAGATGCGCATCATAATCCTGCAGGTTCAATGCAGGCAGCGGTACATCAGCGCTCCGCCCGAAAAGGTCGAACATGTTGGATTGTCCTGTCTCCTTCTGCTTCTGTTCGCGCTGCGAAAGAGCAA
>DKFA01000122.1 GCA_002452695.1 Dehalococcoidia bacterium UBA6808
CCCTGAATATTCTTTCGGAAATACAGGACTGGTGGCAAAAGCTGCCTGCCAGTACAATTCTGACGCCGCACGCTGGTGAAATGGCGCGGCTGACCGGTAATACGATTGAAGAGGTGCAGTCCGACCGGCTGAACGTCTGCCGCCGGGCTGCCATGGACTGGAAGAAGATCGTGGTGCTCAAAGGCGCATTCACCGTGATCGCCGAGCCAGGGGGCCATGCCCGCATTAGCAGCGCAACCAACGCCGGGCTGGCTTCAGCCGGCACCGGGGACGTGATGGCCGGCGCTGTGGCAGGACTGGCCGGACAGGGCATTCCGCTGTTCGACGCAGCAACGCTGGGCGTTTACCTGCATGCCGCAGCCGGAGAGATGGCACGCAGTGAGATGGGCGATGCGGGCATGCTGGCCAGTGATCTTCTGCCTTTGCTACCCAGGGCGATCAAAGCGCTGAAGTCTTAGCCGCCGGGGGGGGTGAATTGTAGTCTCATTTATGTCATAATGAAGTACTATGTTGTTAGCGCTTGATATAGGTAATACCAACATTACCTGCGGGGTTTTTCAGGGCGACAAGCTCGTCACGACCTGGCGCATGTCGACGGCCATCCACCGCATGCCCGACGAATATGCCAACATGATGCTGTCGATCATGGAGCGCAGGGGCGTAACCGGCGCCCAGATCAAAGATGTGGTCATTTGCAGCGTGGTGCCTCCGCTGCTGATCATTTTTGATGAGGTCTGCAAGTACTTTCTGAAAAAGTCACCGCTGATCGTGGAGGCCGGCGTCAAGACCGGCATACGTATAGATATGGATAATCCGCGCGAGGTGGGCGCCGATCGCATCGCGAATGCAGTGGCGGCACATCAACTTTACGGCAGCCCGCTGATCATTATCGATATGGGCACAGCCACCACCATCGACGTGATCAACAAGTCCGGAGACTATATCGGCGGGGCCATTGCCCCCGGCATCTACATCGCGACAGAGGCCCTCTTTACACGCACAGCCGTGCTGCCCAGGATAGAGTTGAGCCTGCCCAGGAAAGCCATCGGCAGGAACACTGTAGCTGCCATGCAATCGGGCATTGTCTTCGGCTATATCGGCCTGATCGAGGGACTGGTCAACCGCATCCAGGCGGAGCTCGATGAAAAAGCCAAGGTGATCGGTGCAGGCGGTTTCGCTACCCTGCTCTCACAGGCCACCAATGTCATCGATATCGTCAACTCCGACCTCACGCTGATCGGATTGCGCATGATCTACAATATGAACCGGCCGTAAAGGAGCATAATAGATATGGCTGAAAAGGTAAAAACGGTCGTTCTGGGTGTAACAGGCAGCATCGCGGCCTTCAAGGCCGCGGAGCTGGCTTCACGTCTTACCAGGAACGGTTTCAGGGTCGAAACGATCATGACCGCCTCGGCCCAGGAGTTCATCAGTCCGCTCACCTTCCGAAATATTACGGGGCGCCCCGTGGTCACCACTATGTGGGATCCGGCCTCGGAGTTCAGCGTCGAGCATATCGCCCTGGCTGAAGCTGCCGACGTGGTATTGATAGCCCCTGCCACCGCCAATATCATCACCAAGCTCGCCTGCGGACTGGCGGATGATATGCTCAGCAGCACCGTGCTCGCCACCAGGGCCCCCATTGTGATCGCACCGGCCATGAACGACAATATGTGGGCCAATGAGATCACGCAGCAGAATGTGGAAAAACTGAAAAAGCGCGACTTCACCTTCGTGGGACCTGCCGAGGGCAGGCTGGCCTCCGGCAAGAAAGGACTGGGAAGGCTGGCGGAGCTGGACGAGATATTCGATATTACACTTAAGGTACTGGGACGCAAAGGCGATCTGAAGGGCAGGCGTATAGTGGTGACGGCAGGAGGAACATCCGAGCCGCTTGACCCCGTGCGCTGCCTGACCAACCACTCATCCGGCAAAATGGGCTACGCCATAGCTGAAGCGGCACGCAATCGCGGCGCTGAAGTGACACTGATAAGCGCTTCGACGGCCCTGTCAAGACCAGCCGGACTAGAGATCGTGTCTGTCAAAACCACAGAAGAAATGCTGAATGCTGTACAGGCAGCGGTAAAAAAAGCCGATGCTTTGATCATGGCTGCCGCTCCCGCCGATTTCCGCCCGGTCAAAGCATCCAGCGCCAAGATCAAGCGCCAGAGTATATCAAACCTGATACTGGAGCTGGAAAAGACGCCCGATATACTGGCCAGCGTCAAGGGCAATTTTGTCCGGGTGGGCTTCGCCGCCGAGAGCGACCACGTCGTTGAAAACGCCGTGGACAAGATCAGGCGCAAGGGCCTCGACCTGATCGTAGCCAACGATATCACCGAAAAGGGCAGCGGGTTCGGCGCGGATACCAACCGCGTCACCATCATAGACGGCGAAGGCAGGGCCGACGCACTGCCCATGCTGACCAAGGGCCAGGTGGCCGACCGCCTGCTCGACCGGGTGTCCGCGCTGCTGAAGAAAGGAAAGAGCGGATGAAACGTAAATTTACAAGGGTTATCAATAAATCCGGCAAATGGTATACGGGCTATATCGAAGAGATACCCGGTGTAAATACGCAGGTGCGCACTTTAAAAGAGGTCAGAGAAAACCTCAAGTAAGCACTGGAGTTGATCATCGTATCTAACCGGGAATTATATGCCAGGGAACATACAGATTCACTGGTTGTTAGAGAATCGATCGAAATAAATATTTACAGCTGCAAGCATTTGCCGCGATCTCGGTATTCCACCGATTTAATCACACCGCCGTTGTACTGGATCAATTCATCTCTGGTTCATAATATATCAGATGCGTTATAATAAGCGGTCTTAATTGAACAGGTAATCAACCATAAATTAGATAACTCGAGCCGGGGTTAAACATGATAGAGATAGCTAAAGCCTACGAATCCAAACAGGTCGAGGACAGGATTTATAAATTCTGGAAGGACGGCGGTTATTTCAAACCGAAAATCGATTCGGGGAAGAAGCCGTTCACCATTATCATGCCCCCGCCCAACGTGACGGGAGAGCTGCACGTCGGCCACGCCCTCACGGCCACGCTGGAAGATATTATGACTCGCTGGCACCGCATGCTGGGCGACCCCTCCCTCTGGCTGCCGGGCGTCGACCATGCCGGCATTGCCACACAGGTGGTCGTGGAAAAAGAGATCGCCAAAGAAGGGCTGGACCGCCACCAGATGGGGCGCGAGGAGTTCCTCAAACGAGTCTGGGCCTGGGCCAATAAGTCCCGCAGCGCAATCACGCACCAGCACGAGCGCCTGGGCGCATCGTGCGACTGGTCACGCGAATGTTTCACCCTGGACGACGGCCCGGTCAAAGCCGTGAAGGCCACCTTCATCAACCTGTATAACAAGGGCCTGATCTACCGCGGCGAAAGGATCATCAACTGGTGCCCGCGCTGCCGCACCGCCCTGTCCGATCTGGAGGTGCAGAATAAGGACCTTGCCAGCAACCTATGGCACATGAAATATCCCTATGAGGACGGCAGCGGGTTCGTCACCGTCGCCACCACACGCCCCGAGACCTACCTGGGCGACGCTGCTGTGGCGGTCAACCCCGAGGATGAGCGCTACACCAGCCTGCTCGGCAAAAAGGTCATTCTTCCATTCATCAACCGGGCCATCCCCATCATCGGGGACGAGGCCATCGACATGGCCTTTGGCACGGGTATGGTCAAGGTCACACCCGCCCACGACCCGGTGGACTTCGAGATCTCCGAGCGGCACCACCTGCCGGTCATCCACATACTAAACCCCGACGCCACCATGAACGAAAACGCCGGCCCGTATGCCGGGCTGGACCGCTTCGAAGCGCGCAAACGCGTGGTCGAGGACTTCGAAAAAGAAGGCCTGATGGAGAAGATTGAGCCTTATTCACATGCCGTGCCCCACTGTTTCCGCTGCTCTACTGTTATTGAGCCAGAGGTCAGCAAGCAGTGGTTCGTCAAGATCGGCCCGCTGGCCGAACCGGCCGCTGAAGCTGTACGCTGTGGCAGGATCAAAATCCTGCCTGAGCGCTTTACTAAGATCTACCTGAACTGGATGGAAAACATCCGCGACTGGTGCATCAGCCGCCAGCTCTGGTGGGGGCACCGCATACCCGTCTGGTACTGCGGCAAGTGCGGAGAAATGATCGTCTCCGCCGACACACCAGACAAATGCCCCAAATGCGGCGGCACGCAGCTTGAGCAGGACCCTGACGTGCTGGATACCTGGTTCAGCTCAGCCCTGTGGCCCCATTCTACACTGGGCTGGCCTGACCATACCGAAGACCTTAAGTACTTCTATCCGACCTCTGTCATGGAGACCGGCTACGATATCCTCTTCTTCTGGGTGGCCCGTATGATCATGATGGGCATCGAAAACACGGGCGATGTGCCTTTCCGCACCGTCTACCTGCACGGCCTGATCCGCGATGAGAAGGGCGAGAAGATGAGCAAAATGAAGGGCAACGTGCTCAATCCACTGACCGCCATCGACCAGTACGGCTGCGATGCACTGCGCTTCGCCCTCACCACCGGTACGGCGCCCGGCAACGATATCAATATGGGCGCACACCGCATGGAGGCGGGCCGCAATTTCGCTAATAAGCTGTGGAATGCTGGACGCTTCGTGCTCAAGGCTATGGAGGCTGAGCCTGTCAGCCGTGACGCCTTCACGGATATCAGCAAATACCTGACAGAGACCGAGGACCGCTGGATCGTGTCACGGCTCAACCGCCTGGTCAAAGAGGTGGACTCGCTGCTCAAGGATTTCCAGTTCGGCGAGGCTGAGAAAGAGATCCACGATTTCCTGTGGGGCGAGTACTGCGACTGGTATATCGAGACATCCAAGCAGAGGCTGGGGAAAGCGGGATCTCCGCTGCCTGTGCTGGCCTATGTGCTGGAAACGGCGCTCAGGCTGCTGCACCCCTTTATGCCCTTTATCACTGAAGAGCTGTGGCAGAAGATGAAAGAGCGCCTGCCGCACGGGACGCTGGAAGCGCCTGCCCTGATCGTAGCTCCTTACCCCGTTGCCGATGACAAACTGTCAGACGCCGAGGCCGAACAGATAATGGAAGCGGTTATGGAGATCGTGCGCACCATCCGCACTGCCCGAGCTGAGTATAAAGTCGATATCGGCAAATGGGTGGAATCATATGTTTACGCCGACAGCCTGCTTAAAGATATCCAGTCCAGGTCTGCGATGATCGAAACCCTGGCCAGGACAAGGCCGCTCACAGTGCTGCCGCGTGACAAACGCCCGGCCGGAAATGAAAAATCACTGGTGGCTGTATTGAAAGACGCAGAGGTAATCGTTCCACTGGCAGGTATGGTAGACCTCGCCGCCGAGAAAGCCCGCCTGTCCAGGGAGATGGAAGGGCTTGAGCGAGAGATTGGACGCCTCACACAACGGCTGAGAGACGAGCAATTCACATCCAAGGCGCCGCCCGCCGTCGTAGAAAAAGAGAAGGCCCGTCTGGAGGAGTATAAGAGCAAGTTTTCCCGCATGCAGGCAGAGTTGCAGCAACTCGGTTAGACTGTCCTGCCGCACATCCTGCGGCACATCAGCATGAGGGCCTTATTGGTATCGCTGGCAACCTTGGGCTTCTCACTATGCTTGACGCGGTATTTAAACAGCCAGTAGGTAAACTCTTTCCATTCTCCCAGCGTCAACGACCTGCGGTAGGTATACTTCATCTCTTTCTGAAAGGCATGGAGCAATTCCGACTGCCCCGAACCATAGATGCGCCTGAAGGCTTGCTCAGCTTCATCATCAGGCCTCAGAGGCGTAATGCTGCGCTTCCTCACCTCGTAAATGACGGCCAGGATCAGCGCCTGCTCCGTCATTACCCCGTAAAGGTAATTCAGGTAGGCGCGGTACTTGGGCGCTCCCAGCGCCCGCTTGAACTCGGCATCGGTCAATTCAAGCGGGGCACGTTCGAAGAAGAGCAGGTTGATCAACTCTTCCTCAGGTATACTGTCTTTGATCTCGTCGCAAAGACGTTCGGCCAGCCTCATCCAGTCGAAGGCCTCTCCCCCAATCAGGTAGATGTAGTGATCGTCCCGGTACACTTCGGATGAGCTTCTCCACAAACGCATCGCTTCCAGCAGCGAGATAAACCAGTTGCGTCCCTGCTTTATGGAGTCTTTAAGGTGCTGGATGGCGCGAGCATCGCCAGCCAGCGCCGCGGCTGTGCGGCCGTCATCCGGGTTGTGCTCTTTCCTGTCGCTCATATCTTTTCAAAAATGATTTTACCATATTGAGCGACGAAAACTGCTGCTGCGTGGCTTCCGTAATAATCCCCTCTGCGGGATGGAAGCAAATCCGGTTCAGGGCCGCTTCAGCAGGTCAAGGATTTCCCTGAGCGGCCTGGTATTGAGGATATCCTGTGGACGGCACCAGCCACGCCGCGCCACACCCACACCAAACTTCATCAGAGCCAGGTGAGCGACGGTATGGGCATCTGAGCAAATCACCAGCTTTACACCCAGCTCGCGCGCCCGGTAAACATAGATATCCTTGAGGTCCAGCCTGTCCGGCATGGCATTAATCTCCAGCGCCTTGTCATACCTGAGCGCGGCTTGAAAAACAGCCTCAAGATCTACATCCACCGGCTCACGTTCGCCGATCTTGCGGCAGGTGGGATGTGCGATGATATCTATGTTGGGGTCGGCGATGGCCCCGATGATACGCTGTGTCATCCGCTCCCTGCTTTGCAGGAATGAAGAGTGCACCGAGCCCACTACAACATCGAGCTTGGCCAGCACGTCGCCAGGCAGGTCGAGACTTCCGTCGGCCTTAATGTCACACTCCACGCCGCTGAGCAAACGGAAGCCCGTATACATTTTATTCAGGCGATGGACTTCGTCAATCAGCCATTCTAACCGCTCCAGCTTCTCATCGGACGGTATATTGCGCCCGCTGGAATGGTCGGTGATAGCCAGGTACTCATAACCCAGCGACGTGGCCGCTGCGGCCATATCCTCGATGGAGTCCATGCCGTCGCTGCTGTAGGTATGGCAGTGCAGGTCGCCCCTGATGTCTCCCACTTCGATCAGGCGCGGTAGGGCATTTTGGGCAGCCAGATCGATCTCACCCATATCTTCCCTGATCTCGGGCGGTATATACTGCAGTCCCAGAAAAGCATAAAAGGAGTGCTCGTCAGCAAAACGGTGAAGTTCCCGCGTCTTCATATCGGTGATGCCGTATTCGCTCAGGCTAAATCCCTGCTTTTGTGAACGTGTGCGCAGGGCTACGTTATGCTCCTTGCTGCCGGTGAAATGCTGGAGGAGCGATCCAAAATCGGCGTGCTCAACCATGCGCAGGTCAGCCTGCAACCCACCGGGCAGGATGACGCTGGCCTTGGTCGGGCCCTGCGATAAGATCTCCCTCACCTGGGGCAGCTTAACGAAAGCCGCTACCACGGACTCAGGATCGTCGGCTGTTCCCATCAGGTCAATGTCGCCCACCGTCTCCCTGAACCTGCGCAGGCTGCCGGCGGGCGTAAGATTGCGTACCCCTGGTAAATCCTTCAGAGCATCAAGCGCCTGTTCTACCACCGGGAGCGCTTCTCCCAGCGGAATGCGGGTGTCTTTTCGCCGATAGGCTTCGATAGAATGCAGAATATTGGCAGCGGTCTTTTCTCCCATCCGCTCCAGCGATGCTACCCGCCCATCTCTGATGGCCTGTTCAAGCTGCTCGGCCGATGTAACTCCAAGCTCCGTGGCCAGCCGGTAAGCCGTCTTGGGGCCGATATTGGGGATATCCAGCAGACTGATGATACCCTCGGGAAACTGGGCTTTCAAATCCTCGTAATATTTCAATTTGCCGGTCTTGATCAACTCCAGTGACTTGGCGGCGATAGCTTCGCCTATGCCGGGGATGTCCGTTATGTCCTTGCCCTCCTCGTGCATCAACTCCATCTCCTCCGGGAGCCGCCGGATAATCTGGGCAGCCCGCGCATAGGCGCGGATCTTAAACTTGTTCTCGTTCTTGAGCTCGAGCAGGTCGGCGATGTTTTCAAAGACGGCGGCAATATCAACGTTTTTCATCAGCTATATTATAACAAGGCCTGGAGGTGACGACTGACGGCTCTACTACGCAAAGAACTGCTTATAAAGCTGCCGAAAATAGATGATGAATCACTAAATAGCTTCTTTTTGGCATTATTTTTGTCATATTTGACAGTATGTTTGCCTATCATATATACTGTCCTTGGAGGAAGACAAAATGATAATATCCAAGGAAAAGGCTAATGCACTTCTTCAACCGTTCATAGAAACCATTGCAACTTGCATTGAAAATGCGATTTTGGAATATAACGAAATAAATATTAAGTATCGTATACGTTTCACACCAAGATCAAAGGCAAATATAATAAATGATTTTATTGTCGCAAATGCGAAGCTCGAATTACCCAAATTAGATAGTGTACATGTCAGTGATTGTAAGAACCCATTTTCTGTATATATTGGTGACTATTTTAAGTTAAGGTTTAAAAAATTCAACTGTTGTTTACGCCCACTGTATATACCGACAATACAGATGAAAAGTCTGCTTGATCAGATACCTATGCCAAACATGCCAGAACAAGTTACAAATATTTTAGCAGGTTATGTATGGCGTGATGCAACTCATACTCAAAGGGACATATACATCACATGCCCCAACGGCAAACAAAATGCTTGGGAACTAAAAATTACAGTAGTTAAAGCACCAACCCTTGTAGATAACCTGACAGGTTCAGATGGATTTAACAATAGGCGAGTATTTCCTAAAGACAATTAGATAGGATGGCTATTAAATGGCAAACAATAAAAAACCCAATACTCGAATGCTTATCCTCGCTAGGGAGTCTCGCGGGATTACACAGCAAGATCTAGCAAAAAAGCTTGGTGTAACGCAGGGCTGGCTGTCACGTATCGAAGGTGGCCTAAGAAGCGTCCAAAAAGAAGACCTGATGAAATTCTCTGAAATGCTTAACTATCCACCAGAATTTTTCTTTCTCGAAGACAAAGTATATGGCCCAGGATTAAGTGAGTTATTTCACCGAAAAAGACAAAGCGTACAAAATAAACTAATCACTACAATATATGCTCAAATAGGGATTAGAAGCTTACATATTCAGAGATTACTCAACGGTGTAAATATTGGCACTGTATATATAAAACATGTTGAGCTTGACGACTTTGAAGGGAATCCAGCAGATATTGCAAGGGTAGTAAGGGCATCTTGGCGTTTACCTAAAGGTCCGATACAGAATTTAGTAAACGTTATTGAAGATGCACGTGGCATAATAATTCCATTTGATTTTAATAGTGCTAGCATCGATGCTATAAGCCATTGGCAACCGGAATTACCACCTTTATTTTTCATTAATAAATTTACACCTATGGATCGCGTACGCTTCACGCTAAGCCATGAACTTGGTCATATAATAATGCACCAAAGTTATGTGAATGCCGATATTGAACATCAGGCAGATCAATTTGCAGCTGAGTTTTTAATGCCGGAAAAAGAGATTCGCCCTTATCTTGCTGATTTATCGTTGGAAAAATTGGCAACTCTAAAACAGTATTGGCATGTTTCGATGAACGCCCTTTTACATAGAGCATCCGACTTAGGTGAAATAACTCCCAGACATGCAAGAACGCTTTGGACACAACTTGGTAAAGCTGGATATAGAACGCGTGAGCCTAGAGAGCTTGATGTACCACGAGAAAAACCCAGTCTACTAAATGAAATATTACAGACATATCTAGTAGACATGAAATATAGTGTCAAGGAATTAGCACGGTATTTATGTTTATTTGAACATGAAATAAGAAACACATATATAACATCTGACCGATTAGCTCTTGAAACTGATAAAAAGGCTGCTATTAAAGAAGCTGAACGGATTATCTCTGATTTTCATAAGAATACCTAATATCACTAGAAATTATCCCTTTACCCAAGAACACCAACCATGGCAGCATGAATAGCAGATCATATTTGGACGGTTAGCGAAATCGCAAGGTTAGCTAATTAAACAGGCTTGTATTCTGCGAAAAACGTGCCTTGAATAGATGCTTTCTCGTGAGTATTACATTCACTTGTCGTATTTGTAGAAGTCTGCAATCTGTTTCGTAATTCAGTGCGAAATGCTACGCCATTTTTCGATGTGTTGTCTTTTAGTAAATTATTAAGACTTGTTGTAGACGAAATCAATGAAACACGTTTAGACGGGTGATAATACACGTATACACGTTTGTTGTCGTCCAGCAAATTAATGACATTGCGGAATGTGCCTTTGCTGTTTCCGTCCCAGATCATAATACCAAAGTCAGATTCTCGTGCCATATGCAAATCTTTTGTCCCAAAGTAATTTGCATCCTTTTTTTTATTCGGTGTGACAATCCTCTTTGTGGGCCACTTACCTACGTTGTTGCGACATAAGTCATACATGCAGTATACAACCACATTGTGATACCCCTTCGCATAAAGGTATTTCTGTGTCGCTTTATCGGCTCCATTGGCATCCCCAACAAGTATGGTGTAGCCCTTCTTAGTCAGCGTATCAATCAAGTCCTTTACAGACGCAGATAGATACGTTATTGCCCTAGAACCGCCTATGACTATCTTTGCGTTATTGTACATGCTAATACATATACTTTATTTGGTTTTCCGTTTTTTTTCAAGACATCAGTGATTATTCTGAGAGTTGTTCCTGAATCGAAAAGATCGTCTAATACTAACACATTTTTATTCGCGACCGCACCATTAATTACCTTAAAAGCATCTCTAAGAAGCTCTTCTCTTTTTGATTGATCTGTGATATTTTTCAGTGGTAGCTGGCTGGTGTCTTTTACCTTCATTAATATGCTGTTGGATACTTCCACCCCCAGCTTTTTCCCAACTCCATCTGCTATGGCTTCAACAGGTTGTATCGCGCGGTTTTGCTTGGACGGTGGAACTGGTAAAATCAAGTCTATGCTAATTTTCCACACGTTTATTATAAAATCAACTATCGTATCAATAATAGTTCCTAACACAGAATAGTTATCCCTGTACTTTATTTGGAATACTAACTCTCCCATTTGTGTACGAGTAGTATCGAATTTTAGATGACCAAACTCGTCTTCCCCGATGCATTCTGAACTCAGGATGTGTTTATCCAATACATAACATCCATCCCAACTGCCCACTATCTTTTGTGGAGATATTTTAACCACAGCTAAATGATATCATGTCAATTCGTTTATGTCTATACATTTTAATGAACTTTTTCAAAATGAACCACAATCGAAGTGATTATTGACATCGACGTTCAGATTTATTTCAGTTGGCCTGTCCATCCGCCCACCCATCCAGCTTTGTAAAGGAGGTCAGCCATGAAAGCCGCAGTCTTCCAAGGCCCTAACGATACATGCGTCATTCAGATACCCGATCCAATCCTTTCAGAAAAGGGAATCATCATGCGGGTATGCGCCTGCGGAATCTGCGGCTCGGACATCCACTTTTACAGGCTAGGCAACATCGGCTGAAGCCGTTAACTCATATGTGATCGATTTCAAAAAGCTGGTCAGCCACACCTTTCCGCTGGACCAGGTCAATGAGGCCTTCGCTATGCAATTCAACGCCAACGAATCGATCAGGGGGTGATGGTGAAACCGTAATTAATTCTGTTACTATGAATATAAATCCGGATAACTGGGCAGAAATGGTAATTACTGGCAATAATTGACAAAAAGCGGTAAGCCTTGCAAAATATACAGTGTATAATCTTTGGTAAAAAGGTGTTGCCATGGGTGAGAATTTAATCAAACCAAGAAGTGATTTTCTATATGCTCAACCTTCATTTTTTGAAGGGGTTTCTCGTATTGTCGATTTTGGGAATAGCCTAAATGCATATAACACTTCGCCAACTGGTGAAATCGCGGACGGAATAGCAATAGGCATGGATTGGGCGGTGGTAGGGCAAGATATTAGAGATGCCTTAAAAATTGTAGTAAAAGAATGACTTTAGTTCAGAGACGAAATTATTAAGTATGCCCGAAAACGAACACGGCAATTCTATTGTTCCGCACAGTTCTGCTGATATTCCTAAAAAAGATCGAGGTGAAATAGTCCACCAATACGAACGCACCATGGTTTATGGTGGCCCCATTCCTCCTGCAAGCATGCTCCGTGAATATAATGAAGTACTTCCGGGTGCTGCAGAACGCATATTACACATGGCTGAGCAGCAATCTGAACATCGTATATTTCTGGAGAAGACCGTAATTGTTGGAGATTCTAAAAGGGCTGAGGAGGGACTTTGGATCGGAGCAGTGATTGCATTTGTAGTTTTAGCAGGTTCCATTGCCTGTATATTAATGGGACATGATTGGGCTGGCGCAGCACTTGGTGCAATAGATATTACAAGTATAGTATATGTTTTTATTCATACCGATAAAAGTCGTAAAATTGAACGTGCTGAAAAAGCAGAAAGCATGAAACGTATTTCGACTGCACAGCCTCAATCCAAACAAGTATCCAAGGAATAGCCGCTGATAATATAGTTTATCCATTGGTTTTATCCCAATGGCCTATTTACCGCAACAGTGTTTGTATTTCTTGCCTGAGCCGCAGGGGCAGGGGTCGTTGCGGCCCACTTTATGCCCAACGGGAACGGCTGTTTTCTGGGGACGCGGCACCTCGCGTTTTTCCAGGCTGACCTTGAAGATGGTGTGGGCGATATCGTGCTTGATGCTTGCCATCAGGCTGTCGAAGTAAGCGCCGCCTTCTTTCTTATACACGACCAGCGGATCGATCTGCCTTACCGATTGCAGACCGACGCTCGTGCGCAGGTGGTCCATGGCGGTCAGGTGCTCCTTCCAGTGATCGTCGATAATGCGGAGCATGACCAACCTCTCCACCAGGCGCATGTCGTTGGGCCCGATTGCGGCTTCCTTCTGCTCATACAGCTCACGGACGTGCTCGATCAGGCGCTCTTCAACCTTGTGCGCGTTCATATCCGCCAGCGTCTTTTCATTGATGTCGTTAGGCAGCGGGCAGATATCCGCCACATCCTGCAGCAGTCCCTTATAATCCGGCTCGTCAAATCCGGCCCGGTCATAATATTCGTGCACGAGCTGAGTCAGTTCTTCCTCGATCATATCCAGGATGTTGGATTTGAGATCGGCGCCATGCAATATTTTGTCACGCTCACCATAGATAACTTCCCTGTGCTTATTGACCACGTTGTCGTAATCAACCAGGTGTTTACGGATATCGAAATGGAAAGCTTCGACTTTAACCTGCGAGTTCTCGATAGCCTTGCTGATCATGGGGTGTTCGATCGGCGTATTCTCATCCATGCCTGCCCATTCCATCACACCCTTGATGCGATCTCCACCGAAGCGGACAACAATGTCGTCCTCCAGCGAGACAAAGAACTGCGACTCGCCGGGATCACCCTGTCTTCCGGCGCGGCCGCGCAACTGGTTATCGATACGCCTGGCCTCGTGGCGTTCCGTGCCGATCACATTCAAACCGCCCAGGGCCACGACTTTGTCGTGCTCCTGCTGCCACTCTTCGCGCTTTTTCAAATACTCTTTCTCGTCGGCGAATTCCTCCCGCTCAGGCAGCTTGCCCCCCAGTATGATGTCCACACCACGGCCGGCCATGTTGGTAGCCACCGTGACAGCGCCCACTCGGCCGGCCTGGCGGATGATCTCGGCTTCACGCTCGTGGTACCTGGCATTGAGCACCTCATGCCTGACGCCCCTGCGTTTCAACTGCTCACTGAGCAGCTCCGACTTCTCAATGGAAACCGTGCCCACCAGCACGGGCTTGCCCTCTTTATGCCTCTTCTCGATTTCAGCGGCAATGGCCTTGAACTTGGACTGCTCATCCTTGTAGATGATATCGATGTTGTCCTTGCGCGCCAGCGGCCGGTTGGGGGGGATGACCACCACATCCAGTTTGTAGATTTTATACAGCTCTTCGGCCTCGGTCGCAGCCGTGCCGGTCATGCCGGCCAGCTTGGCATACAGGCGGAAGAGGTTCTGGAAGGTGATCGTGGCCAGGGTTATGCTCTCCTTCTGTATCTTAACCTTTTCCTTGGCTTCGATGGCCTGGTGCAGGCCCTCCGAATAGCGGCGGCCGAACATCAGCCTGCCGGTGAACTCGTCCACGATAATGACCTCGCCGTTTTTCACCATATAGTCGCGGTCACGGCGGAAAAGCACCTGGGCCTTGAGCGCATTATCGATGAACGGGCTGAGGCCGTAGTTGGAAGGGTCGTAAAGGTTGGGGGACTTGAGCAATCCCTCCCTGCGCAGCATGCCCTCCATGTGGTTGATGCCGGACTCGGTCAGGTAGACCTGGCGCTCACGTTCCTCAATCTTATAATCTTCGGGCGTAAGCTGTGCCACAAGGCGCGCCACGGTGTAGTAACGTTCGGCTGCTTCCTCGGCCTGACCGCTGATTATAAGCGGCGTGCGCGCCTCGTCGATCAGGATATTATCCACCTCATCGACGATGGCATAATTCAGCGGCCTCTGCACCTTTTGCGAGAGGTCGATGGCCATATTGTCGCGCAGATAATCGAAACCGANNCCGAACTCGTTATTGGTACCGTAGGTGATATCAGCATGGTAGGCTTCCCTGCGTGTGACAGGTCGGAAATGGGGCCAGCGCTTGTCCTTCTCGTCGGTATAGTCCGGATCGTAGATCAGCGCAGGTAATCCCTCCCCGCTGCTCTGCAGAGGAAAAATGCTCGCTACGCTCACTCCCAGAGCATGGTAAACCGGCGCCATCCAGTACGCGTCACGGCGTGCCAGATAATCATTCACTGTGACCAGGTGGCAGCCTTTGCCTTGCAGTGAATTCAAGTAGAGGGGAAGTGTGGCNNGCGATCTTGCCCTGGTGCAGGACGATGCCGCCCATCAGTTGCACATCGAAATGGCGCAGCCCGATCGTGCGCCGGGATGCTTCACGCACGGCGGCGAAGGCTTCAGGCAGGAGATCGTCCAGCGTTTCACCTTTTCCCAGCCGTTCTTTAAACTCGTCCGTTTTGGCCTTCAGGGCTTCATGCGATAGAGCCTGGAACGAGGGTTCCAGTGAATTNNATCTTCTCTATTATGGGTTTGAGGCGTTTAACCTCTTTTTCATTCGAATCAAAGAGCTTTTCAAACCAGCTTGGCATACTATTGTGTTAATCCTCAAACATGGCGCCGATAGACATGCCGGTATGGATGCGATGTATAGCTTCGCCCAGCAGGGGCGCTATCGGCAACACTGTAATTTTACCGAGTTTTTTCGATCCATTGACAGGCACGGTGTCGGTAACCACCAGTTCTTTGACATTGCTTTTGGAGATACGGTCGATGGCAGGGCCGGAAAATACGGGATGGGTGCAGCAGGCGTACACNNTCCCTGGCCCCGTGATTAAGCAACGCGTCTACGGCATTGACCAGCGAGCCGGCGGTATCGATCTCATCATCAACGGTGATGGCGCGCTTCCCGGCCACGTCGCCTATAATATTCAATGTTTCAGTCATATCCTCATTGCCAACGCGGCGTTTTTCGATAATAGCCAGCGGCGCATTGAGCTTCTCGGCAAGATCGCGGGCGCGTTTGGTAATGCCGATGTCAGTGGCCACCACAACCGGGTCTTTGAGATTTTTATTCCTCCAGTAATCGCT
>DKFA01000035.1 GCA_002452695.1 Dehalococcoidia bacterium UBA6808
GCGATCTTTTCTACCACGCCGGGGACTTTTTCACTTAATTTTTCAATGGCTGCGGCGACAGAGCTCTTGATCGGCTCGATGCGCACGCCTTCTTTGTCGATGATAATAATAGCGATGGGACGGAGCCCGCCCGCTCCGCCGGTGCCACCGGTGCCCGCCTTGGATGCCTCACCTGCCCTTTTTACATCAGTGTCACCGGCGCCGCCAGCCGCTCCGAAGCCGAAGCCCATGCTTAAAAGCGGTATCAGGGTCGTATCACCGACCGTGATCGGTTCGCCCACAACAGTCTTGCTGCTGAGCACCTTTTCGATCTGGCTCAACGTCGTCTTGACCATATTCTCAATATCTTCCATTATTATCTCCCGGTTAACGGCGCTTCGTATTGAACACCCGTACCCATTACTATTTTACTCGATCGGCAGACCGCCGTTAAGCAGACCGCACTATTTGGTCGAATTGTAGATCTCAAGGTTGCCGATATCCATCCAGGTCTCGCTGAAGGGAAAGGCCTGAACCGCATCCCGTTCGATCAGGTAAGCGATGAAACTGCCTAGATTGTCGCGGCGCTGGCCACTGCAAAAATCACTGATAAAGGGAAAAACGCGAGTGGGGATGATATAGCAGGCCGTAGCCACCAGGCTGGATTTCGGCCGGGCCGGTTTCTCCTCCAGTTCCACGATACGACCGTCCTCAACCCTGACCACCCCGTACTGTGTAGCCCGCGACGGATCGCCTACATCATAGACGGCAACCAGCAAGTTCTGCCGGTTGAAGGCCGCCATATATTTCTGCATGTCAAACTCAAAATAGTTATCGCTGCCGAAAAGCAGCAGGTCTTCCCTGATATCCTTTTGTTGAATCCAGTAGTTGAGCGCGCTGATGGCGCCCAGCATATCCTTCTCCGTATAGACATCTTCCACGCAGATTGTGACCTGACGTGTTTGTTTTTTCTGCCAGGCATAGAAATCGGCCTCGAACTTCCTGTTGACGTTGACCAGTATCTCAATACCCTGCGGTATTTTATCGACGATGTGATTGATTATAGGCTTGCCCCTGTAAGGCAGAAGGGGCTTGGCGCAGTTCAGCGTGAGCGGGTACATCCTTGTACCGAATCCGCTGGCCAGAATCAGACACTTCATTTTAACGTCCCTCCCTTTCAGTTAATCGGCCCTGCGGCATCCAGTTTACGTCATCACCCTATCGGTGGCAACATGCGGGGGCAGCGGCTCTGGACTTGCCCTCTGTTAAAACATACAATATAAACATGCCTTTCAAACGCCCCCGGCCCCTGGTCCTGCTGGGAGAATACCAGGTCAGCCTGGGAAACAGGCAGGTATCCTACCGTCTCAAACAGAGCCATCGCATCCGCAGCATACGGTTGGAGATACGCCAGGATTCAGGTCTGACCGTGGTCGTGCCCGGCAGGCACAATCAATCACAGGTGGATGAAATACTGCAGAAAAAGGCCCGCTGGGTATTGCGCCACCTGCCCGAAAACAAACCGGTCCAGATGCCTCTTTTCAGCAAGGAGGTCGACCATGGCGAAAAAGTATCCTATATGGGCAGGAAGGTGGAACTGGTTGTACAAAACAATGGCAGCAATAGCTGCAGTGTAGAGCTTGATGGCCACAAAATATACATTACCGTTGACGGGGGCAGGAGGAGCATAGCTGCCATACTGGAAAAGTGGTACCGCGCCCGGGCAGAGCTGGTCTTCACACAAAAGGCCAACACCTTCAAAGAAATGATGGGTTTAAACTATAGCGAGGTCATTATCCGAGGCCAAAAAACGCGCTGGGGCAGTTGTTCGCACAACGGCAGGCTTAGCCTGAACTGGAAACTCCTGCTGGCGCCCGAACCGGTCATAGACTATGTGATTATCCACGAACTGGCCCATCTCAGGCACATGAACCACTCAGAGAGATTCTGGAACTTCGTCGGCAAGTATTGCCCCGACTGGAAGAAGCACCGCAAATGGCTGGACGAACATGAAAGCGAGTTGAAATCGTCCGCCTCGTTCGGTCTATTACAGTAGTGAGACAATTTTGACATTGTTGTATTACACGAGCTAATATATGCCTTTAGTGCGTAGATATGCATTGAGGAGATAATATCATATATGGCGCAGAAAACCGCCCATATCAGCCGACCACTGGAGATCAGGTGGCATGGAAGGGGAGGTCAGGGCGCCATCACTGCGGCCAAGATCATTGCTGAGGCCGCCTATCTCAAAGGCTACAAGGGCGTTACCGCTGCCCCATCTTTCGGCGCCGAGCGTCGCGGCGCACCGGTCAGCGCTTCCACCCGCATTTCGAATGAACCCATATTGGTCGTTTCGCAGGTTGAGAACCCTGACATCGTCGTTGTGCTCGACCACACGCTGTTGTCTTATCCAGAAGTTACCGCCGGCCTGGCCAAGAACGGCTGGCTGATCGTTAATTCCAATCTTTCTCCCAAAGAACTGGGCATCAAAGGTGATTTCAATATCGCCACGGTCGACGCCACCAGGATCTGCCTGGACCTTGGCATCATTGTAGCGGGACTGGTTATCGTCAACACCGCCATACTGGGCGCATTAGTCAGGGCGACCAAAATAGTGGATCTGCCTACGCTGGAGAAAGTGCTGAGGGACAGGTTCTCCAAAAATACGGTCAATATGAATATAGCTGCCGTGCACAAAACGCACGATGCCACACGGATAGGCAAATAGGATGCGCTGATGGGAACAAGAGACTGCAACCACATCTGCGATGAGTCATCACCCGGCATCGGTGAAGCAGGCCGCACAGGCGAATGGCGAACCAACCTGCCGGTGATCGACGACAAGAAATGCACGGCCACCCGGCTGAATAAACCCACCTGTTTTCTGTGCTGGTTGTATTGCCCCGAGGCCGTCATAACCAAGGGCATACCCCCCTCCATCAATTTGACATATTGCAAGGGCTGCGGCATCTGCGCGCAGGTCTGTCCGGTGCAGGCCATCACCATGGTCCCGGAAGAGAAAAATTTATAGGCAGAGCATAAAATGGCAGTACAGCGAAAAAGCAATATACGCATCATGGACGGCAACCAGGCCGCGGCTATTGCAGCCAGGTTGAGCAGAATACAGGTGGTGGCCGCCTATCCCATCACACCACAGACGCCGCTGACCGAGCAACTTTCGTATTTCGTTGAAAACGGCGAACTGAAGGCCGAATATGTAGCTGTGGAAAGCGAACACAGCGCTATGGCCGTCTGCACATCGGCCTCACTG
>DKFA01000069.1 GCA_002452695.1 Dehalococcoidia bacterium UBA6808
ATTCTCTATGGCAACTTATATTTTCCCCCGGTTACTACCGCATTGAACATTTCAGCAATCTTTAACGCGTTCTGGCTCGAACCGGTCAGCTTCTGCGCCCGGGCCGTGATCTCTTCCGCCGAAGCCGAGACCTCCTGCATAGCGGCGCTGTTCTGCTCCACCACCGCACCGATGCTGTCGCTCTGTTTCACCATCTCCACGCTGGGATGCGTCAACTCCTGCATCGCCGCAGATATCATCAGCACCTACTCCCCCATATCTTTGGACCTGGACAGTATCTCTTCCAGCGCACCACCGGCACGGGTGGCCTGCTCATAACCTTCTGCCGCCTGCCCGGTCCCTTTGCACATGGCGGTAATGGTCTCGCTTACGCCAGCCTGGATGCCGCCGATCAACTCGGCGATCTCCTTGGTCGATGTCGAAGACCTTTCAGCCAGCTTCCCGACCTCCCCTGCTACCACAGCCGCGCCGCTGTCGGCCGTATCCGAGGCCGCCATAGTGTCATGTCAGACTAATAACTGAACCAAATTCAACTTCGCCACACATTCATAAGTAATGACTGCTTATATGCCCGACGTGACACTAGCGCTCTCCGTGGCATGCTGCGCGTTGTCGGAAACCTCTGTAATGGCAGTCGAAACCTGGCTGACCATGGTAACATTTTTCCCATCATCCTGGCCTGCTCCTGGGCGCCTTTGGCGATCTGGTCGATGGCGGTTGGCACGCACTCTCACCCCAATAGCTCCATTACTTCCTCCTCAAGGATATTCTGAATGATCTGCCGGACTTTATCACGTAGCGCTTCTTCCAGGTTATCCCAGTTAGTATTTGACGTCTGGCTCCCATATATAGTTTGCTTTCCCATAGCGACGGTGAACACCTCCTTCTGCGTTTCTTTTCACCAGAAAGATTACTCGCTGCCGCTGACTATTCCTACACCCTTTGATTGTACCTCGTACGAATACGGAATCAGTTACCAGCAGATCAGGCTATTTACCGGTGCCTTTTACCACAACCAAACCAGATATCTCTGGAACAGGATAATCATCTATATTATTAGTTATTAGCGGCACATTGGTGAACAGAGCAGAAGCAGCAATGATAGAATCCATGGGAGACATGGTAAAACCCTTGGCCTTCAAATCACGGATAATATTGCCGGCCGAACAAGCGACTGATTCATCAACAGGGAGCGTTACCATATTATTGAGGAAGCCGGCTGTAGCGCTTTCCTCACCCTGGCGCATACCGGCATAAATCTCGAGGTGAGTGATTGCGCTGATAGACAACAGGCCCTTATCCATCCATTTGAGAAACAACGTCCTGGCATAATCACGCTTGCGCAGATAATCGATGCACACATCGGTATCCACCAGACAGGAAATAATCAGGCCCTCTTGCCAGCGCATTATTTATTCAACAGCCTGGATTGCCTTTTAGTATCTGCTTTGCGGAGTTTCCTGACATAGTTGGAAACCTGTTCAGACGAAGACAGGTCAGGATGGGCTTGATCTTTCCAGATACCGTAACTCTGAGCCAGATTGGCGCGTTGCCTGTAATGAGCGAGGTGATTGCGTAAAGCAACCGCGCAGAAAGCGCTGAACTCACCGGCCCTGACATGAGCCCGCACCTGCTCAATAAGCTCGTCGGGTAGCGTAATGGATACCTTTTTTGTCCCTCGTGTTTTTATCATTGGGATATCCTCTAATCCAAGCAGATTATTTATACTACCAATGATACTACCATATATCATACCATGTCAATACGCGGCTCTTTTTCGGCAACATTTTTATTTGAGTTGACACGCTGACGGCATGTTGTTGGTTAGATCAGGCAATAAAAAAGGGGCCGACTCTCAAGCCTGCCCCTTTTTATATCTTTACTCAGGCAAACCTTAATACCTGCGTCCGCCACCGCCACTGCGTCCTCCACCACGCCCTCCGCCTCCACGCCCACTGCCATATCCGCTGCGTCCTCCGCTATATCCACCCCTTCCACCACCACTACGTCCACCACCACCACCAGTTCCCCTTTCACGGGCGCCGTTGACAGTCATGGCGCGGTCATGCAGTTTTTTCTCATTTAAACCTGCGATAGCCGCCTGGCCTTCCTGCAGTTTGGGCATCTCTACAAAGCCAAAACCTTTGGACTGGCCGCTGTAAGTATCCTTGATGATGCTGACCGAAGAGACCTCGCCGAAGGCTTCGAATTCCTTCCGCAATTCACTTTCGGTAACTTCATAGGACAAATTACCAACATATATATTCATTTCTAAACATTTTCCTCTGATTATTTATTTGTGTGACTCCTTTGTGTCACGGAACGGATGCCGGCATTTAACTCTTTGATTTCTTATTGAAACAATCGCTGCAATAGACCGGTTTGTCCTGTGTGGGCTGGAACGGCACTTCACACTCTGCGCCACATTCCGCGCATATAGCCTTATACATCTGACGCGGTCCGCCACGTCCGCCGCCACGCTCTGATTTCCTGGCCTGACGGCAACTGGGACAGCGTTTGGGCTCATTGGTAAAGCCTTTGCTCGCGTAGAATTCCTGTTCGGTAGCGCTGAAAATGAATTCCTTGCCACAATCAGCGCAGATGAGTTTTTTATCGGTGAAAGCCATAAGATGACCTCCTTATTATTTTGGGTCTACGTCGGGGTCATCCAAAACTTGAGTTACTCAGGCGGGTAAAGTCGTTTTCGTAATTAAGTATGTATAACCTGAACACAAACCACTATTATTACTATACGGCATTAACGCCGTTATTGCAATTCGCCAGGCAGTTTTCATCAGCATATCAACGTCCGCCCAGAGATACTTTCACATATTTAACACATCACTGTTTATCTGTTATACTTTCAACTTCCTTTCACAGTACAATATATACAATATTGCAGTCTGGGGATATGTGATGCCAGCGAATTTAACACCGCAGTATTTCGAGGCCGAAAAACGCTTTAAAAACGCCGTGACTCCCGAGGAAAAAATCCAGGCCCTCGAGGCTATGCTGGCGGTAATGCCAAAGCACAAGGGCACCGACCACCTGCAAGCCGACCTTCGCCGCAAGATCGCCCGGATCAGTGAAGAGGCCGAGAAGAAGTTTGCCACCAGCCGCAAGAATTTCAGTATCCGCAAGGAAGGCGCCAGCCAGATTGCGCTGGTCGGGCTGCCCAACACAGGCAAGTCACTGCTGCTGTCTACGTTGACCAATGTCATACCGGAGATCGCCGATTATCCCTTCACGACCAAGACTCCCAATGTCGGCATGATGCCCTTTGAAAACATCCAGATACAGATCATCGATATGCCGGCTATCAATATGTATGAATCGCGCATCTGGGCCAACACCATACTGCGTAACGCCGACCTGCTGGCCCTTGTGGTGGACCTCACCGAAAACCCCTGCCGCCAGGTGGAGACTATCCTCCAGGAACTGGATAAAATGGGTATAGTTCCGGATCTTGCCGGTGCGGCTGAGCAGGCACCCGGCACACGTCCTCGCAAAATGTTCGTGATCGGCAACCTGTCGGATATCGACCTGGACGGGGAGGGCTACAGGGCGCTTTCTGAGAAATACGGGCAATCCCTGGGCGTCATCGAAGTCTCAGCTGACGAAAAGCACAATCTGGAAGAGCTTAAGCGACAGATCTTCGCGCATCTGGGTATCATCCGGGTCCATACCAAGTCGCCCGGCGCACGCGTCGACCTCAGCGATCCAGTTATACTTAAGAAAGATTCCACAATTAAAGATGCCGCCGAGGCGGTGCACAAGGACTTCGCCTATAAACTGCGTTATGCCGTAGTCTGGGGATCGGGCAAGTTCGATGGTCAGCGCGTTGGACCTGAACATGTACTGAAAGACAATGACATCGTCGAACTGCATATATAAACAGCCGCCCGGCTTTCAGGTATAATCAATTCGAATGAAGGCTGCTATAACTAAGAGCATCAACGCAATCAGGCAAGACCGTAAACACGGGGCATCCCTGCTGACATCGGCTGCCATCAGGGTTCTGCTCGATGCCTGTGACGCCAGGTCGGCAGCCGGTCCGCGTTTCAGCAGCGAAGTGCTGGAAATCGCCGATGCTCTATTAAGTGCCAGGCCCGGCATGGTTTCCATCTCCAACTATGTGCTCAGATTCATGGAGGAGTTCAAGCCTGCGGTAGCAGCCAGCCGTTCGCTGGTAAACCAACAGAAAAAGGGCTTTGCCATCGCCTCCAAACTCAATCAATTGCATGAAAAATCGATCCGCCAACTTCCCATCAAGGCGGCGAATCTGGTAAAAAACCGCAGCATAGTTATGACTTGCAGCTACAGTGATTCGATCTGCTCAGCCCTCGAACATGCCCGCAGCAGAGGTATCGATTTCAAGGTGCTGGCTGTCCAGTCGCTTTTCCATAAGATATCCTATGGCCAATTGATTATCGATCGGCTGGGACAATCCGGTATTGCCTGCCGGTTGGTGCCGGATGCTCAACTGCGGTGGCATGCCGCCCGCGCCAACATGACACTGCTCGGCGCCGACGCAATTTCCCTGCAGGGCTGGCTGCTTAATGGTTCTCCCTCATACGAATTGGCGCGTGTGGCAGCCAGCCGCAAGGTACCGGTTTACGCTATCTGCTGTAAAAGCAAATTCGATCCCCGCGGCTTCCTGGCCTCCCTGCGTGAACCAGAACCCGGCTTTGATATGATGCCTCTGGACCTGCTCGCCGGCATTGTTACGGAAAACGGCCTATACACCGCAGAAGATGTCCATAATTTTACCTTCGACGATATCTTCAGGAGTAAACGTGACCGGCCTGATTGACACCCATGCCCACCTCGATGAGATAGAAGACCTGCCGTTAGCTATAACCAACGCCCGCAGTAACGGCGTAAAGGCCATTATCGCTGTCGGACAGGACCTCAAGTCCAACAGACGTGTACTGGAATTGGCTTCAGAGTATAGAGGATTTATTTATGCCGCTCTGGGACTGCACCCCTGGTCGCTTGGCAACCTGGACACGAGTCAATTGCAGGAAAATATGGATTTCATCTCAGACAACATTGAAAACGCCGTCGCTCTGGGTGAGGTTGGCCTGGACTATGACAAGCGGGTATTGAAAGGCGCTTCCAAAGCTGTCCAGCAGGAAGTCCTCTCATCCTTGCTTAAGATCGCCTCTGCCCACAACAAACCTGTCTCACTGCATAGCCGCTATGCCTGGAAGGACTGCCTGCAGACAATCCGTGATATGGGTATCGGCAAGGTTGTTTTCCACTGGTATACGGGGTTCTCCAGCACTCTGTCCGAACTGCTGGCAGCCGGCTACTATATTTCAGCCACCCCCGCTGCCGAATACCACGATGAGCATCGCCGGGCAATCAAAGAAGCGCCCTTCGAATTGCTCATGCTGGAGACAGATTGCCCGGTTCACTATGGCCGTGAGATACGCTACAGGTCTTCGCCGTCCGATGTAGTACGGAGCCTCAGGGCAGCGGCCTTATTAAAAGACGTTAACGAAGAGCAGTTGGCACAGACCACCACGGATAATGCTTGCCGCTTTTTTGACCTTTGAAATTATACTTTAGCGCCATTTACTTATATAATCGTTACGCATCTATTATAATATTGCGCCGTTAACAACTGAATGCAGGGAAAAACCCGATATGTTCAACTTTTTTAAAATGATGAGAGACGACATCAGGGCCGCCATGCAGAGAGACCCGGCTGCCAGAAGCTATTTTGAGGTATTTCTACTATATCCGGGTCTCCACGCCCTCTGGTGGCACCGCATCGCCAATTTTTTTTACCGCCACAGGTGCTTTTTCGTGGCCAGATTGATCTCGCAGACCAACCGCTTCTTTACCCAAATCGAGATACACCCCGGCGCCACCATCGGCAAGCGCTTTTTCATCGACCACGGCGCCGGTGTTGTCATAGGCGAAACAGCGGAGATCGGTGATGATGTGCTGATGTACCAGGGCGTAGTGCTCGGCGGCACATCGTTGGAAAAGAAGAAACGCCACCCCACCATCGGCAATAATGTTGTTATCGGCTCGCGCGCTGTGATCTTGGGACCGATCAAGATCGGAGACGGCGCCAAAATCGGCTCAGGCTCTGTCGTGATCAAAACGGTGCCACCCGGGGCTACCGTTGTGGGCGTGCCCGGCCGTATAGTTGAAGAACAACGCGAGCACAAGATCGATCTCGACCATAACCGCCTGCCTGACCCGGTGGCTGAAGCTATCCGCCTGGTGCTGGCAGAACACGGCAAACTGACGGAAAGGGTCAGGCAGCTTGAAGCTGCATTAGGAATACCCAGCCCGGCAGATGAACTGCTGGCTTATGAAGACAAGGTCAAGAAAGAGTTCGTCGATAAGAACGGAATCTAATATACTTAACTTTGTGCCTTTCGGTTGCCCGGCAACACTAAACAGGCTACAATAATTTAACTATCAGCATGAAAGCTATTATCCTCGTCGGCGGTGAAGGCACAAGGCTTCGACCGCTAACATATTCAGTCGTTAAATCCATGGTCCCCGTTCTCAACAGGCCGTTCCTGGAGCATGTCCTTTGCAACCTTACCATGCATGATATCAACGAGGTCGTGCTGGCCATGGGCTACAAACCTGATTCAATCTATGAGTATTTCAAGAGCAGCCCGCTGACGGCCATCAAACTGACCTACAGCCTTGAAACCAAACCTCTGGGCACCGCAGGCGCGGTCAAGCTGGCGGGAGAACACATCAACCGGACTTTCTTCGTGCTCAACGGGGATGTGTTCACAGATATCGACTTCACCGACATGCTGCGCTTTCACCGCGAAAACAGCGCCATGGCTACTATTGCGCTCACACATGTCGATGACCCAACCAGATTTGGCGTCGTCGAAACCGGCGCTGACTTCCGGGTGCAGCGCTTTATCGAAAAACCGGCCCCCGACAAGATCACCAGCCACTGGATCAATGCCGGCGTATATATTCTGGAACCATCGGTGCTGGACAACATACCCGCCGGTGAATTTTACATGTTCGAACGCGGTGTATTCCCCACCCTGCTGGTAAAAGGAGAGCGTGTTTACGCTTATCAGAGCAAATCCTACTGGATCGATATGGGCACGCCTGCCAAATACCACCAGTTGAATATGGATATACTCAGAGGCGCCTGCACTTCGAGCCTCTACACCGGCGGCAACATCAGCGTAGGCGAGGGCAGTTCCGTAGACCCGTCCTGCGAGATCAAAGGCCCGGTGCTGATGGGAAACGAATGCCGCCTGGAAAGAAACGTGCGCATCACGGGTCCTGCAGTAATAGGCAACAGATGTCACCTGAAGCAGGACTGCAAAATAGAGAATTCGCTTCTCTGGAATAAAATCGTCATAGGCTCACAGGCAGAGATAATTAACAGCATTATTGCCAGCGGTGCTAATATAGAAGACAACGCGCATCTGCGAGATCAGACTTACAACCACGAAGCTCCCACCGATGACGGCGGGAAAAAAACTTAAGGGAGGCAACATGGCCGGAAACATTAAAGAAATCGGCGAAAAAGACTTTAAAGCATCAGTCCTGGATTCCCCAAAACCTGTCCTGGTAGATTTCTGGGCAGTGTGGTGCGGGCCCTGCCGGATGGTCGCACCTGTCATCGACGAATTATCGCAGGAATACAAAGAGAAAATGGATTTTGCCAAGGTCAATGTGGACGAGGCGCCCAAGATAGCTTCCAGCTATTCAATTATGAGCATCCCGACCATGATCGTATTTAAAGACGGGAAACCGTATGAGCAGGTAATTGGCTACAGACCCAAAAAGGACATCCAGAAGATCCTCGACAGGGTACTGGGGAGATAATTGACAGACATCTCATATTGGACTGCATTCGGCGCAGGATTGCTTTCGTTCTTTTCGCCCTGCGTCCTCCCGCTGGTGCCTGCCTACCTGGCCAACCTGGCCGGCTCATCGGCTATAGATACAGACGATAAGCGCAAGGTATGGCCTACCCTGATGCACAGCATCTTCTTCGTGCTGGGTTTTTCCATTCTGTTCATCCTGATGGGCGCCTCGGCCGGGCTGATCGGGTCCGCAATTACGGAGTATGCCGAGACGCTCAGGATAGTATCCGGCATAGTCATTATCATCTTCGGCATCTTTCTTATCGCTGCTTACAAAATACCCTGGCTGAATTATGAAAAACGCATGCAAGTCCAGGGCGCGCGCAACCCGGGGTACCTCCGATCACTGCTCATCGGCGCGGCTTTCTCGCTGGGCTGGACCCCCTGCATCGGCCCCATACTTGGCTCCATCCTGTTCATAGCTTCTTACACGCAGGAGACCGCCAAAGGCGCCCTGCTGCTCAGCGCCTACTCGCTGGGCATGGGCATACCCTTCCTCCTCATCGGCCTTGCCTGGAGCTACATTGTGCCATTCTGGAAAGGTATCACCAAACACCTGGGGCTCATTTCAATAATAAGCGGCATACTGCTTATCATTGTAGGTATACTTATTCTGAGCGGCCAACTAACCATGCTCAGCCGCTTTGCAACCTGAAAACGTTGAAGAATTAAGGAGGCTGTTAATGAAATATCCATGGTTTGCCTTTATAGCTGTTCTGTTATTTGCCATCCTGCTGCCGGGCTGTGGAGGCGGCACAGTCCCCAGCTGCCCTAAAATCGGCGACAAAGCTCCCGATTTCACCCTGCCCGGCCTTGACGGGAAAAATGTCAGCCTGAGTGATTTCGCAGGCAAACCGGTCATCATCAACACGTGGGCTACCAGTTGCATTGAATGCAAGAAGGAAATGCCCTTTTTTCAGGACATAGCCAACCAGTATAAAAGCCAGGGGTTGATCGTACTGTCGGTCAATACGCTGGATAACACGTCCACCGCCAGGGATTTCCTGTCCAAGAACAACTACAGCTTTACGGCCGTACTGGATATGAAGCAGGAAATCTATAAAAAATATTGCTGCCCGAAAAATGCAGACCCCAATACATTCTTCATCGGAGCGGACGGCACCCTTAAATCGATCAAGATCGGCGGCTTCGCTACCAGAGACGAGCTGGCAGCCGAAGTTAAAAAGATCATCCCGTAAAAGGATTGGCGAGTTTCAAAGTAACTAAAGTTACAGGCAGATGCAACGGTCTCTGGCATTATTATTTAACTGATCAAGTTGTTGAATTCCTGATTATGTTCAGACAGTCAGGCAAATTCAAAATATGATTGATCAGCAGAATAATGAAAAAATATGTCTAAAAAACGAAATACTTCTACTAAGTCCAACAAGTCCGGCAAGTCCATCACTTCCAACAAGCTACTATGGATCTCAGTAATAGGAGCTGTGATACTCATCCTGATCGTCACCGCCGCCGTGGTGGAAAGTAGCTCACGTTCGGCCGGCACTGCAGCAAATGAAGCAGGCAACCAAACGACAGCCGGTTTAAAGACCGGCAACAAGATAGGCGAGCTTGCCCCGGATTTTACGCTGACGACAATCGACGGCAAGACGATGAACCTGTATGATTACCGGGGCAAGAATATCATACTTAATTTCTGGGCCACCTGGTGCGGACCGTGCACTTATGAAGTCCCTTTCTTAAGGCAGATCGATGAGACCTGGGCCAAGGCCGGCGTGGCTATTATCGCGGTCAACACGCAGGACAATGTGGAAAATGCCGCTATTTATGCCAAACGCCATAACCTCAATTTTGTCATACCTGTCGATCCAAGGGGAGGAGTCGCGACCATGTTTAACGTGCACGGCCTGCCCACAACTTTCTTTATTGACAGCGACGGCGTGATCAAGTCCGTCAAGGTCGGGCCCTTCATAAACACGGGCGAGATCGAAGAAAGGATGTCCCAGTTTAAATAAAGGTCGCGACACCGGTTGCATGCGGACTAAAGGCCTATATGCACATAGCAATGGTTCGGGTGTATAATCTTGTTAATACTTCATTTATTAGCAAGCTGACATCGATTAATGGATGATTTAAAGAACGTTTTCGATAAGATCGAAAAGGCCGAATCTATCCTGCATGACCTGGAAAAGAAGAGGGAAGAAGGGGCCGCTGAAAATAATACGACCTCCGCATTAAGCAGGGAGCACCAGAACACGATTGACAGCGCCAGGCATGCCATTGCTTCAATCAAGGAGAAACTGAGCAAGGAGTTGGCTGTTCGCACGCTGGAGCTGGATAAATGCCAGGAAGAGCTTGTGCTGCTCCAGACCAGGCTAAAGGTAGGCGAGATAACCGACGATGTATTCCAAAGCAAAAGCAAACAGCTGGCTGAGAAGATTAAATCCCTGGAAAAAAAGGTAGTCGATACCCAGAAGCTCATTTACGCCAAATTTGCCGAAGATGTAGCTCCCATTATAGAATCTGGTAAGCCTGTATCTGAGCCCGGACCAGCGCCGTCTTCTGCAGCAGGTGAAAAAGCAAAATCTCCTGCAGCCGGAGAGATAAAACAGGCTGTAATCCAGCCGACTAATCCCGAGACAGATGTAATCAGGACAGTAACCGACGAAACACCGGCAAACCGCAGGTCAGGCGAAATCAAGACACCGGAACCGGCCGAAGCAGCTAAACCCGCAGCAGAAGCGGCAGCGAATGAAGAGATAAATGAAAAGATAACAGAGATAAGATTGAAAGAAGCAGATCAAAAACCTGTCGGGGACGAAAAAGGTAAAGAAGGTGAAAAGGAACCGGTCGTCCTTAAACAGCATAAGCCGTCTTTCCACCTTCATCCTTTGAACGAGCCTCCGCGCAAGAAGGACGCAACCCTGAAAACCGGCATGCTGGCTAAAAACCGTGCTTTATGGGTAATCGTAGCCGCGATTATTGCCGGGCTGGCGCTCATTTCTGCAATCACCATGCTCATTCCCAGGACAGGCTCACATGTCGGCAACACGGCGCCCGATTTCGTCATGCAGCTAAGCAGCGAGAGCATGTCTGCGTTGAGCTCCTTCCGGGGCACCAATGTAATGCTGGTTTTCTGGGACCGTGATTTCTGGGACAACCAGTTTTTCCATGTCAACGGTGTTGAACGCAAGTTATATACGCCTGACACGCTCAATCAATTGCACGAAAGCATGCCGCAGAGCGAGCTTGCCATCATTGCCATTGCTTCCGGCACCAGCAACAGCGAAATAGACAAACTGATCAAGGACTACAACGTGAAATTCCCGGTGATCGTCGATTCGTTCGGTAAGCTGCGCTCCCAATATAATATTACGGAGGAGCCCACCTATATCTTCATCGATAAGGACGGTGTGATCAGGTCCCGTGTTGAAGGACCCCTGCCCAACCTGTCGGCGCTTGAGCAGATTGTATATTCAATATCCAGGAAATCCGAGGTCAAGCAGTATAAACCGCCCATTACCGATGTCATTATCCAGTCCATTACCGAAAAAAGCGCGGTGATTAACTGGGCTACCTCCACCCCGGCAACAACGCAGGTTGATATCGACGGCAAGAACATCCAGACCGTGATCACGCCCAGTCCCACCACCCTGCACTCACTGACGCTGCGCGACCTGAAACCGGGCACTTCATATCGTGTTCGCATCGTATATAACGTGAATAATATCAATGTGTCTGAGCACTCTTTCAGTGCGCTGAATGACACTATTGTTTCAAGGCGGTACACCTTCACCACGGTCAATAGCGATACTCTATACCCTGAGATTTCAGGCATTAACACGGGCTTTGTCACCGATTCTTCCATCACCGTTACCTGGAAAACCGATGAACCGACCACCGGCAATGTCGATTACGGCACGAACAGGAATTATGATGGCACAGCTACCCAGGGCAGCAATATGTCAATCTGGCATACAGTCAAAATCGACGGTCTTCAACCCGATACCTTATACACATTGAGAATAAGGTCCCGTGACGCCAGCGGCAAGGAAGCATTACAGGAGATCGAGGCCATAAAAACCCTTTCGACCGTTGAAATTGCTCCTGTCCTGGGCAAACGTGCGCCGAATTTTACCCTGAGCTCCCTTGATGGGACCAAATTCACACTGAACCAGTTCCAGGGCAGGCGTGTGCTGCTGAATTTCTGGTTGGAAGGCTGCCCACCGTGTGAGATGGAAATGCCTATCTTGCAGAAGGCTTTCACCAAGTACAACAGGGACGAGTTGATCATCCTCGCAGTAAACGTACGCGGTGATGTGGACAAGGTCAGCTATTATGTGAGTACACAAAAATTAACCTTCCCGGTTTTACTCGATACCCAGGGAGAAGTCGACGCCGTCTACCGGCCGCCGTATTTCCCGACTTCCTACTTCATCGACTCCTCTGGCATTATCCGCAATATTGTACAAGAGCGGTTCCAGTCGATCAGCGAAATAGACGAGATACTGAGCAAGCTTGAGTAATATGCCACATAAGTAACGGTTTTGTTAACTATGGATAATAGAAATCGTTATATTAAGTGGATCGGCACTCTCATCGCTCTTCTTCTGTTCGGCACGCTCGGCTATACTATTATCGAAAAATGGCCATGGTTCGATGCCCTTTACATGACTGTCATTACCATTGTCACAGTCGGCTATAGCGAGATACATCCCCTTTCAACTAACGGCCGCATCTTCACCATGGTCCTTTCATTTGTCGGTGTGGGCACGGCATTTTACATCCTAGGAGGCATGGTACAGGCCACCTTCGAGGGAGAATACGGCATATTCAGGAGGCGCCGCATGGAAGCCAAAATAAAGGGCTTAAAAGATCATTTTATCCTCTGCGGATACGGGCGCGTGGGAGAAGCGATCGCCAGCACACTTAAAGACCAGAAAACTGATTTTGTCATAATCGAGCGCGGCCTCAACAATTATACCCGCGCTGTGCAGCAGGACCTGCTGGCTATAATGGATGACGCCACTAATCACGATGTGCTTAAAAGAGCAGGCATCAGCAGAGCCAAAGGGTTGATCACTGCCTTTGGCGATGACGCCTACAATACCTATGCCGTTCTAACGGCACGCGAGCTGAACCCCCGTCTGATCATTATCGGCAGAGCCAGTAATTCCGATGCCGCCAAGCGTCTCAAGCAGGCCGGCGCAACCCAGATTATCCTGCCCGAGGTCATCGGCGGACAGCAAATGGCGCTCCTAGCATTGCGCCCTTCAATCGTGCAGTTTATTGATACTGTGCTGGCAGGCAAGGACAGCGAATATTCAGTGAAGGAAATCTACGCCAGCGAACAATCCCCTCTCATCGGTTTAAGCCTCAAGGCAGTCGAAGAACGCTTCCCCGGCGTCCGCATCCTCGCTATGCGCAATCGGGACGGCAGCCTTGAGATCAACCCGCCCCTGAGCAGCGAGGTGGTCGCCGGCCTGCGCCTGACTGCCTTCGGCACCATGAAGCAGTTGCAGCCGATCGAGGAATGCTGCATGTTCGGACAGGTTAAAAACGGGGAGATAACTCCCGACCTGTAAACAGCCTGCAGATCCCCACCCTTTAGTATAACAGGGACTGGACAAGAATAAATTATGAACCGGCGCCTTAAAAAAATAAGCCTCTATATTGTTCTTACCTTTGGCATCAGCTATGCCATGGCAGCCGCGTTTGTGCTGGCCGGCGGCAAGCCGGGGAGCATGGGCATCATCCCGCTGGCCCTGGCCTATATGTTCGTCCCCATGATAGTCACGATCCTGGTTCAGAAAACCATCTTCAAACATCCGCTAAGTGGACCCCTGGGCATATCATTCACATTCAACCCCTGGTTTTTCGTAGCCTGGTTTCTGCCGCCCCTGATCGCCGTAGCTACGCTGGGCGTCAGCCTGCTTCTGCCGGGCATCAGCTACACGCCTGACATGTCAGGCTTTATGCAGTCGTTAGAGGGAATGTTGACACCCGAACAGGCGGAGGCTTCCCGAAAAATGATAGCTGATCTGCCCGTGCACTATTTCTGGCTGATGCTGGTACAGACGCTGATAGCCGGCACCACGATTAACGCCGTCCTGGCCTTCGGCGAAGAACTGGGCTGGAGAGGCTTGCTGGTCAGGGAACTGGGCTTCATGGGCTTCTGGAAATCATCTGCACTGATCGGTATTATCTGGGGACTGTGGCATGCCCCTCTGATCCTGCTGGGGCTTAACTATCCCCAGCACCCCGAGCTCGGAGTATCGGTTATGACCGTATTTACCCTGCTGCTCGCGCCGCTGATCGGATATATACGCATCAAGGCTCGCTCGGTCATCGCAGCATCCATCTTTCACGGCACCCTCAACGCAGTGCCCGGCCTGGCATTGATGCTCATCTCGGGAGGGGATGACCTTACAGTGGGAATCACAGGTTTAGCCGGCTTGATTGTTCTGGCTGCGGCCAACCTGCTGTTGTTCATCTTCGACCATTTTATCACCAGAGAACCTGTCAATGCTGTACTGAAAAATATCGCGGCCGATGAGATAGAAAATGGAGTCAAAACCACCGTCTAAAATTACTGTGCGGTTGCCAGCGCCCGTGCTGCAGTTACTGCAGCGGGCAGGCAGGATAGCGGAACAGTCAGGCAGCAGCCTTTACCTCGTGGGCGGGGTTGTACGCGACCTCCTGCTGGGCAGGGACAGCATAGATATAGACCTTATGACCCCCGGCGATGCAACAGCGCTGGCTGAAGAGCTGGCTGCTGAAAGCGGCACAAGGCCAACATTGCATAAAAAGTTCGGCACAGCGACGTTTGTTTTCAACGCTTACCGCATCGACCTGGCTACCTGCCGCAGCGAAAGCTATACCCGTCCGGGCGCCCTGCCCGAGGTCAGGTCGGGCAACATCAGCAACGACCTCTTCAGGCGGGATTTCACCATCAATGCCATGGCAATCAATCTCAGCCCATCGCACTATGGAGAATTGATCGACCTGTATGGCGGATGGGCTGATTTGAAGTCCGGGCTTATCCGCGTGCTGCACAGCAGGAGCTTTCAAGATGACGCCACCCGTATCATGCGGGCCGTCCGCTATGAGCAAAGGCTGGGTTTCCGCCTTGAACCCGGCACTGCCAGATTGCTCAGGGAGCACCTGGACATGCTGGATACGATCAGTGGCGAACGGCTGCGCAACGAGCTGTTCTTATGGCTTCAGGAACAGAATCCGGGGCAGGTGCTGGAACGCGCCGGTAAGCTGGGAGTACTGAAAAGGCTTCACCCGGACCTGCGCTGGAACCACAACCTGACCATCGCATTCAGGCGCTCATCCCTGCTTCAAACTTCTGATAAGGCAGCTCTCTATTTTTGCCTGCTGGCTTACCGCCTGGACGAAGACGGATTATATGAGTTGCTCCAACGCCTCAACCTGACAGGCACCAGGTATGACCTGCTCACTCACCATGCCCTCAGTATCAGGAAAAATCGCGACCTGCTGATGAAAGACAACCTGAAAAACTCCGAGCTTTACTTTATGTTAAATAACATCCCGCTGACAGCCATTCAAGCTAACCTGGTTTATCCCAACCCCCGCCGCATGCGCAGCCGCCTTAACCTTTACCTCAACAGGCTGTCGAAGGTCAGATTGCTGACAGGAGGGGCAGGGCTAACCGCACTGGGGATCAAGCAGGGACCGGCCATAGGGAGGATACTTAATGCTTTACTGACAGCAAAGCTCGACGACCGCTTGAAAACGCGCAGGGAAGAGGAGGAGCTGGCGCTTTCCCTGGCAGCTAAGGAAACGAGGTAGATATTAGCAGTGGAATTGAATGACCTGCATAGGCCACCAGGAAGGCCCGCAACAGTTTGCCACCCCAGGTTGCCAGAAAGAATTGCCACCACTTGATCTTCAGTGCACCCGCTGCCAGACCCACCAGGTCAAAAAGCACGATCGGTATGAATGCTACCCCAAAGATGGCCCAGGCCCCGTATTTGTTCATCCACGCCACCGCCCGCTGATAAGCCGGCAGATGTTCATCCACAATGATCTTCTCGCCAACGTAGCCTGCCCAGTACGACGTAAATTCGCCGATGGCGTCACCGGCGCTTGCGGCCACCGCCACCAGCGCAGGGTCCCAGACCGTAGCAGCCGCCAGGACAAAGGCAAGGCCCGGCGCCGGGATAAAGATGGTTGAACTACTTAACAGACTGACGGCAAAAACAATCAAATAAGCCAGCCAGCCGTAGCTACGCAACGAAACGGTATAGGCATCCTGAAATCTGTACAGGGCAAATGCGATCCCGGCAGACAGCGCCAGCATGCCTGCCAGCAGCAGTATCTCTTTTATCCATTTTGACCGCCTTGCGGAAGGAGCAGGTTTTTCAGTATCCAAGAGCGCCCCTTTTGAGAGGTTCCACCAGCATAGCCCTCAGTTTTAGCCCCTTCAGTTCCGCGGTCAGAACTTCGGCCTGATCTTTATTATTAAACATAGTGAAGCTCACCGGCCCTGAGCCGGCCAGATGTATGCTGCCGGCGCCGACATTCTTGAAAATTTTCCAGTAGGACTCTAGTCCAGGATAGGCCGCAAAAGCCACTGAGTCAAATGCGTTAAACATATGCCGGCCTTCCAGCACATCACCGGCCTCTATCATGGCGCACATATCTGCGGTAAT
Source organism: Dehalococcoidia bacterium UBA6808 (assembly GCA_002452695.1). Lineage (GTDB taxonomy): Bacteria > Chloroflexota > Dehalococcoidia > GIF9 > UBA5629 > UBA6808. The sequence continues at coordinate 16,520 of DKFA01000069.1, forward strand.
GCGACCATCGGTATACAGCTCTTTCGATATCATTTTATACAGGGCCGCCGTTTTTTCAGGCGGCGGTTTGACCCAGGGGATAAGCAACACGAACCAGACATGCTGCATATCAGGCAGGGCGGCAATATGTTCACCCCTACCCGACACCATACAAGTACCTCCCTCAATAAAAAATGGCACATCCGAGCCGAGCTCGGCAGCCATTTTGATCAGTTCGATTTTGCTGCAGCCCAGCGACCATAGTCTGTTCAATGCTATCATTGTTGCTGCCGCATCGCTACTTCCCCCACCCAGACCCGCCTCCCAGTAAATATTCTTCTTCAGATTGATCGTTGCGCCCTTGCTGTAGCGGCACTTTTGCTGAAGCAGGCGTGCCGCCTTCATCACCATGTTATCGTTGCTCTGCAGGTCGGCCACATCACAATTCAGACTCAGGAAAGCGGCCGGCTCGAAGCTGAGCTCGTCATACAGACTTACCGTCTGCATGATACTGGTAATATTATGATAGCCGTCAGCGCGCCTGCCCAGTATCTCCAGCGCCAAGTTCAACTTGGCCGGCGCTTTCATGCTGATCATACATTACCCTCCTTCACCCTGTACAGATGGTACCATTCCTGCGGGGACAGCGTACCCGGTCTTCTCATGGCATCAATACCTGCTTTCAATAATATCTTACCAGATACTTCCGGGTTTATTTTAAGCCCCAGCGCCAGCGAATTACGCAGTTTCTTGCGCTGCGCGCTGAAGCCGCAGTGCACAAATTCCAGAAATTTATCCAGGTTATCTGCTTCCACTGCAGGACGCTCGAGCATGTTGAACTTGACCACTGCCGAATCCACCGCCGGGACGGGATAGAAGCTGACGGCCGGCACATTACATATGATCTCCGGACGGCTGAATATCCTCATACTTACAGAAAGAAAATTCAGCTTGCCGGGAGGTGATGTCACAGCCAGCGCCACCTCTTTCTGCAGCATAATTACCATCAGAGAAGGACGCACGGCAGCATGCAAAAATAAGTGCAGGATAGGCGAGGTAATATAGTAAGGTATATTGGCCACCACCTTGTAGTTTTTTTCTCCCTTCAATACCCCTGCCAGGTCCAGGTTAAGTATGTCTGAACTGATGACTTCAAGGTTGGCGGCATTTTTTAGCTTCTGTCTGATACGGCCCGCCAGCGCGTTGTCTAATTCTACCGCAATAACGCGACCCACCCTTTTCACCAATTCTCCGGTCAGCATGCCAAATCCCGGGCCGATCTCAATCACCGTATCGGCAGATGATAATACCGCAGCATCGAGAATGGCATCCCTGATGCTGTTATCGATAAGAAAATTCTGCCCCAGGCCTTTTCTGGCCTTCAGTCCCGCACTGCGCAGCAGGCGGTGGGCCTGATCCGGATGTCTGGCTTTCTTGTGAGGCACACTAATAGTGTATCTGAATTGAGTGGGCCGTGCACCGGCTGTCGATAATATTCTTCGGCTTACCCAGGCCAACCAACTCAGACCAGGTATTCCTGCGTCACCCGGAGATTACTATTTACCGCTGCTTCCTTCCGGACCTGACGGGGTTCATAGGTCTCCGCCGCGCAGGACCCGGCCATCAACGCCGCTTGTCCCTAGCAGTATAGAAAAATAAGACCTCGAGCCGGGATTCAACCCCGCTATAGCGGATCTCGGGTACAGGGCACCGCTAGTTCCCCGCTTAGCACGGCCCGGTAATAATACTACTTCCTGTTACCGCACTAATCAAGTTCATACGCCCAACCCCAGCCGGTTGATTAAAAACGGTGGTAACCCAGCCTTCTCCATCTTGGTCTGAGTCATCTTGATGTCATATTCAACACGGTAGTGATAAATGACCTGTTTTTCTGAATCGTATACGCCGTAGGCGGCGCGGGGATCCCTGTCTCTCGGCTGCCCCACCCCTCCCGGATTAATGATCAGCCGTTTTTCACCCAGCACAAGCATGTCGCCATTTTTCATGTAGCTCTCATTCACCAGCAGACCGTCCTGCTCGAAGACAAACGGCACATGCGTATGTCCGTTCAAGCAGAAACGAGTACTGAAGTAACGGAAATTATCAGATGCCGTCAAGGCGTTTAATATATATTCCCATACAGGCAGGCGCGGGCTTCCGTGCACCAATGTGAAGTCATCCTCAATAATGATCTCCGGCAGCCCTGCCAGGTATTTCCTGTCGTCCTCAGCCAGCGCTTCCGACGTCCAGCGGTTGGCCCAAGCCGCGTCAGAGTTAAATTCGCCTATATCGATTTTACCCACAGCAGCCTGGTCATGGTTGCCGCAAACACAAAGCGGGTCAAGCTGCCTGAGCAGGGCTATGCAGGCGGCAGGGTCGGGGCCGTAGCCCACGATATCACCAAGGCACCACACATGCCCGAACCCGCCGTGGTCCTGGACATCCTCCAGCACGGCTTCCAGCGCCTCCAGGTTGCTGTGAATATCGGCGATAATCAGGTATCTCACGGAAACCGGATTATAGCATAAAAGCCGTCCATTTCCACCGACATATTGTCATTCCAAATTCTTGTTTAACATATAGATCGCAGGCGTTATAGTCCCTTTCAATGCCAATTAACACCTCTGCCTTCATTGATGGGAATATAGAATGAACCCCCTGTAGCTGGACACTTGGGGTTAGAAAGATTGGCGGGCTCTGCAATAAAAGCTTCTAAGGGCGACAAGGTCATCGGAACGGTCTACGACGTCAGCGAAGCCGGTTTGAGGAAGCTGGATAAATTCGAAGGCTCCCCGGCCAACTACAAGCACCTGGACGTCAGGGTTTTTACGGGCGGTGGCGAGGCCATCGACGCTGTGACCTTCATCAAGGCCAAACAGGAGAATGAGGGCAAGCCCTCCCCCGATTATCTGGCTATTATTCAGCAGGGATATCGCGACTGGGACATTCTATAGCCTATCCTTTACTGCTCGTTAATGACCACTTCGATCATCTTGTCGCCGCTGACAAGCTTGGTCAATACATCCATGCCTGCTGTACACTGTCCAAACACGGTATGCTTGCCGTTAAGGTGCGGCTGCGGAGCGTAGCAGATGAAGAACTGGCTGCCGTTGGTGTTGGGACCGGCATTGGCCATCGAAAGCGCGCCGGTGACATGAGTGCGCTGACTGATCTCATCCTGGAACTTGTAGCCAGGACCACCCGTGCCATCACCGTTGGGATCGCCGCCCTGTGCCATGAACCCGGGGATAACGCGGTGGAAGGTCAGACCATTGTAAAATCCCTTCTTCGCCAGACTTACAAAGTTATTCACGGTGACGGGGGCATCCTTAGCATAAAGCTCAAGCACGATATCGCCCTTGGCCGTCTTGATCGTGGCTGTATATTTCTTATTCATGTCGATGACGATGGGGATGGGTGATTTGAGGTTATTGACATCCGGTGTATTATTTGCATCTCCAGTTGGCATTTTGATCACTCCTATCAGACCCAAAGTCAATATTACTGTTGCAATAACAATGATTGCGCCGATTGTCAGTATAACATTCCTGTTCCTATACCATGGTATTCCCTGGTATGACATGTTTTTCTTGCCCTTCCCTTTGCCCTGGCTGAGAGACTTATTTTTCTTCTTTGACATGGGATGCATTATCTTCCTTTCCAGTTTAAATTGCTGCCCTACCTTTATAATGGAAATGCTGCGGCAGGGCAGCATTTCTACTTACACATGAGTAAAGAAAAGAGCGGGCCTACCAGGGTCCAAAAACGTCATTGTAGCCCAGCGCCAGCCTGACAATCATATATGCCAGAAATAAGGTCCCGCCCAGCAGCAAATTAATTATGATCATCCGCCAGAACAGGCCCCAGGCCAGACCCCAAGTTGGCTTCACCTCAACCGGCCCCTGCTGCACAACAGACATCAGCCCCATACCGGGAACTATCGGCTGCACAGGTGGCGCAACCTGAGCCGGATTGATCACACCCGTAACTATGGGCGTATGTGATGCAGGCCCCTGCTGGTTGGGCAGGTGCGCCCCGCAGGACACGCAGAACTGCTGACCGGCAGAGTTCTGAGAACCGCAATTAGGGCATACAACCGTTTGCTGCATTTTTCACCGCCTGCTTAATAATTCTCTGCATTATATACGTGACCCAGGCGTATGGCAAGGGCGCGCCCTGTCTTTCTGAGGCCGCTCCGCGCCTGTGCTATAATCACGCCATGTTAATATCCGAAGCAGGAGAATTCGGCCTGATTGCCGCCATTACACGTCTGATCGATCGTCACGGCAGGAGAGACCTGCCCTCCGGTCAGGGACTGATCATCGGGGCGGGCGATGACGCGGCTGCCTGGAAGCCGGAGAAAGGCATTGAGCTGGCCACCACCGACATTATGGTGGAAGGAACGCACTTCAATCTCTCCTCCATCAAATGGAGAGAACTGGGCTGGAAATCCATCGCCGTCAACATCAGCGATATCGCCGCCATGGGCGGATCACCCCGCTATGCGCTGGTATCGCTTGCTCTGCCCTCACACCTCAGGGTGGCAGACATACTCGAGATGTACAGGGGCATGCTCGACATCTGTAACAGGTACAGCATTGCCATAGTTGGCGGCAATATCTCATCCGCTCCCCAGATTTCAGTTAGCGTCGCCCTGACCGGCATCAGCAGGCGCATCCCTCTTACACGTTCGGCAGCACAGGCCGGGGACCTGATTGCCGTCACCGGCTATCCCGGGCTTTCCAGCGCCGGATTGAAGGCTGCCACCTCATCGATTGGCCTGCCTGCGAGGACAGCCAGGCTGCTGCACGAAGCCCACTTCCACCCCATGCCGCAGGTCGAAGCCGGGGAGAGACTTTCCATGCTGGGTGTAAAGGTTGCCATCGATACCAGCGATGGCTTGTTGGCCGACCTGGTCCACATTTGTGAGTGCAGTCAAAAAAGTGCGGTGATCTATGTACAATCCCTGCCGATTCACCCGGCTTTGAAACGCTGCTTCCCACAGGATTACCTCAACCTGGTCCTATCAGGCGGCGAAGACTATGCACTGCTTTTCACAGCCGGTAGTGAGAAAATGCAGAAAGCCAAAGAGTTGCTTTCTCTGCCTGTTACCGTAATCGGAGAGATAACCACGGGTAAAGCAGGTAAAATATCAGTCCTGGACGGCCGCGGCAAACCTGTTAAAATAAGCGCCCCAGGCTGGGATCATTACAGCCATCAATACGCGATACGATGAATATCCTGACTGTCAACACCGACAGCCCCGAGCAGACGCGTGCTCTGGGAGCGATGCTGGGCAATGTAGCCTCAGGAGATGATCTCTACCTTCTCGCCGGCAATCTCGGCGCGGGCAAGACCCACCTGGTACAGGGCATCGGTTTCGGACTGGGGGTGAAGGAATATGCCTGCAGTCCTTCTTTTATGATCGCCAGAGAATACCACGGCCGCCTGACGCTTTACCATCTCGACCTTTATCGTCTGGACGAGATCGAGGAAATCGTCGATCTAGGCATCGAGCAGTACTTCAGCAGCAATGCAGTCTGCGCTATTGAATGGGCTGAAAAGGGCCAGGGTGTGCTGCCAGCGGAGAATCTTCTTATAGAACTGACGGACCTGGGCGGCGACAACCGCCGCATCAGATTCGTTCCCCACGGTAATCATTATGTAGAACTGGTTAATAAGCTGAGAGAGTCCCTCTCAAAGGACAGTCTGGCAAAATGGAACTTTCAATAGATACCTCGACCGGATGGGCCGGATTAGCCATATCACAGGAAGGCATAATGCTGGCAGAGATCACCTGGAAACCTGGTCAAAATCATACGGTGGAGCTGTACCCCAATATCAACAGGCTGCTCGACATCACGCATTCATTGCCCGCAGATCTGAGATCTGTCTTCGTCGCCATCGGGCCGGGCAGCTTCAACGGGCTGCGCGCGGGCGTTAGCGCCGCCAAGGGTCTGGCCTTCTCACTCGGCATCCCGCTCAAAGGCATCAGCACACTGGAGACCGAGGCCTACCCTTTCGCCTTCACATCTCTGCCCATCTGCCCCATACACGATGCAGGACGCAGTGAAATCGCAGTTGCCCTTTACAGGCAGCAAGATGGCTGGCAATGCCTGAGCGAAGAACATCTCACAACGATAGATAAATTGCCAATTGAGATCAGCGAAAGGACCATCTTCTGCGGCGAGATACCCGACGGCTATTGTGAAAAGATCGTGTCCCTGCTGGGTGAAAAGGCGGTAATCCCTGGCCCGGAAGCGCGTCTGCGCAGGCCTTCCATGCTGGCTGCACTGGGCTGGCAGCATCTGCAGGCAAAGGGCGCTGATAATCTGGCCACGCTTCAACCAATCTACCTGCGCCAGCCACCCGTCACACAGCGCAAGAAAAAATATTGAACCTGCCCGGTCAGGCGACCGGCAATGTTTTGAGCAGCGCCATGATCAGGCCACCCAAAATTAATTAACTCGATCTGATTAACGTCCGCAGAATAATTATTAATTTACCCTGCTGTGGGTATGGTAAAATATGCGCCTGAAAGTATATTTAAATATATTTAAAAATGAGGATAGCATGGAAAAAACACTTATCTTAGTCAAACCCGACGGCGTGCAGAGGTGCCTGGCCGGAGAGATCCTTTCCAGGCTTGAGAGGCGCGGTCTAAAAATCGTAGCCTTAAAGATGCTCTGGATGGACAGGGCGCTGGCTGAAAAGCATTACGCCGTGCATAAAGAAAAGCCCTTCTTTAATGATCTGGTAAAATTCATCACTTCCGGGCCGATCATTGCGGCAGTACTGGAAGGCGAAAAGGCCATAGAATCAGCCCGCCAGACGATGGGCGCGACCGACCCCAAAAAGGCCGCACCGGGTACAATCAGGGCCGATCTCGGCATCAACATGGAGCATAATATGATCCACGGGTCTGATTCCCCGGAAAACGCCGAAAAGGAAATCAGTATCTTCTTTAAACCCGGGGAAATTCTGAGCTACAGCCGCGATATCGACAGGTGGCTTACTGGATCCTGAGCAGCCTGGGCGCTTTCTCGTACACATTTTCCAGGTCGTAGAAATTACGCATTTCCTTTGAGAAGATGTGTATTACTACATCCAGATAATCCATTAATATCCAGCCCGATTCGGAGTCACCTTCGCCGCGATAGAGTTTGACCGATTCCTTGCCGAGGGATTTTGTGATTTCGTTTTGGATAGCGTCTAATTGGCGGTCGCTTTCACCGCTGCAGATCACTATGTAGTCAGTAAACGAGCAGGCTTGCCGCGTATCAAGTAAAACCACATCCTCGGCCTGCTTATCCGAGGCCAGTTCGACGGCACGGCGTGCTATTTCAATCGGCTCCAGCGACTTCTCCTTGCAACTAAAGTAATATCTTTACCGACTTCTTATAACTATCATATACTAACTGCACAGCGTTAACAACGTCGTCTACTCCGATCATGAAAACCCTGTCGCCATGTACTCGCTACTAAGGGTTTCGCTAACCGTATGCGTTTAGGTTTCAGGGAAATTCATTTTGACATTTCCACCTTTTGTGTCATAATACAGCTATACAATTGGAAACGTTCAATCAGAGGCAATACCGATATCGGAGTATCGGCTAGGGATGTTCATAAAATTGAATATTATTGTGGAGGAAAACTAAAATGGCGCAATTTATTAAAGCTGATAAAGACTATACGCTGCTTACGTCTTTGCTGCAGGTAGGAGACATTTTCGTTAAAATCAGGGAAAGGGAACTACTCCAGCAGAACCTGTCTGCAACCTCTGCCCAGATACTTTTCCTGGTCGATGCCATGGGCAAAGATGTGACCCCCGCCAAGATTTCCAGGATGCTTCTCCGTGAACCACATTCCGTATCCGGCATCTTGATGCGAATGGAAAAACAGGGCCTTATCAAACGGGCCAAAAACATGGAAAGAAAGAACCTTATACGCGTCACGCTGACACCCAAGGGTAAAAACGTCTTGGGAGAAGCCATGAAAAAAGAGGGCGTCAAACACGTTATGTCAAAGCTAACTGAAGAACAGCGCAAGCAACTGAAACAGTCGCTGGCCACCCTGAAAGAAGCGGGCATGAAAGAACTTAACCTCAGCCCCAAAGCGCTTCCCTGGCCTTAAACTATAATATCATGATAATGCAGGTCGTCCTCCCCACGAGGGGGAGGAACGACCTTGTTTCCATAGCTGTATTTGTTATCTTATACGATTTGTTCTTTGTCGTTTGGTTTCTATTTGTTATAATAAACTCAGGTTTTTTTATAAAGGTTAATTATGAAAGCACGTTGGTGGCAGGGTAGCCTTCTCTACCTGCTCATACTGATGACACTGCTGGCGCTGGCCTTCAGCTTCTTCCCCGTAAATAAAGGGCCCGAGGAAGTTGATTTCTATACTTTTATCGATAACATCAAAAGCAACCAGGTCGCTGTCATCCAGCAGGAAGGTAATACCATTATCGGGGTTAAAGACGATAAGGCTGTTTTCAAGTCCTCTTTTGTCGGCAGCACCAAGGAGCTGATTGACAGCCTGAAAGATGCAGGCGTCGAGCTCGGTGAAAACGGCGTCAAGTTTGAAGTCAAGACCGACAGCCTCGATTGGGGCAGTATTATGCTCAGTTTTCTGCCGCTGGTGCTTTTCGGCGCTCTGCTTTTCTTCCTCTTCCGCTCCGCCCGCGGCGCAAACACGCAGGCCTTCAACTTCGGCAAGAGCCGGGCCAGGATGGTATCCGGCGATAAACCGACGGTTACCTTCGCCGATGTGGCCGGCGTGGACGAATCCAAGGGCGAACTGCAGGAGGTGGTTGAGTTCCTTAAATCACCCCAGAAGTTCCTGGCGCTGGGCGCCCGCATACCCCGCGGCATGCTGCTGGTCGGCCCTCCCGGCTGCGGCAAAACCCTTATCGCCAAAGCCACTGCCGGAGAAGCGGGTGTGCCTTTTTTCTCCATCAGCGGCAGTGAGTTTGTAGAAATGTTCGTCGGCGTGGGCGCATCGCGCGTCCGCGATCTTTTTGATAACGCCAAGCGCAATGCCCCCTGCATCGTTTTCGTAGATGAGATTGATGCCGTCGGCCGCCACCGCGGCGCAGGACTGGGCGGAGGGCATGATGAGCGCGAGCAGACCCTGAACCAGATCCTGGTGGAAATGGATGGCTTCGACAGCAAAACCAACGTCATTGTTCTGGCAGCCACCAACAGGCCCGATATCCTCGACCCCGCACTGCTCAGGCCGGGCCGCTTCGACCGCCATATCGTCATCGACCAGCCAGATATCAACGGCCGCAAGGCCATACTGGCTGTACATGCCAAGGGCAAACCAATCGTGGAAAAGGATTACGCTTTCGACGTCATCGCCCGACAGACGCCGGGCTTCAGCGGTGCCGACCTGGCCAACCTCCTTAACGAGGCTGCTATTCTGGCCGCCCGTCGCAACCGTAAGGACATTACCTTGAAAGAGATGGAAGATGCCATCGACCGCGTGATCGCCGGACCGGAGAAGAAGGGCAGGGTCATCACCAAGACCGAACGCGAGTTGATCGCCTATCACGAAGTCGGCCACGCACTGGCCGCTAAGAGACTGCCGCATGCCGACCCTGTTCACAAGATATCCATCGTAGCCAGGGGTATGATGGGCGGCTGGACAAGGTTCTTGCCGAGTGAAGAGCGCCACCTCGAGACCTACAACCGTTTTAAGGACGGCATGGTAGTAGCTCTGGCGGGCCGCGCCGCGGAGCAGGTTGCCCTTAACGAGCTTACTACGGGGGCGCAGAATGATCTGGAAAAAGTTACCACCATTGCCCGCCGCATGATCACCGAGTTCGGCATGAGCCAGAAACTCGGCCCCCGAACCTTCGGTAAGCGCGAGGAAATGGTGTTTCTGGGCAAGGAAATTCACGAACAGCAGAACTACAGCGACAAATTTGCTCAGGAGATCGACGAGGAAGTTGAACAGATGGTCAAGGAAGCCTACAGCAAGGCCGTGCAGATCATGACCGAGAACAGGGACAGGCTGAAGTACGTAGCTGATTACCTGATCGAGAAAGAGACCATCGACGACGTTACTTTCGAGAGGCTGCTTAACGACCCCCTGCCAAAACCCAGCCTGGAAACTACCGCAGCTTCCTGATCAGCGGGTACGGTCGATCACGAATCCCACCAGCGCATTGAGCGACTGTCGCGCATCGCAGTCCGGCAGCTTCTCCAGTGCCCGGCAGGCTTTCATGTAAAACTCCCTGGCTATCTCCCGGCAATCATCGATCACGCTGGAGGCCCGCACCTTTTCCAAAGCCTGCGGAACAAGCTCTTTCCTGCGTTCTACGATGATCTCACGGATGATTTTATCAGAAGGGTATTTTTCTGCATAGATAATTGAGGGCAGTGTGATCGCGCCCTGGGTCAGGTCGGAGCCGACGGGCTTGCCCAGAATGGCCTGGCCGCCGACGAAATCAAGGATATCATCGATGATCTGGAAGGCCAGCCCAAAATTGAGCGCATAGTCTTTGAGCGCTTCTACCTGATCATCCGGGCAGCCGCTTAAAACGGAACCGCATTCAGCCGCCATGACAAACAGGCAGGCCGTCTTGTCGCTGATCCATCTGTAGTAGTTATCCCTGGCGCTGACCGGGTCGAAGACAATCCCGGCTTCCCTCAGCTCCCCTCCTGATATCGTCATCAGCGTTTCAGAGAAACGTTTGATCACACGCATGTTATCTGTCGTGGCCGCCAGGCTACCCGCACACGAGAACAGGTAGTCGCCCAGCAGCAACGCGCTGTTGACACCGTATTTCAAATACACTGCCTGCTTGCCATGCCGCGTCTCCGCATTGTCGATCATATCGTCGTGCACCAGCGTACCAATATGCAATATCTCGGTTGCAGCCGCCATGGACACCAGCACATCCAGGTCGTACTTATAAAATTTTCCGCTCAACAGCGTTAGCGCCGGCCTCAGCCTTTTGCCTACATTGAGCAGGGCAAACTCAAGCATTTCGGAAAGCAGGGGGATGTTGTTCCTGGCGATCTGTTCGAGCCTGGCTTCGACCAGTTTGAGATCCTCTTTAACAGGACGGTAGATCTCTTCCAGTGTCATCAGTTGCTTACGCTCCCCAGCCTTGCCATCTCCTCCTCGACGATCCTGTCTTCCAGCTTGGTAAACAGCGCCTGCGGCTGAGGCAACTTCTGGCCAGCCAATGGTAGCTGCATCTCCCATCCGGCATTTCTGATATCGCCCTCGAAGCCCAGGTAGTTATGCAGCTTCTGCGAGGTAAAGGGCAGGAAAGGATACAGCAGGGTTTTCAGCGCTGAAATAGCGCCCAGTGCCGTATAAACGGACTGTCCGGCGGCCGTCCTGTCCTGCTTGAGCATCTTCCAGGGAGCAGTGTCGTCCAGGTA
>DKFA01000018.1 GCA_002452695.1 Dehalococcoidia bacterium UBA6808
GGTATGGCGATATTGAGTATGGTCACGGGGTGACGGCCGGTCATGAGCAGTCCAGCGTAGGCCGTCTCGACAGCTTTGGCCAGTATGCTGTTGCGCACGTAGCGCCGGTTGACGAAGAAGCTGAGGTAGCTGCGGGTGGAGCGCTGTACCGAGGGCGGGCTGGTCAGCCCCTGGATGTACATGAAGCCGTCGCTGCCCTCCACGTCCAGCATGCCTTTGGCCGTCTCCAGGCCGTAGACTTCGCTGACCGAAGAACGCATGTCGGAGTCGCCGGAGGTGTGCAGGGTCGTGCGGCCGTCCACCGTGAGCCGGAACTTTGTTTCGGGGTAGGCCAGCGCGTACTGGCCGATCAGCGTGGCAATGTGGCCGGATTCGGTAGCGGGCGACTTGAGGAACTTGAGCCGGGCGGGGAAGTTGCGGAAGAGGTGGCGGACGCTGATGGTCGTGCCCTGCGGGCGGCTTTTCTTCTCCCGTACGGCTATCCTGCCGTTTTCCAGCCGCAGGTAGATAGCCGCATCGCTGTTTTTATCGCGGGTCAGGATCTCCATCTCGGCCACCGATGCGATGCTGGGCAGCGCCTCGCCGCGGAAGCCCAGCGTGTGGATGCGTTCCAGGTCATCCAGTCCCGCTATTTTGCTGGTGGCATGCCGGCGGATGGCCACTTCGGCCTCGGCAGCCGACAGACCGCAGCCGTTATCGATAACGCGCATGAAGCTGACGCCGCCATTCTGTACCTCGACCGCGATCTCTGTGGCGCCGGCGTCAAGCGAGTTCTCCACCAGTTCCTTGATCACGGAAGAGGGACGCTCGATGACCTCGCCGGCAGCAATTTTCGAAGTGACCTCGGGGGGCAGGACTTTTATCGGCATGGGCTAATTTTACATCATTTCCCCGACTTGATTAACGCATAGTCAATAGATACAATGTTTGGAAATTCCGTTTTGCAAGTTTCATAACAGGATAAAATGCAGGAGGTAGCGTTTAATGGCTGAGACATCTATGGAAGAACGTAAAGCAGCGGGTATGCTGCCACCCCACGTAGCGGCATTTTATAAAAGAGCAGAGGAAGACTACGAAGGTTTCTGGGAGGACGCGGCCAATAAGGCCATCCATGACATCTACTGGTTCAGGAAGTGGGACAAAGTCTTCGAGCACAATTACCCTACCTTCAAATGGTTCTTGGGCGGCAGAACTAACGTCTGCTACAACTGCCTGGACTACAAGGTCAGGATGGGCAGGGGCGCCAAAGCCGTCCTCATCTACGAGAACGGCGATACGGGCGAGGTCAGGACCGTCACCTATATCCAGTTGCTCAACCTGGTGAAAAAATATGCCGCAGCCCTGCGGGGCATCGGTGTGAAGAAGGGCGACCGGGTGGCCGTCTATATGCCGATGAGTATCGAAGCCGTCGGCGCCATGCTGGCCTGCGCCAGAATCGGCGCCATCCATGTGGTCATCTTCGCCGGCTTCTCGCCCCGCGCCATCGCTGACCGCATCGAACTGAGCGGCGCCCAAGTGGTCGTCTGCAAGGCGCGCGGCTCCCGCCGCGGCAAGCCAGTGCAACTCAAGGAGATGGTCGACGAGGCGCTGGCGAGGCTGCCCGAAGATTTCGGTTTCAGGCACACGGTGGTGCTGGACGCTCCCGAAGACAAAGACGTGCCTCTTAAACATGGACGTGACATCCTGTGGAAGGACTTTCTGGCCAGAGGGGAGGGGCAGAGCGGGGACTACGAGGAGATGGAGTCCAACGAGCCGCTCTTCCTGCTGCCGACCTCCGGCACCACGGCCAAACCCAAGGTCAGCCTGCAGAACCACGGCGGCTACCAGGTCTATGTCTACTCTATGGGCAAGTGGATCTACGGATTGAACACAAATGATATCTGGTTTTCGACCTCCGACATCGGCTGGATCGTGGGCCACAGCTACAACGTCTACGGTCCGCTACTACATGGTTGCACATCTTTACTGTTCGAAGGAACGCCGGACTATCCTAATAACGAAGTATGGTATGACATCATCGAGCGCAACCGGGTGAGCGGGATGTTTACCTCGCCTACCGGTATACGCGCCCTGGCCCGCGCGGGGGTAGCCCCGGCCCGCAAGCACGATCTGAGCTCGGTCCAGCGTGTGGTCTGCGCCGGCGAGGTGCTCAACCCGGCCGCCTGGCAGTGGTTTCAGCAGGAGGTCTTCCAGAACAGGATACCAGTGGTGGACCATATGTGGCAGACCGAGACTTCGGGCGCCATCATCGGCAATCCCTACGGACTGGGCATGGCCCCGATCAAGCCCGGCTCTTCCACCTTCACTACGCCAGGCATCATTGCCGACATCGTCGACGAAAAGGACGGTCATTCCTGCGCCGTGGGAGAGAAGGGCATACTTGTGATCAAGAAGCCTTTTCCGGGGTTGACTCCCACACTGTGGGGAGATCCTGAGCGCTACCGCACAGACTATTGGGAGGCCCGGCCCGGCACCAAAGGCATGTACTATGCCGGCGACGCTGCGGAGAGGGATGCCGACGGCTATATCTGGTTCGCCGGCCGCGCCGACGAGGTCATCAAGATTGCCGCCCACCGCATCGGCACGATCGAGGTGGAAAATGCCCTGGTCTCACATCCGGCCGTGGTCGAAGCGGCCGTGACAGGCGTGCCGGACGAACTGAGGGGTGAGGTGGCCAGCGCCTTCGTTGTGCTCAAGCAGGGCTTTGAGCCTTCCGATGCCCTCAAGAAGGAGCTGATCGACCATATCCGCAGGGAGATGGGCGCCATCGTCGTGATGAAGGACATCGGCTTCATCCACATGCTGCCCAAGACCCGCAGCGGCAAGATTATGCGCCGCGTGATCAAGGCCCTGCTCACCAACAAAGACCTGGGGGACCTTTCTACCATCGAGGAGGAGGCCTCGGTCGAGGAGATCAGAGAAGCGGTTCAGAAGATCGGCAAAATCTGAGTCATAACAGGTACAACTACCTCGGGCAGCACGGGTACAAGGCAAAGCGCGGAGGCCGGAGCAACTGCTGTCGGCAGCAGAACGGGAACGACCGGAACCGGCATAAGCCGGGGAAGCCGGACCGGTTCCAACCGGCAGCCAGCAGCGCAATACCGCGCAACTTAGAGTAGTGTCACGCAATTAGCTGAACATAAAGCGATAAAGCTGGTATGCTCCAGTTATAAACAAGCCAGCGAAAGCTATCGATTTATGGGAAAACCATTTGTTTGGACGGCCAGCGCTGAGGCAATACTAAAAAGGGTCACCAAATATTGAGTCATTTTAGTGACAGCACACTGGAAATCACGATGTGACTTTAAGAAGTGGTATCCCTATTTGTGGCAAGTCAATTGAAGTGGCACCGATATGAATTTAAAGTTGCCCTTTCCGTCAATTTGTTGCTTCTATATGTGGGCCCTGTTTTAGTTGCGGTAGAATTGCCCAGAATGCTAATTTTCAGCGTAGAAAGAGAGCCCGACCACTCCCGGGCCTAAGTGAACACCACAGGCTGGGGAAACATCTGAGATGTAGACCTCGCGGCAGTCAAAATTTGAAACGACCTGCTGTTTGAGGCTCTCTGCCTCGAGAGACACGTTACCATGGTCAACGATGGCATGTATTCGACCCCTGTCCTTCACCCTTTCACTTACAATCTCCAACAAACGGTCCACAGCCTTTTGCTTTGTCCTCACTCTCTCTATCGGCTCCACAGCACCGGTGATGTTGGATACCTCAAGGATGGGTTTTATGCTCAGTAAGCTGCCCGCCCAGTAGGCAGCCTTGCCTATTCGCCCTCCCTTGGCCAAATATTTGAGAGTATCCATAACTGCTATTACATTTATCTTCTCTCGGACACTTTCCGCTGCCGCTACTACTTCAGGTAAGCTCTTACCCTCTTTCGCTGCCCGAACTGCAGCTAAAACTATCAAGCCCATACCTCCAACAGCGCTGCGGGAATCGATTATTTCTATCTGGGTATCGGGCAGCAACTCTTTTGCTTGCTCTCTGGCTTGCAGGGCAGCCTCTAGTCCCATCGTGCTGAACTGCCGAGTAAGGCAAATACATGCCACACCTTTGGTTCTCTGTGCAGCCTGACGATAGACCTCCATGAAATCTTGAGGTTTAGGAGCAGAAGTGGTAGGCAGCCTATCCGATTTCTCTAACAGGGAGTAAAAATCAGCAGGGGTTAGCCCAATTCTGTCGAGATAACCTCTATCTCCAAAAATAATCTGCAACGGGGCAAAGAGAATATCATACTGCTTCATCACCGCATTCGGTAGCCCGACTGAACTATCGGTAACGACTGTCACTTGCTGCATCTTATCCTCCTCCTGCGCTTAGAGAGCAGGTTTTGTAAGGTATACCCTCTGAGAGGTGTCACCCAATTGAATTACCTCCCGGCGCTTTCCCTGGCATGGTGCGGCTCTTTAAGAACATGGGAACAGATAGAAAAACAGGAAAGACTATAAGTAATGGTGAAATATCTTGCATCCACGGCAACGCGGGTAAAATCCCGAGTACACTATCGACCCACAAGACTACGGGTAAAATACCGAATATGATACCGGTGGCTAGGGTTGACTTGTGAGTAAGGAAGTAGGGTATAGCTGCTATTACAAGCGCAATGAGAAATTGCCACAACATTAGCGAAGCGAGAACGCCATAGGTAGTAGCTGCTCCTCTACCTCCTTTGAAGCCAAGAAAAACAGACCAGTTGTGTCCCACTATCGCCATTATTCCACAAAGGAGCGCAACAATAAGAGGGACATCGGTCGTCAGGGCAAGCGCCACTGATAGAGCCCCTTTGCTGAAGTCCAAAAACCCGACCATCATGCCGCCAGCAATGCCCAGGTTGCGAAATGCGGCTGCAGCCCCGATACGCCCATCGCCAACCTCACGCATATCTATATCCTTTAACAAACGCCCAATGATATAAGCCGAAGGAATTGATCCCAGAAAATAAGCAGCAAATATCACCGCAACCATTGTGGCTATCATCTAAGGCCTCCCATTCAATTTACCTCATGTAGGTATGCTTAGACTTACTACGCTTATTTTACTATGCATTGTATTACTACATATTACTATACTACATATTACTATACTTTTCAAATACTTTTTTGAGAGCAGGTCACCATCAAGGGCAGTCTAATGGGACATTTAAAATGGGCTAATGCCCGTTTTCTACGGGCTGCCTATTGAGCGTTCCAATGATTGACTGATAAGGCCGGTCATTTTCCTCATAAGAGTCAAGTGTAGACGAGGAATCGCACGTTGGCTGCTGCGACAGACCGATTGAGCATGGTGGTTGTTACGTCACTGATAACCCGCGTCAACGAATATACTCTGGCACTGTCCCTGACCGGCGGCGGCCCGGTCGATGCCGAGGGCTGCGCAACGGCGCCATCGTCGACCCGGGATGCCCGGCCTTCCCGATCAGCGCGGCGATGGTCTTCTTTGCTTTCAACCAGGGAGTGATCTGGGTAACGAGGAGACGGGCAAATTATGCATCCAAATTTTACATTGCTGCCTTAGACGTCCAATGTGAAGTCATAGTTCACTACGGGACTGCGTCGGAAACCCATATTCTCCACCATGTTGCGGAGTCTCTCATCTTTTTCCCTGAATATGGCGCGAATAATATCTATACTTTCGTCGCGGCATCTGTCCATGATCTCATGGACAAGCAGGTGTCCAATCCCCTGCCCCCGATATTTTTCAGCAATATCGATGGCATGAATGACACAGAACTCGCTGAAAGGCATGCCCATATACATAATATGGGCAAGGACAAAACCCACGACTTTGTTGCCGACCTCCGCGACAAAACTGAAATCAAGCGGGCCGCCGGGATCGAGTGATACCATATCCTTATACGTTATCTGGCTTTTGCCTCCACCAATTATCTTGTCAAGCTCGATAACGGCATCGATATCTGCTCTGCTCATACGGCGGATTGTGACCCGTTCATTGGTAATCTTGTTCATCGGTCCTCCTCCTCGTTTCACAGTAGCCCTTATTATTACCATTATAGCATTTTGAAAACCGCACAGTTCAGGCACGGTAAACTACCAGGGATTCAGGTCCAGAATGGAATTCCCCCATTATTATCAGGCAGGTTATGGGAATTTTATATACCCTGCTAATCAACCACAGTATCATTTAACAGGCTGCCATGCTATTGACCGGGCTGCATGCCTTATTAATCACAACCGAGCGCGCAATGTAATATCGTCACCGCTTGCCGAGCTTGTATTTTTCGACGGTCTCCAGGATCACTTTTTCGAGGTTCTCGGGCAATACAGGCTTAATCAGGTAATCAACTGCGCCCAGCTTCTTGGCCTCATCCGCCGACCCCTCGGACGGGAAAGCTGTAATGACGATGGACTTGATGTAGGGCTTCATCAGCTTGATATCCTTCAGCACTTCTATACCGCTTTTACCGGGCAGCCTGACATCCAGGATAGCAATGCTGTAGTCTTTGCTGGCTACCATGGCAAGGGCTTTTTCGCCGCTTTCAGCCGTCTCGGTCTGATAGCCCGCAGCGTTAAGCCAGTCAGATATGGAGTCCCTCACGATAGCTTCATCGTCGACGATAAGTATTGGTTTAATGTCCAATGTGCACCTCCTGTTTTTAAACTGTATATTTTAGATGGAAGTATTCTCTTGATTGTATGTAGTATTAATATTTGCTGTTTCAGGCTGAGTTTCGCTGCGGTGGAGCGGCAAATATACAGTGAATGTAGTCCCTACACCCTCCTTGCTTTGTACTTCTATTTTACCGTTATGCTTTTGAATGATCCCGTAGGAGACTGCCAATCCCAGCCCCACACCCTTGACCTCCTGCTTGGTCGTGAAAAAGGGCGTGAATAACTTGTGCAGGTTGTTTTCCGAGATCCCGACTCCAGTATCCTGTATCTCCAATTTGATCTGCCCTTCATGCAACGATGTGCGCACATTTAATCTGCCACCGTGGGGCATGGCCTGGATTGCGTTCAGCAACAGGTTGGTGCAAACTTGCAGGAGCTGGTCCGGGTCGGCCGTCATGTCAGGCAATGCTAAATCAAGTTCCTTGTTAATTTGAACATCCTGTATTTTGGCTGAGTGCGTAACGAGGTCAAAAGCGCGGTTGACGATGTCATTCAGATGGACCTGCTGCAAGGCAGGCTTAGACTGGCGTGCAAAATCCAGCAGGTTCTTGACCAGCTTGGTTGTCCGGATAAGCTCAAACTCCATTTTGGAGAGATAGCCAAGCGCTTTCTCCGCAGTTATCGTGTTATTGTTGGCCAGCTTGATCAGTAACTGCGTATATGTTAAGACGCCTGAGAGCGGATTATTTATCTCGTGGGCTATGGAGGCGGATAACTGGCCCAGGGAAGTCAGTTTCTCTACTTGGATAAGCTGCTGCTGGCTCTCTTTCAGCCTTTCATGCGATTCTCTTAGCTGCTCGTATGCCTCCTGTAGCTGCGCCTGCATTTTTTTCTCGCTGGTCACGTCCCTGGCAATATTCTGGAATCCAATCGGTTTGCCGGCCTCGCTGATCACACTGGTGCTTAATTTAAGGACAGCTTCGCTGCCGTCCCTTTTGATGATATGCTGCTCATAAGGTTGTTCAACGGGTTCTCCGGCTAACAGGCTGCGCCTGATCTGCCCGGCCAGAGCGAGGCTGTCCGGTGTCATAAACGATTTGACATTCATGCTGTGCAGATCGGACAGGTTATAGCTGTTGAGCTCAGATGCAGCTTTATTGGCTGCCAGGATATTGCCATTCAGGTCATGTGTCCAGATGGCGTCGTGTGCGCTTTCAAATAGTTCGTGATAACGCCGCTCTGAAGTCAGGAGCTGCTGGTCACGCTCCTTTTCCTTGTGGTATCTGTCAAAAAGGATAATGATCATACTTCCGATAAAAACAACTCCGATTGTTTCTGTCATGGCATCGGGGAAAGATTCAGAGATGAGGAATGCACGGGGCAGCATGATGACCGCCGATATCGCCAGGCTGATAAAACCTACTCTTTTACCGAAAATGTAGCTGGCATAACTGATGGGGAACAGGCTTAAAATTCGCTCAAAACTGTGCCGGGTAAATCCCAGGCTGGAAAAAACCGAGGACGTTGAAATGTGAAGTATCTGCTCAGGATAGTGCAGGATTATGCCAACGGCAAAGCATCCCGCCAGTATCCAGAAATGAATGCTGGCAAATCTTTTCAAACGTCGCTCAAACATAGCTGTAAAGTAGCATGTACGCAAATGTAAATATTCAACTTAACGATATTATAGCTCATGCTAAGTGATAAAATATATGCAGTGAATATAAAGAGCCGCTCCCAATAATATCGAGAGCGGCTCTTTACACCTGATAATGGTTAACTAATTGTTGAAACTGGCAGTGAGCTCAGCCTCCAGTATTCTTCTGGGTAATGCGCCGATTTTGCGGTCAGCCAGCTTGCCGTCTTTAAAGATCAGCAGGGTCGGTATCGACTGGATGCCGAACTTGATTGCAGTTTCCTGGTTTTCGTCAGTGTTCAATTTGCCGAATTTTATCTTGCCCTGGTAATCCTTTGCCAGTTCCTCAATGACCGGAGACATCATCCTGCAAGGACCGCACCACGGCGCCCAGCAGTCAATCACCAGGGCGGGGTGATTTTTTATTACCTCTTCCAGGTTGGCTTCATTTACATTGAGTACCAGTCCATTATCTTTATCCATATTTCTCCTTTTTTCGGTGTGCCGTATCTACCGGGGCACCTCGATTTAAAAATAACCAGATTATTTTATCAATAGCGGTAGTTTGTCAAAATGACTTTTGTCACCAGCGTGTGTAATTATCAGCAGATGATGGGATCTAATTGGAATGGGGCTCAGCTAGCATAACGGTTTTGCCACCGTGTCTTTCAGGACAACTATGCCGGGGCTATGCTTGGCCGCTGCAGTACTGGTGAGCCGCCCCCGGGCATCAGGTTTTTTTATAGACTGCGTTCAGTTTCATCCTGTGATAGGGTGAAAATAGGACTGCGCTGGGATTATTGCCCATAACCATGTCCTTTACCGCAACATAGGTGACCGGCGCCTTGGAATACTTGATGAAAAGGGTGTCATGTCCGACGCAAAGGCCGTAAATCATGTTCAAACCGGTTTGCTCTCGGTTCATGATTTCCGCCTGGGCGATAGGGTTGCAGCTGATTCCTCCGGGCACCGTCCATTCCTCAGGTATGCCTGTTTCTCTGGCATCGATAGCGCCGATCATGCAGGCTACCGACACAACCTGGAGCCCGGCCCTCTCCATGAACCTGGCCATTTCCCTGCCTTCCCTGATCAGCCCGACGCACACTGCCAGACCTACCTTGCTAACACCCAGTTCCCGGGCGAATTCGATGCATTGCTGGATGCGGTGCCAGTCATATCCGCCTCGCATAAGCACTTTGGCTGCAGCTAAATGTATGCCGGCAGTGCCCGGGTCCAAGTATTGTTTTTTGCTATTTTCTATAATTGATCCGTAATTATTGGCCTGGCAGTATTGGGGAATGCCGTTTGGATAACTGTTTAAACACTCGTTGTTCTTACATTGGTGGCACAAGATCGTCTTGGAGTTCCCAGTCATTATAAATCTCCCAACTTAATTTCTTGGCGGGCGTCTGTAAGAAATATACCACTTCAGGCTGCCGGTTTGCCAACTCGGGAGTCTGACTTATCCCCCACATGACTGTCCCTGTATCACTTTTGCGGTAATGGGCATTTGTGTTAGCCTTATTAATCGCCTGTACGCATTGAAGGCTCATACGCCAGAAGCAGCGTGTCCCCGGAAAGCTTATAATGATAGCAAGGAGGCAGATATGGCAAACGCTGATAGTAAAGAAGTTATCGAAGCACTGCGCAGCATAGAAAAGCAATTGATAGACATAAAATATGATGTGGCTGATATAAAACGGCAGATGCCCAAAGTGCCGTATTACGGGGATCTGTTAGAAGATATTGCAAGAGCTGTTGAGAACATTAAGCGTTAACCCGTTGTTGCTATACCTAGTCTTCTATTGCCAAAGACACTGCTATCAAATATACTATTTGTTGATAAAACAGGGGACAATGCAAAGGGACGAGGCGGATTCATCTGAATTTATGTAAGGGGGAAAAACATGGACAAAGACCATTCTTTGACCGAAGAAATCCCCGAGTTAATTGGCCAACTTGCTAACGAAGACGGCTTGATACGGCAGGAAGCCAGGTTGAAGCTGCAAGCTATTGGCAGGCAGGCAGTGCCTCAACTTTGTTGGATGATGAACAACAAGAATAGATTCGTCCGCTGGGAGGCTGCCAAGGCGCTGGCAGAACTGGCTGATCCCGACTCAGTCCCCTGGCTGATCAAGGCCCTGGATGACAGGGAGTTCGATATCCGCTGGCTAGCGGAAATAGCTTTGATCAGGATACAGATACCGGCCCTGGTGCCGCTCCTTGAAGCGCTGCTGCTTACAAGGAAGCACAACTGGTTATGGGAAGGCGCCAGGCACGTTATAAGAGGGCAGGCCAAGGGTGATCTGGCCGAGATGCTGACGCCCATGGTCAATGCATTCGACAGCATCGATTTCAGGATGAAGGTGCCGATCGAAGCGCGTAAACTCCTGATAGAGCTTCGGGCACTGCCACAGAACGAAAAAATCCCGTTTGCCTATCAGGGAACAGCCAGCTTGAATATGTTGGAAGGTGCGGATATGCCGTTTAGAAATCGTGTATATCGCCCGTTTACGCAGGAAGATGTGGAACAACTGAAGAAAAATCAGTATGGCATCTATGCCTTGCTCAGGGGTAAGAACGTTATATATATTGGCAAAGGGGACATCAGAAAATGTCTGCTGGGCCATTTGAAAGGCGACAATGATTGTATAAACGAACACCAGCCAAACAGGTGGTGGGGCAGGGTTTTTGATGTTGACGCGTCACGCAGGATGGGAGAGTTGATCAGAGAATACTCACCAGTCTGCAATTTGCAGCCGGATAAATCACCTGCAGATAAAAAACGGTAGTTCATACATAGCCTGTTGATCGTCCGGGCGGCGCTTTAAGCCTGTTATCCCATCGCTTTGAGGTCTATGACTTGGGCCGGAGGCATACTGCGCTATGATGTCTTTATTTAACCAGCTTCTTCAATTTGCGAAGAACCCTGCTGTGGAGGCTGATGTCTGAGCAAGCGCGCCTGCGCCGCCGAAACGTTCCATGCAGGTTTTTACTATTTTGTGTATAGCGCCGGAGTCATCTTTTGAGCCGTTGCCATGATCCACAACACCCTGGTTTTCTGCTGCGCTTTGGCGCCGTCCTGGTTGCGCATTACCTATAGGCAGGTCTGCCGGTTACTCTGATGCTGCTGGTGTTTTCTTTAAGCGGAGTGGACATTTAAAGGCTGCGGATGTCCCGGTCGCCGAATGATGTCCCCACCGAGCGCACCGCTTCAATTAGAGACCCGTCGACCGGCACATTGCGCTGGCCTTTAGCCACTTCTGTCAGGGGCACATCTACAAGCGAATGCCCTGACACTCCCACCATATAGCCGTATTTCCTTTTGACTATCAGGTCGACGGCCCGGCAGCCCAGCCTTGTGCCCAGCATTCGGTCGAACGCTGTCGGCGCCCCCGATCTCTGCAGGTGTCCCAGCACTACCGTGCGCGTCTCGATACCGGAGAGCTTTTCAATCTCAGTGCCGAGGGCGAAGCCGATGCCGCCCAGGCGCAGCGGCTCGGGGCTGGCTTTAACCACTCTCTGCACTACCGCCTTGCCGCCCTTGGGCCTGGCGCCTTCGGCAACTACGATAATGGTGAATCGCTTATGCTTTTTGCTCCTGTCCCTGACCCTGTCGACAACCTTCTCGATATCATAGGGGATCTCCGGGATGAGAATAATATCACCGCCGCTGGCGGCCCCGGCGTAGAGGGCGATCCAGCCGGCATTGCGGCCCATCACTTCCACGATCATGGCCCGGTGATGTGATTGGGCAGTGGTGTGCAGCCTGTCGATAGCTTCGGCTGCTATGCTGACGGCCGAGTCGAAACCGAAGGTGACGTCGGTGCCGAACAGATCGTTATCGATGGTCTTGGGTATGCCCACGACCGGCACTCCGTCCTTGCACAGCCTGTTGGCTATCCCGAGGGTACCGTCGCCGCCGATGCAGACCAGGCAATCTACGTTAAGGGCGGAGAGATTATCAATGGCCCTGCGGGAAACATCATGGAACTTCAATTTTCGTCCCCTGCCTGTTGCATAGTGGTAAGGGTTGGCTGTATTGGAAGTGCCCAGTATGGTTCCGCCCATAGTCAGTATTCCTGATACGTCGTCGAAGCTCAATTCCTTGACGGAGTTGTGGATAATTCCTTCGAAACCGTCCTTGATGCCGATGACCCGCATATCATGGTCGATCATGGCTTTTTTCGTCACGGAGCGGATGACGGCGTTAATGCCTGGGCAATCCCCGCCCCCGGTCAGGATGGCTATTCTCTTCTTTCGTTTCATTTCTGCCTCCAGCGGATAGGTAATGATAACTGACCTGCCGGAGATAAGTCCAACCGGTTATTGCAGGTTGAAATAAGGCACCAGCAAGTCCTCCATAGAATACAACCCTTTGGGCTTGCTAACCAGATTGATTGCAGCGAATAAAGCTCCATTGCCGAAAGCTTCCCTTGATATCGATTCATGGGTTAGCCGTATAGTCTGGTAGGGAAAGCCAACCAGTATTTCATGACGACCCACAATGCCGCCGGCCCGTATGGTCTTGATTGACTCTTCGGGCAGGGACAGCGCACGGGCGATCCTTCTGGCAGTGCCGGAGGTCTCCTTCTTAGCCTTGAAATGCTCCTCGATTATTTCGACGTCTGTATACGGGGCAATGCTTAATAGAACCTTGGCAGCCAGCATCATGAAATTTATTCCGATCGTGATGTTGGGCGACCAGAGCACCCTTGTATGCTGAGCGATATTCTTGATGAAGTCGATCGTTGAATCGGGATACTCGGAGATCGCGCTAACGATGGTAATCTCCCTGCGGGCGGCTTCCTCACCATAAGAGAGTATGGCATCGGGAGAAGAAAAATCGATCAGGACATCCACCGGCTGCTGGTCGAAAAGCTGCTGGTTACTCCATTCATCACGGGGAAAAATCAGGCCCGGCTCGTCGGATTCAATGCCCAGGAATTCCGGCACCGAGCGGTGCTGAAGTGTTTTAGTTTTCCTGATTACCCAGCACAGGTGGGTTGCCTTGCTTTGCAGCAGTACTGATGCCACGGCTTTGCCGGCTCGGCCAAATCCAAATAATCCTGTTCTCATCGTGCTTCTCCTTTAGCTTAATCATTGTTCCCCTGAGTGCTTTATTCAATATTTGGTACCCTTGTATTCGGAAGTCAGACATCGAAAAATACTCTCCCGCTTCTTTTTCAAGATATCCCTCGGTCTCATATCAAACAACGTATGTAAGTAATCGATTGCTTACAATGTAATATTTTATATGGGTTTTGTCAAAGTTACTCGAATAAAGGGATTACGATATAGTCCGCAGTCTTGTTTAATTAAAGACTGCATAGAAGTTGTTTCAGGTGTCGCTTTATGTAAGATAAACTTGTGACCTGAATATTGTATCCTTCGAATACGAAGGGAAAAACAAGTAAATCCAGCACGCCGTAGCGAGTCCCTATTCTGCATTCAGGCAACTGCAGGGGTTTCCAGGTTAGACTGTTTAAGCTATACTGGGGGCTATGAT
Organism: Dehalococcoidia bacterium UBA6808; assembly: GCA_002452695.1. Classification (GTDB taxonomy): domain Bacteria; phylum Chloroflexota; class Dehalococcoidia; order GIF9; family UBA5629; genus UBA6808. The sequence goes on from DKFA01000018.1 coordinate 13,724, forward strand.
CTCACGTGCCTGTAAAGCAGCAATTGCAGTATTGATGCTTTTGCCCGCTGTACTGGCTTTTTCCCTGATCGCACTCTATGGTGTTAATGTCCCATATTGGGATGAATGGAGCACTGTACCATTATTTGAAAAACTCTATACCAATAACCTGACTTTCAATGACTTTATAGCTCAGCATAATGAGCATCGCATCCTGACATACCGCCTGATTGTTCTTCCTCTGGGACATCTGACCCACTGGAATAATGTGGCGGAGATGTATTTCTCCTGGGTATTGCTCTGCCTGGCCTGTTTCGTGCTGTACAGGATGTTCACTGTTTCTAACGGCACATCCTGGAGGAGCGCAGCGCTGTTCATCCCCGTTCCGTGGCTGTTATTTAACCTGCGCCAGGGCGGGAACCTGCTATGGGGTTTTCAGTTTCCCTTCTACATACTTGTTCTATGTGTTGTCTTGGCAATATATTTCCTGCAATTCAGCAAAGGTCTGGACTGGCGCTTCTTTGCGGCCGTGTTTTGCGGCATTGTTGGAACATTTTGTGTGGCCAACGGCCTGTCGATCTGGATTATTGGAGCGCTGCAACTGGCGGCTATATGCATATTGCAACCAGCCGTCAGTAAAGGCGCTGTACTGAGGTCTTTGCTGGTCTGGATAGCAGTTGCAGCAGGTATATACACGTTCTATTTCTGGGGATATATCAAGCCGTCCCATCATCCCAGCCTGCTGTTCTTTTTGCAGGACCCCCTGTCTTCCTTGCTGTACGGGTTTGCTGCAGTAGGTTGCCTGTTCAGCCTGGAAACCTACACAGCAATCGCAATCGGCATCGTTATTGCAGCGCTTTATATAGCGGCCTTCATTCTGGTGCTGAAGGATATGAGAAATATGCGGTCACAGCTTATGTCGCTGTCCCTGATTCTGTTTACCGGTGCTTCGGTAGCGCTGCTGGTACTGGGGCGCTCCGGTTTCGGCATCAATCAGGCCCTATCGAACCGTTATGTCACCTTTACGATGATCGGCATTATCGGCCTCTATTATATTGTGATCGCCATGCGTCCGAAATTCAGCCTGCTGAAGCCCGTAATATTGAATACGGCGATCGTGTTGCTGGTCGTTTCCATGTTTAGCATGGATATTTATGCACTGGTGCTGTATCGAGGGCCGCATGCCAAGCGCTTCGAGGCGCAGCAAATCCTGTTGACCTATCAGACGCAGTCCGATGAAAAATTGAAGCTTCTACTGCCGGACCCCAACTTTGTCAAGCAATACTCACCGGTTTTGATCAAGTACAGGCTTAATGCATTTTACGACGGCGGATGACAGGGTTGTCAAATACAGCTTATCCTTTGCCGTTCCCTGGGGTCGGGTCAGACCGAAGTCTTAATTCATTTTTCCCGGCAGGCATGTTGGCCTTGTTTCAGGCCGCAGCTTTTTGCAGTTTCGGCAAAGTATTATAATCTCCCTCATATGACAATCTCCATTGAGATTAACGACCAGTTCAGGCGCGCCCTTGATATCCTTGAGAAAACGGACAGGAGCATTTTCATTACTGGCAAGGCTGGCACGGGCAAGTCCACCCTTCTGTCCTATTATCGCAGCACGACGCATAAAAAAGTGGTAGTGCTGGCGCCGACGGGTGTGGCCGCCATCAATGTGAAAGGGCAGACCATCCATTCGTTTTTTGGTTTCAAACCTAATGTCACGTTACAGTCTATCAGGCAGATCAAGTCGGAGCGGGAGACCATTTACCAGAAGATGGAGACGCTGGTAATCGATGAGGTCTCGATGGTGCGCGCCGACCTGCTGGACTGCGTCGACCGTTTCCTGTGCCTGAACGGGCCGCTGCCTGGCAGGCCATTCGGCGGTGTGCAGATGGCGTTCGTGGGTGACCTCTACCAGCTCCCGCCGGTCATCACATCACAGGAGCGGGCCGTGTTTCAGTCCATGTACAGCACCCCCTATTTTTTCAGCGCCCGCGCTTTTGCCTCTTTTGATGTTGAGTTCGTCGAGCTGGAGAAGATCTACCGTCAGCATGACAGCCGTTTCATCGGTTTGCTCAATGCCATCCGCAATCGTACGGTGGATGGGGCTGGTTTGGCCTATTTAAATAGCCGCTATGATCCGGTCTATGAGCCTGAACCGGGCAGCATGTTTATTTATTTGACCACAACCAACATGATGGCTGAGGAGATCAATACACAGCAGCTTGCCCGGCTCAAAGGCAGACCGCGAACGTTTAAAGGGGAGATCGAAGGGGAATTCGGCAAAGAGTACCTTCCGACGGGGACTGTGCTCAGGCTGAAGAAGGGCGCGCAGGTAATGATGCTCAATAACGATACCCTCGGTCGCTGGGTCAATGGCAGCGTGGGCATGATCACCGGCTTCGCTAAAAATAATGACGGTGATCTCATAATCCGAGTTGAACTTGTGGACGGAGACGAGGTTGAAGTCGGCCCGTATACCTGGGAGATATTCAGGTTTTTCGTCGAGGAGGGACAGATCAAGTCCGAAGTTGTGGGAGCTTTTACGCAGTATCCCCTTATGCTGGCCTGGGCTGTAACCATCCATAAGGCGCAGGGCAAGACCTTTAGCAGGGCGATCATCGATATCGGCAGGGGCACGTTTGCCCACGGCCAAATGTATGTTGCACTCAGCCGCTGCACATCCCTGGAAGGCATAGTGTTGAAGAAGCCCGTTGAGATGAAGCATATCTGGATGGACCGCGCCGTGGTTGACTTTATGACGGGCTACCAGTACAGGCGTGCGGAAAAGGAATGTCCGGCAGGGGACAAGCTACGGATAATTGAGGAAGCCATACGCACCAAATCGGACCTGCAGATCACCTACCTCAAGCCGGATGATACCAGGTCACGCCGCATTATCCGTCCGCTTGAAGTCGGTGAGTTTGCCTATGGCGGTAAAAAATTCACAGGCGTGAGGGCTTACTGCAGACTGAGGAACGAGGAACGCAGCTTCCGTATCGACCGCATCCTCGACCTCAGGGTCATCTGAGTTCGCGGTTGCCTTCACACTACGTGTCAACTCAAATAAAAAGCGTATAATAATGCCGTATAATATACTGGGTCATCGCATAATCACTAAATTATAAAGAGCGCCAGCAACTGATGGACGATACAAGTACATTTAAACGGCCTGCCAAGCTGTGGAACCGTCATTTTGAACTTCTCTGGTTGGGTCAGCTTGTCAGCCAGACCGGGCAGCGCGCCTTCGCCCTGGCCATGCTGTTCTTCCTCAAGGAAACAACAGGATCGGCCAGCCTGATGGGATTGATGGTGATGTTGTCCACATTGCCCGGGGTCCTGCTGGGGCCGCTGGGTGGCACTTTCGCCGACAATTTTTCACGTAAAAAGATCATAGTTTTCGGCGACCTGATCAACGGCTTCTTCGTGTTATCTTTAGGCCTTTTGATGTGGTTCGTGTTTTACGCGCGTGGCCAGATGGCCTGCACTTACCCGCCGAACGACTTTACCTTATTTGTGTTTACCCGTATCGAACCGTATGCCGATGCCATTATGATCGGATGGCTGTTTATCGTTGCCGCCGCCGGAGCTATCATTTTCGCCTTTTTCACACCGGCCTGCACAGCGGCTGTGCCGGATATCGTGCCCGACAACAAGCTTGATGCTGCCAACTCCCTCAACCAGTTCGCCATCTTTATCTCGCTGTTCATCGGCCAGGGGCTGGGTGGGCTGCTCTATACCATAACGGGCGCCAGTGCACTGTTCCTGATCAACGCATTTACCTATTTCTTTGCTTCCGGCGCCGAGTCGTTCATCAAGATACCGCAGGTGATCCCTGAACAGCACAAACAGGGCAGCGTGGCTTTCAAGGCTTTTATCTCGGACACCAGGGAAGGCCTGTATTACGTCTGGAACCGGAAAGGCATGCGTATCCTCTTCCTCGTGGCTGCGCTGCTTTACCTCTTTATCGCCCCCATGGCGCTGCTGTTGCCTTTTTATGTAGAAGATTATCTCAAGCAGGATGCCGCCTGGTATGGTTATTTGCTGATGTCGCTGGGCGTTGGATCGGTGATCGGCTATGTCATTGCTGGCAGCATCACCACCCGCGGCCGGACGCAGAGCAACCTGACGATTGGCTCGTTGCTGGCAGCGGCGATTTCACTTGGATTCATAGGCATTGTCCAGATACCTTCGGTCGTACTGGTCGTCATATTCCTGGTGGGACTGACCGCCGGAGTCTTCATGGTCAAGGCCACCACGGTTCTACAGTTGGCAGCTTCCAGCGAGATACGTGGCAGGGTCTTCGGATTGCTGGGCACGCTCACCAGCGCCTTGGCGCCGCTGGGCATGGGCATAGGTGGCGTGATTGCCGACCTCGCTAATAAAAATATCCCGCTGATCTATGCTGTTTGCGGTTTGATGGTGCTGGTGCTTTCCATCGCAATGGCCTTTTCCAGGGAGGCCAGGGATTTCCTCATGCTGGGGGCCGAGAAATGAACAGGAAAACTGATTTTTCTCATAAATTTTGTGGTATACTCTTTAAAATTTGACGGCTTTGACTATGGCTCAGTTGATTGCTCTTAATACTCCCGGTCGGTGGCGCAGATGAACTGGTTTGACCTGTGGGTCATCCTCATAGCCTACCTGCTGGGGTCCATTCCTTCTTCCTATATTGTAGCGAAGTTAAATGGCAGGCAGGACATCCGTGATGAGGGGGACGGCAAGATCAGCGCAGCGGCTGTCTACCGACGCGTTGGCCTGCTTTCCTTCCTGATGGTAGTCAGCCTTGATATCGGCAAGGTAGCTCTGGCCGTGTTGATTGCCCAGTGGGCCGGGGTTCCGCCCGAGATCGTCCTGCTGGCCGGTATTTGCGCCGTAGCCGGACATCAGTGGTCTATCTTCATCAAGTTCCAGGGCGGGTTAGGAGCAACGGCCATCGGCGGTGCACTGATCACAGTTATCACCATACCGACGCTGATCGGGGCAGCCGTCGCCGGGGTGTTGATGTGGAAAACCCGGAAATCCACTTACAGCTTTGTCGTTGGTATATTGATAATTGTTATCATATTATTTGCCATGCAATGGTCAGAGGTTGTACCGCCGCCGCTTTTCCTGGTTTTTCCGCCGCCGCCGCTGCTGGTGGCTTATCCTGCCATATTGCTAACGATGATGGCCCTCAAGGGGCTAAAGGTGAAATGCCGGCCGGGCTCTGCATTGAAAACGAAGTAAAGAATCTCAAGCTATGATGAGCGAAATTTTAGCCAGGGCAGAAAACGGGTTAGACGCCTACCGGGCGCTCTGGGTGCCGCTGGTCTCATGGCTGGTCGCCCAGGTACTCAAGGTGTTGATCAACGGCATACGCAGAAAGCAGATCAAATGGTCGTACATGTACAGTCCCGGCGGCATGCCCAGCGCTCATACAGCTGTTATGACGGCGCTGGCCACCACGGTTGGTATTGAATACGGTTTTGATTCCCCGCTCTTTGCCATCTCGATGGTGGTCGCATTTATTGTGATGTACGATGCCGCGGGTGTCAGGCGGACAGTGGGCTACCAGTCCACTATGCTCAACAAGATGCTGGATGAGCTGTTCAAGGGCAACAAGGAGTTCAGCCAGCGCCTGCAGGAGATTATGGGGCATACCAAGTGGGAAGTTTTCATGGGCGCTGTGCTGGGCATAGCGTTGGGCATCGCTTTTACCTGGACATGGTGAGTTTTTGGCCGGTCTGTACCCGCTTGCCTGTTTGATATCTTCAAATGTGTAGCATACAGTGGCTCTATCAAGCGCTCGATTGAGCGGACAGCAGGGGCCAGTAAATATCACTTGGTAATAATGGTTAAAGGAGGTTCTGCTGCTATGTTCCCGCCTGTTTTAATGGCGCGTGTACCTGAAGAGCCGGTACTGGCCATCGTGGTCGGGTTGTGCCTGATCGTGGTGATGGTACTGGTATTGCCATTCATTTCGAAAAAAGTTGAGGAGAACCTGGAGCTGTTCTTCCTTATTATGGGTGTTGCTGCTGTTACCGTAGCTGGACTGTGGAGTTGGGAGCTGGTGATTGAGGCGGCCAGGGCGCCGGTGGTAATAGGCTCGGCGCCGATCGGCATCTTCCAGGTCGTGCTGGTCTTCGGCCTGCTGATACATTTCTTCAATCGGGCTTTCTGCCGCAGTATCCTCGGTGTTGCCTCTAAGCTGGGCTGGAGGCTGTTTACCTTTTTGTTGATATTTCTGCTGGGAATCTTCTGCAGCGTGATCTCGATCATCATGGCTGCCGTGTTGCTTTCCGAGGTGCTGGCCGCCCTGCCGATACACAAGTCTGAGAAGGTCAAGTTTGCGGTGGTTGCCTGTTTTGCCATGGGTCTGGGGGCGGTGCTTACCCCTGTAGGAGAGCCTCTTTCCACCATCCTGGTGGCCAAGCTGGCGGGTGAACCTTATCATGCCGGCTTCTTTTTCCCGCTGCATGTATTCGGGGCTTATGTCCTGCCCGGGATTCTGGCCGTTTCACTGTTCGGGACATTCTATATCGGGCGTGGCATTGACTTGAAGCACTTCAGCCATGAAGTCGAATATTCGGAAACCCTCAAGTCTGTGATCACACGGGCGATCAAGGTATATTTCTTCGTGGCCGCGCTGGTGTTGCTGGGTGAAGGCATGAAACCTCTTATCGTGTGGTATATCGTACATGTACCATCCTGGATCCTTTACTGGATCAATATGGTCTCAGCGGTGCTGGACAACGCCACGCTGACGGCCATGGAGATCGGTCCCACTATGTCCCTGTCACAGATCACCAGCATTGTCATGGGCTTGCTGGTCTCGGGAGGCATGCTGATACCGGGCAATATCCCCAACATAGTGGCGGCGGCGCGGCTCAAAATCAATATGAAGGAATGGGCATTGGTCGGAGTGCCGGTCGGCCTGGTAATTATGGCGGTCTATTTCATTATCATGCTGCCGCTTTTCCTGGGTGCTGGTGGATAGGGCTATCACATTTTTTCTGGTGACAGGACCTCAGCAGCCTATCTATGGTCGCTGGGCCCATGACGACGGGATGAAATAATTGTAAAATACGCCTTATAAGTCAAACAAGGAGGTTGAAATTGGA
>DKFA01000123.1 GCA_002452695.1 Dehalococcoidia bacterium UBA6808
CATCAAGGCCAGGCATAATGATGGCGCCCGCGTGGTGGAGTTCTCCAATCCGCAGGCTCTGGAACGGATGGGCGAGATGCCCCTCCCGCCCTATATCAAGTCCCGCCTGGAGGACCGCGAACGCTACCAGACGGTCTACTCTAAGATCACCGGCAGCGCAGCCGCACCCACCGCCGGGCTGCACTTCACCCTGGAATTATTGGATAAAATACGTCAAAAAGGCGTTAATCTGGCCTTTGTGACATTGCATATCGGTCTGGATACCTTCCAGCCTGTGCGCGCGGAAAACCCCGAACACCACATCATCCATACGGAATTCGGCCAGCTCAGCGCGGAGACGGCTGAACTGGTCAACTCAACGAAAAAGGCCGGCAAGCGGGTGATCGCCGTAGGCACGACTTCGGTGCGCCTGCTCGAAGCTGCCTCTCAAACGGGGGAGATGAAGCCCTTCGCCGGACAGGTGGACATCTTCATCCTCCCCGGCTACCGCTTCCGGGCGGTGGATGCCATGCTGACCAACTTCCACCTGCCCAGATCCACCCTGATCATGATGGTCTCGGCCTTCGCCGGTCGGGAGCCCATCCTCAATGCCTACGAGACGGCCAAAGCCGAAGGCTACCGCTTCTTCAGCTTCGGCGACGCCATGCTCATCCTGTGAGCCACATTCCTGCGCAAACACTCTACCAAATAAAAACGGCCCCGCTCTATGGCAGACACGGGGCCGGGGCAAATTGACGAAACTATCTATTTAATGGCTTTTTCGACCAGCTCGGAGATCTCGATGACCTTGACCTTGTCAGAAGCCTTGATGTCGGTGAGACCGTCCTCCATCATGGTCACGCAGTAGGGACAGCACACGCAGATGGTGTCGGGGTCGGACTTCATGGCCTCGGTGACCCTGGCAATATTGATCCTGGTGCCCTCAGTCTCCTCCATCCACATGCGCCCGCCACCGGCGCCGCAGCAGAAGGATGTCTCGCGCCTGCGGTCCATCTCCATGGGCGCCTTGCCGGTGGCCTTCTCGATCAGCTTGCGCGGCTGATCGAAGATGCCGTTATAACGTCCAAGGTAGCAGGAATCATGGAAGATGATCTTGCCGGCATCGGCCTTGTTCTTCAACTGCAGTTTGCCGGACTCGATCAACTGTAAAATCAGCTCGGCGTGGTGGATGACCTCAAAATCTGCGCCGAACTGTTTATAGTCATTCTTGATGGTGTTGTAGCCGTGCGGACATTCCACGATGATCTTTTTAACTCCCGCCTCCTGCATCATCCTGATGTTCTCTCTGGCCATCCGGTCGAAGAGATACTCGTTGCCGAGGCGCCTGGCGCTGTCGCCGCAGCACTTCTCGTCCTTGCCGAAGGTGCCCCAGGATACTCCGGCGGCGTTGAGGATGCGGGCGATGGCCTCGGTGTTTCTCTTGTTGCGGGTATCCAGCGAGCCCGCGCACCCGGTGTAGAAGAGGTATTCGGTCTTATCCTTCTCGAAGGAAGGCGCATTTACCTCGGCTACCCAGCGGCTGCGCTCGGCCGGGATGATGCCCCAGGGGTTGCTGCGGTTCTCCAGGTTCTCGAAGAGGGAGAGCAACTCGTCGGGGAATTTGGCCTGCATTTCGACCAGGTCGCGGCGCATATAGACCAGCTTGGGCACGTGCTCGATGGAAACGGGGCAGACCTCCATGCAGGCGCCGCAGGTGGTGCAGGCCCAGATGGCATCTTCTTTGATGCTGCCCTCTTTCCCGCCGCCGATCAGCGACAATTCGGGCGCTTTGCCCTGTTTGATCAGCTTGCCGTTATGTAAAAGGTTGATTTTGATATCATGGATGACGAGCCGGGGGTTAAGCTCCTTGCCGGTGTTGGCGGCCGGGCAGTTGTCTGTGCAGCGGCCGCACTCAGTGCAGGAGTAGGAGTCGAACAGGTCCTTCCAGCGCATCCTGTCAACACGGCCCGCGCCATAGACGTTATCCTTCTTGAAGACCTCGGGTGTCTGGGTATTGACCTTGTCGATGCTCTTGAAGAAGCAGTTGGGGATCGAGGTAAGGATGTGCATATGCTTGCTGTAGGGCAGGTAGCACAGAAAACCCAACAGGGCAAAGGCGTGTACCCACCAGAAGATGAGCTTCACATTGGCCAGGGTTACCGCCGGCAGGTCCCTGAAAAGTGTGGCCACGAACGAGGATATCGGCATCCAGGCGGCAGCCGCCTCTTCTCCAAGCGCAATCCCGCTGCCGTGGAGGCTGAAGAAGGCGATCATAAGCGTGGCCACCAGTCCAAGGATAACGAAGGCGTCCACCGTTTTGGCCTCGATATACTTGGGGGCAAACCACAGCCTGCGGCTGATGGCGATGATCACAGCGATAAGGGCCAGCAGCGAGACGACGTCGAAGATCAGCGCCAGCGCATGATAAAGCCCCTCGGGCAGTTTGGACAGCGCAATAATATCCGGGAACAGCCCATGGAAGAGAAACTCGGTGTTGGCAATCAGCAGAATCAGGAAGCACCAGAAAAAGACGAAATGATTCCAGCCGAAGGGATATTTGCCCGCCACAACACGCTTCTGCCCGAAAGCGTAAAGCAGCATGTTCCAGATACGCAGGCCGATCCTGTCTATCCTGTTATCGGGAAGACCAAGCGCTACCAGGCTGAAACGCTGCCAGCAGCTCCAGAGAAAGAAAATAACAGCCACTGCAAAGACAATGGCGAAAATGGTCACCTGTGCGGTCATCTAATTATCCTCCATCGGTATCTCGTCAGGCCTTGGACTTCGCCCTGAGCTCCTTGATTTGTTTGGTCAGCGAAGGCACTATCTTGAAAAGGTCCCCGACGAGACCGTAGTGTGCGACTTCGAAAATGGGCGCATGCTTGTCACGGTTAATGGCAATGATGATGTCCGAGTTCTGCATGCCCACCAGGTGCTGGATGGCGCCGCTGATGCCGCAGGCAAAGTAAATCTTGGGCCGCACAGTCTTGCCTGTCTGTCCCACCTGCCTTTCAGCCGGCATCCAGCCCGAATCCACCGCAGCGCGCGAGCAGGCAACCACTCCACCCAACTCATCGGCCAGTTCTTGAAGAATCTTGAAATTGTCGGGGTGCTGCATACCCCTGCCGCCTGATATGATGATGTCGGCGCTGGCTACATCCACACCACCGCTATTCCTCTGGATAATCTCCACAACCTTGGTACAGAGCTCGGATTCCTTGATGCCGGTGACCTCGCGGATGATCTCTCCCTTGCGAGTAGTGTCCTTCTCCGGCAGGCGGAAGGTGTGCGGCCTCACAGTGGACATCTGCGGCCAGGTCTTCTCTGTGACAATAGTGGCCATGATGTTACCGCCAAAGGCGGGACGGGTCTGCATGAGCAGTCGCCTGTCACTGTCGACCGCCAGGCCCGTGCAATCGGCCGTCAGGCCGGTCTTGAGATCTGTGGCTACTGCGCCAGCCAGGTCGCGTCCGACGCCGGTAGCGCCCACCAGCATGATCTCAGGCTTGTATTTCCTGACCAGGTCGCACAGCGCCCTGAAATAAGGTTCGGTGCGGTAGTAGCGGAAGACGGGGTGTTCGATCAAGTAGACTTTATCTGCGCCGTAGGCGATGGCTTCCTGGCAGAGATTCTCAACCTTGTCGCCGATGATTACCGCGGCGGTCTCAACGTTGAGCTCCCTGGCCAGTTGCGAACCAACGCCCAGCAGCTCCCAGGCCACTGTAGCAGGCTCTCCGTCGACCTGCTCAACGAAGACCCAGAGGCCCCTGTATTCGCCGTGTCCCTTGGGCAGGGCGTCTTCTTCGAAGTCCTCGTCAGCCTCGGCAACGACAGCTTTGGCCGCTCCTTCCGCTTCCATTTTGGCAATTTCATCCAGCAGCTTCTGCTGCTCGGGTGTGTAGTAGATCTCCAGCGCCTCGGCCGGGCAGATCTTGATACAGCGTCGGCAGCCGCTGCACCTGGTTATGTCAATGATCGGCTCGCCCGATTCGCTCATCTCAATGGCCTTCCTTGAGCAGACGCTCTGGCAGCGTGCGCCGCAGGCTATACATTTAGACGGCAGCAGCCGGGCTACACCTAATGGCTTTTTTATCTTCTTTTTTTCTTCTTCCATCTTACCTTGACCTGTAAAATAATCCTGCTACTGCAATGAGATGAGGTTTTTGCTGATCAGCTTGTTGATCAACATGCGGGCTGCTTCTTCGGGGTCCTGGACATCATCGCCGCCTAATATCTGGCCCATGGCCCTGTCCGGCGAGAAGATTCTGCGCACGGCTGTAGCCGAGCCTTTCAGGCCTATTTCATTCTCATTCATCTGCATGACCTTGTTGTCCCACACCGTCACTTTGTAGTCCTGCGACATCAAACGCATGGGAACGGTGGGGTAGCGGGGACGATTTATCTCCCGCAGCACGGCTATCATAGCCGGGAAGCATGAATTAAGTATCTCGTAGCGGCCTTCGAATTTACAGCGCACCGTAATAGTGCGGTTTTTAAGATCAACGTTCTCAATATGGTCGACGGAGGTGAGCTGCTGATATTTGAGACGCGTGGCAATACCGGGGCCTACCTGGGCAGTATCCCCGTCAATAGTCTGTTTGCCGCACAGTACGAGAACGACCTCATCCTCTTCATTGAGCTTTTTAATGGCAGTGGCCAACACCATGCTGGTAGCCAGCGTATCCGCCCCACCAAATACCCTGTCGCTGAGCAGAATAACGTTATCCACGCCCAGGGCGATAGCATTGCGCAGTGTGACCTCGGCGCTGGGGGGACCCATGGAGATGGCTGTTACTTTGAACCCGTACTTGTCTTTCAGACGCAGACTTTCTTCCAGCGCATGAGCATCAAACGGGTTAATGATGGATGGGACGCCTTCGCGTATGAGCGTCCCTTTGACCGGATCGATCTTGACCTGTGTCGTATCCGGCACTTGCTTGATACAAGTTACGATCTGCATAAATGATAATGTACTCCCGTTAAGATTTCCCGATATATGGGCACGCTGAATACTAATGTTATTGGTTTTACCGAGTCTCTGTCAATTCCGGCGACAAAAATTCAGGGAAAACTAATGAACAAAAATCCGCCATGCAGGGGCAACTCGACCAGTCGCCCGGCTGCCACCGCACGTATTCTACATACGCCTATAACCTGAAAATGTGACTTTTATCACAATACTGCAACGTTGCGGAACATTGTTCTCTTTTTTATCGCAGGGCCGGCCGCCGCTATTGCGCCGCACTGCCAAACAAAATATAATCTACGCACATGCACGGAGAGATACTGCAACTCGCTACAGGCGATCTTCCGATATGAGGTCGTTCAGCAGCGGCGCGCTTTTCATTGTCTTGGCCCTGGCCGCCATCTGCCTGGGTCTGATCGTATATTTTGCCACCCTGCCCGAGCCCGGCAGCAAGTTCAGCGAGTTCTACCTGCTCAATAGCAGCGGGCAGCCCTGCGACTATCCCGCCCGGGTCTCAGCCGGCCAGCCCTTCACAGTCACGGTCGGCGTCGTCAATCGCGAAGCAGCTCCTACAGCCTACACAGTGCGCATCGTTTCCGGCGGCAGAGAGATCAAGACGCTGGAGAGCGGAACTCTGGAAAAGGATAAAAAATGGGAGCGCCGGACAGGCATAACTCTTGACGAGATAGGACCGGAAAAGAAAGTTGAGTTCTACCTTTTCATCGCAGGTCAGGAAAGGCCCTATATCGAGCGGCCGCTGGCGCTGACACTGGACGTAACCAGCCCCTGATTTCATACGTAAAACCGCCAGGGCGTGGGGACAGGATTTAGACTGTTGCATCATCCAGTTTAGCCTTATGGTAATATTATCTTAATATAATTAATGTAAAAATGATGCGAAGTTTTATTATTGCGGGGATAAATTAATGTGCGGAATAATCGGCTACACGTCCAGGTCAGACAAGGCAGCCTCGGTGATCTTTCAGGGACTGAAAAGGATGGAATACCGCGGCTACGATTCATCAGGCATGGCCACACTCAATAGAGGAAAGATACTGATCCGCAAGGGCGTGGGATACCTCGAGGACGTCAACCGTGAAGAGAAGCTGAGCAGTCTGCCCGGTGTGACAGGCATCGGGCATACGCGCTGGGCCACGCACGGCGGCGTGACCCAGACCAATACGCACCCGCACCACGACTGCAAGGACCAGATCGCCGTAATACACAACGGCATCATCGACAACTACCAGGCCCTCAGGCATAGCCTGATCAAGCGCGGCCATAATTTCATCTCCGAGACAGATACCGAGGTCATCCCGCACATGCTGGAAGTCGAAATGGACAAAGGCCGTTCGCTGAAAGAGGCCGTGCTGGCGGTGGCGCCGCGGCTGGAAGGGTCCTATGCCTTCCTCGCCATCTGCGTCAGGGAACCTGGCAAGATCGTCGGGACGCGCAGGGGCAGCCCGCTGGTGGTGGGCGCTGCTCCCGGCAAGGCCTTCGCCGCCAGCGATTCACTGGCCCTCGCCGGGCAGGTCGACCAGCTCTACATGCTGGGAGAGAACGAGGTCGTCGAGCTGACTCCCAACGGGGCCACCTTCTACGACCACACCGGCAGACAGATCGAGAAAAAGCCGGTCAAGCCCGATACGCAATGGGACGATACCGACAAGGGTGATTTCCCCTTCTACATGCTCAAGGAAATCATGGAGCAGCCCAAAACATTGCAGGCCGCTTCAGATCAGGACAGCGAGCTGTTCACCTCCATCGCACTGGACATGCTGAGGGCGGACCAGGTCATCATCACCGCCTGCGGTTCCTCGCGTTACGCCGCCCTGGTGGGCAGATACCTTTTTTCCAGCGTGGGCCGGAAGTTCGCCGAGGTCGTGATGGCGTCCGAGTTCCAGTACTTCGCCGAATCGCTGGGCCGCAACACGCTGGTAATCGCCGTCTCGCAGAGCGGTGAGACGCTGGACGTGGTCGAAGGCATTACGCTGGCCCGCCGCGCCGGCGCCAAAATAGTCTCGATCATCAACCGCCCGCAGTCGCTGCTGGGAGAACTGAGCCATAACGTAATCTACCTTAACTGCGGGCCCGAGATAGGCGTGGCCGCGACCAAGACCTTCCTCAACCAGGTGGCGGTCTTCTACCTGCTGGCCTTCTCCATGGTGCATTCCTTCGATATGGCTGCCGATAATATACGCAAGGTCTGCAAGCAGATCTCCAGGTCGCTGGAATGGAATATCAAAACGATCTCCGATATCGCCGCCAGATACGCCAGCAAAAACGATTTCTACTACATCGCGCGCGGCATCAATTTCGCCATCGCCTCCGAGGGCGCCCTCAAACTCAAGGAGATATCCTACATCCATGCCGAGGGCATGCCGGCCGGCGAGCTCAAGCACGGCACGCTCTCCCTGATCGAAAAGGACACCCCTGTGCTGGTCATCTGCCCGAGCGATTACACCTACCAGGAGACGCTCAGCAACGCCATGGAAGCCAAGGCCAGAGGGGCCAAAATCATCGCCGTCTCGGACGAGAACAACGAGATCTATGACCACTGGATCAGGATACCCAAGGTGCACGAGTTACTCTACCCCCTGGTGGCCGTGGTGCCGCTGCAACTGCTGGCCTACCAGCTTGCGCTGGAGCGCGGGCACAACCCGGACAAGCCGCGCAACCTGGCCAAGTCGGTGACGGTAAAGTGAGTTCCCCACAAATACGTGTTAAGATGAAGTGAACGGTTTGACTTACGCCGTATTTACCGATAACCTGTTTACACATGAATACAGCGGAGCATAAGAAGGTTATAGCCGTCATACCCTGCCTCAACGAGGAGAAGTTCATCGGCGACGTCGTTGCCGAAGCGGCCAGGCATGTGGATGAGGTGATCGTGGTCGACGACGGCTCCTCCGATAACACTTCAGGCGCAGCCTCAGCGGCAGGCGCCACCGTGATCAGACACAGCAGA
>DKFA01000030.1:0-11568 GCA_002452695.1 Dehalococcoidia bacterium UBA6808
GTGTTACAATAGAGCGCTTCTGATTCACCAGTGCAAAATATTCAAATTCTGAGAGAGAAATCTGGAGATCCAACATGACTGAATTTAACAGATTTTTTGAGCCGGCGTCGGTCGCTTTCCTGGGGGCTTCCAGCGACGCGAGAAAGTGGGGGTTTCGTATCCTGTTTAATATCATAACTGGTGGCTTCGCAGGTAAGCTTTACCCGGTCAATCCCCGTGGCGGCCGGATTAACGATCTGGACGTTTATAGAAATGTTGCTGAAATACCAGAGGTGCCCGACATGGCTGTCATAGTGGTGCCTCCAGGAGGTATTTTACAGGCGGTTCGTGAATGCGGACAGAAGGGCATCAGGGCCGTTGTTGTCATTACTGCGGGTTTTGCTGAAGCGAGCGGAGAAGGAGCCGCGCTGCAGAAAGAGCTGGTCGAACTTGCGCACTCTTTCGGCATGCGGTTGATAGGCCCCAACTGCTTTGGCCTGATGAGCACACCCGTCAAGCTCTATGCCCAGATGCCCACCGCCTTTCCGCCGCCCGGGCCAATCGCCGTTGTTTCTCAGAGTGGAAATATCGGTTTTACCATCGCGCAAAATGCTATGAATATGGATTTCGGCTGCAGCCGCGTGATCAGTACGGGCAATGAGGCCGACCTGCATGCGGAAGATTTTATAGAGTACCTGGCGGGCGACGACCAGACCAGGGTGATCATGAGCTATGTTGAAGGCTTCAAGGATGGTCGCCGTTTTTTTGAGATAGCTTCGCAGGTCAGCCTGCAGAAGCCGATAGTCATGATTAAGGTCGGTGAGACCGAGGCGGGAGCCTCAGCGGCCCGGTCGCATACGGCTTCTCTTTCAGGTATGGATGCTGTTTTCGACGGCGTCAGCAGGCAGGCCGGCATTATTCGTGTTTACAATCTGCAGCAACTGATGAATGTGGGCTACGGTTTCCTCTGTCATCCTCTGCCCAGAGGCAATAAGGTTGGTATTGTTACCTTGGGTGGGGGATGGGGAGTGCTGGCTGCTGACGCCTGCGCCAAGTTGGGGCTGGATGTGGTCAGGCTGCCGGACGAAATGATCAAAGAAATGGATTCGTTCTTGCCCGGCTGGTGGAGCCGTAACAACCCTGTTGACCTGGTAGCGGGAGCGCCGCCGGGATCCTTTGAGAGAGTGATCGAAATACTGGCTAAGTATGATCGGATCGACGCTGTTATTGCGCTCGGTCTGCCGGGGCCGGACTCTATATGGGAAGCCGCCTATTCAACCGGAGAAAACAGGGAAGAAAAACTAAAGACTGCCATCGTAGATATAACGGATGCTTTTAGAAAGGCCAAGGAAAACGCTGAAAAGTACGGCAAGCCGGTTATCTTCTCTGCAGGGTTTCCGTCACCCGGGGGCGATACAAGCTTTGAGCACAGGGCCAGGCGCGCGCTATCCCGGCAGAATATGGTCTGCTACAGTTTGCCGGATGAAACAGCCCTGGTGCTCAGTTCGATGGTCAGATATAGCAGATACCTGCAATCACGCAGTCAACGGTAGATACAGTTACTTGATCTGCTTATTGGTTAGAAGGTCGTAGTTCTTGTCGCAAATAGCTGTGACGATCCTGCAGCCCTGAATGGTCACCTGCACCGAATGTTCCGTGATCGCTTCCGCCAGGACCTGGTCCGACCTGTCGCCGTAACCTGGATGCCTGCATTTGAACAGGTAGGTCAACTGCCAGGTCTGGCCGTTGTCGGGTGTTTCCGCCTTTATTTTCTTGATGCTGTCAGCGATACCATCGAATGTGTAGGTGGGGGTGTTTTTGATGAATTGCTCTGTCAGCGCAATAGCCTGTTCCTGTTTGCAGGTTACCGTCCGGGCTGGCGGCTTGAGGAATGTCGTTTTGTTGATCGAGATAAGGACGGTCACGAAGATGGCTGTGACCAGGAAGATGCTGACGAAGGCCAGGATAAAGGCTGCCTTCAGGTACCTGCTATCCATAATGCATATTCATTATAGATTGATGGCGTTATGATGGCAACGTATTACTATAGCATTGCAGCCATCAATAATCCGCCGCACAAGGACAGGATTTGGATGGTCATCGATTTGACCCCAGACAGGATACTATCGGCTAAAACCGGTTGAAATGGGAGTTGGCGGAGGGGGCGGGATTCGAACCCGCGTTAGCACGGGGCTAAAACGGTTTTCAAGACCGTCACCATCGGCCGCTCGGTCACCCCTCCATTTTCCAACCGCTTCAGACCGTTTATTATAGTTATCGCTGAAAGCCTCGTCAAAGCTCTTGGTTGCCCCAGCCGTTCCCGCACTTTTCTGGGTGTACTGCCTGCCTGAGCATTAGTGAGGCATGGATAATGTCTGGCAGGAGCAGATAATTGAGTGCCAGACATATCGTAAAGGCATAAGGTGATGATAATCGTAATGATAGCCAAATGGGTCAAAATATCGATACTTTGTTATCTTGTTTGCAGGAAATGTGCGTGTGATAATTGTTTTAGTTATAGTATCAAAAGGAGATGTAGCGGGTGATTTCAATTAATTCTTTGGTAAAAAAACAATCTGACAATGGTCATGCCACAGCCATCAACAGTACAATTACTAAGAAGACAACAAATGCCCCCGGTTCGCTCAAAAAGAAGGGGAGAGGAGCGATGGGGGATTTAGATTACATGAATGTATTGCCCATTCCGACGTTGAGTATTGACCGGGACTTCAATATCCAGTATATGAATTCGGCCTGTGCGCAAATTGCTTCAACCCCAGAAATGCTCTGCATCGGGGTGAAGTGCGCCGATATGGTTAAAGCTGAATGCTGCAACACACAGGCTTGCCCGGCAGCAGGTGTCTTTCGAGACGGTAAAACACATGATATTGAAATGCTGCTCAATACTGCAACCGGCGAACATCTTTACTGCTGTCATGCGGTTGCTGTGCGCAATGATGCCGGGGAGGTTATTGGAGCACTTGAGTATTTTTTAGATTTGCAGAAAGACCTTCAGTTCAAGCAGAGCCTGGATTTACTTGACAAACAAATATACACGATGGGAGAAGCTGATAAAAGAATTGATACTGAGAAGTTGGAAGGAACGCGGAAATACATCGGCGAATATATTAATAGGTGTTACGACTTTTTCCTTAATATACGGACACGTGAGACAGAATATTTCAAGAGAATTGGCAGGGGTGAGAGGAATATAGCTACGCGGGAAGGTACCGGTATTGGTGTCTGGAAAGAGCATAGAGAGGGATTTAATTCCTCTATTATCGCTTTGAATCAGCTAATAGGCGAAGTTGATAAATTGATCGCAGCGGCGAATGACGGAAACTTGAGTGTCAGGGGTGATGCTACAGGGTTACAGGGGGTGTGGGCTGATACCATTAATGGATTTAACTATGTGTTGGATTCAGTAGTTACGCCTGTCAATGAAGTTTCAGATGTATTGACCAAATTTGCCAGCGGTGACCTGCGATGCAAGGTAACCGGAGACTTTAAAGGTGACCTCATCGGGTTAAAGGAAGCAGCCAATCAGGCTATAGAGAATAACCTGCAGACGATGGTCAGGTTGCGGGATGTGGCCAAGTTGCTTACCGAATCGGCAGATGACCTTTCAAAGGCAACGGGTCAAGCCGGGCAAGCTACAAGTCAGATTGCCAATGCCACCCAGCAGGTGGCCAAGGGCGCGGCGGATCAGGCAAATTCGATGCAGGAGACCATCAGGATGCTTGACCAGCTGGCGCGTGCAGTAGACCAGATTGCCAAAGGTGCGCAGGAACAGTCCAAGATGATTGAGAAGAATGTGGCTATGGTCCACCAGGTTTCTTCTGCAATTAAAGAGGTCTCGACAAATGCAGAACAGGCTATGCTAAGTACCAAAGCTGCATCAGATACTGCAGACAATGGTGCGGAGATGGTGCAGAAAACCATCAAGGGAATGGAAGTTATAAAGGAAACAATCGATGCCGCATCTGCAAAGATGGGGGATTTGGGTACGAGGTCACGTGAAATAGGCAAAATTGTGGCAACTATCAATGATATTGCTGATCAGACCAACCTTTTGGCTTTGAATGCTGCAATTGAAGCAGCCAGGGCTGGCGAACAGGGGAGAGGGTTTGCCGTGGTAGCAGATGAGGTCAGGAAGCTTGCTGAACGGTCTTCCTCATCTACAAAAGAGATTGCTGAACTGATTAGCGCTATCCAGGCTGTTGTGGCTGAGGCTATGACAGCTATGGAGAAAGGGACCAACCAGGTTGCCGGTGGATATGATCAGGCCACTAAAACAGGTGGAGCGCTCGAAGAGATACTGACAAGGTCTCGTGAAATGGCTGAGAAAGTACTTGTTATTTCTGGCGCTACGAAGGAGCTTGCTCAGACAAGCACTGAAATGGTAAAGCTGAGCGACAGTATTAGCGCAGTTGTTGAACAGAACACTGCTGCTACGGAAGAGATGTCGGCAACCGCCAGGCAGATTGCCAAGTCGATCGAGTCCGTGGCCGGTATTGCCGAGCAGAATAGCGCTGCGACACAAGAGGTGTCCGCATCAGCAGAGGAGATCAGCGCGCAGATGGCCCAGGTCTCTGAATCAAGCGACATGATGATAAGGATATCAGAGGAGTTAAAGAAGCAACTGGCGAGTCAAAAATTATGAGCGACCAGGCGGTGAAATCTGCCTCAGCTACCGGACGGCTAATGAGCGGACCGGGATTCACAGGTGTTGTCCAGGATTTTCAGGGATGAAGCACGAATAAGAGGCCAACGGACAGGGACCGATTCATTCGTAAAATGAAGCCTTGGTTTAAATAATGGTGAATTTCAAGACCGTCACCATCGCCGCTGGGTCACCCCTCCAGGCTGGTTTATGAAGCCGTTGCACTTCTTCAGTTGAAGCTGATGAAGGTGGGAGGACGCGTTGTGCGCCATGCCCAGCAGATTGTCTTCCTATTCAATTGATAGAAAACCTTCACTGAGTACACGCTGCTGTCCTTCCTTACTGAGGCAGTATTCAATGAAATCCCTGGCCAGGCCCCCGGCCGGACCGCGTGTCACCATATACAAAGGGATAACATATGGATAATTGCCGCTTTTTACATTTAGCGCTATTGGAGGCACATCGTTAATATTGAGCGCTTTAACGTAGTTTCTCAGCGTGCCGAACGGAATCAGGCCAATAGCGGCAGGATCTTCGCCAACCTTGAACCTGACATTTTCGTAAGCTGTCCAGTTATCCGCCACGCATTCAATAGCCTGTTCTGTCAGCGCTTCACCGCGCAATATCAGCGATTGTGGCGTATCCAACCTGGCGCTGTTATTGAGAGCCGAATCGCCGATTTCAGTCGCCATAACGTGGATTTTCCCACCATGACCGCCCAGAGAGCTCCAATCAGTTATTTTGCCAGTATAGATATCTCTGACCTGTTCTGAACGAAGACCGTTAATGGTTTGTGAGGGATGGACTATTACTGCCACCCCGTCCCGGGCCAGCTTATATACGGTGAAAATCCGCTGTTCTCCCATTTTAAGCTCCCTGGATATTGTAGCTATATCTATACTGCCGTCCGAGCAGTATTGACTGCCGGTATCTGAGCCTACCCCGTCAACAGCGATCTTGACGCTGGGATATCTCAAGTTGAAGCCCTGTACAAGTGATTTGACAACGGGCTTCATCAAGCTCGATCCGTTAATAGTAAGGTCAATCGGGGTACCCTTGGCAGATAACGCTTTAGGCGGCGTGCATCCTGTGACTATTGCTGACGCAATCATCAGTGTCAGAATGAATAGTATTGGACCGTTTCTTCCTGTAATCATATTGCCTGATGTTCCTTGTTGAATTATTTAAAGTATTATCTCACTATACAGTTAACGCCGGCGTACGAATGCAATAACGAATTGTCACCACATCTCATTCCAGTGTGTGCTGAATATTCCAGAGAAATCCAGGGAGTCCACCTTGCCGTCCCTATTCCAGTCAGAACGCGTCCAGCCGGGTGCGCCGCTGGTATTCCACTCCCCCACAAAGACTGAGAGGTCCAGGGCATCCAGTACATGGTCCATGTTGATGTCCCACCTGGGCGAGACCTCCCAGCTAAGCTCCGTCATGTTGTTGATTTCATTGCTCTCTGCCACGTCCCCTGAAACGTCGGCGGTTACTGCCAGGATGTCGGCCTCAGGGGAGAACGTGAAGGCGCCCAGCGTTTTGACGTCGAAGGCGCCTGTGTCAAGCGCCGGGCAGGGCAGGGTCTGGATGATGGCCCCATCAATCGAGATGGACGTGGCAGAAGCAGGGGCAGGATAGGTGCCCACATTCTGTACCCTGTAAATAATTTCATAGATCGTATATTCAGTTGTCCATCGAGGCGCGATCTGGGTTACCCTGAGGTCCGGTATTCCATTTAGCGTATCGCTTTGCGAATTGTTGGTTTCGTTGATCTCAGTGATTGTACTTGCAGAGTCGGCTGTCACCACGATGGCGTCCACGTCGGGCGATAGAATGAAGGGCCCGGCGGTCCGGTTTTCCGAAGCGCCGGTAGCCAGCGCAGAACAAGGCAGCGTCTGGATTACCTGGCCATCAATCGAGATCGAGGTGGATGATGGGGCTGATGGACCAGTACCGAGGTTTCTGACCAGATAAGTGATGTTGTACGTCCTGCCCTGATTAATCCATTGCTTCGATAAAGCGGTAACCTGCAGGTCAGGCAGGCCGTTCCAAATTATGCCGACAGAATTATTGTCTTCAATACTTTCGAAAACAGCGGAACCTGAATCAGAAGTTATATCGATCGTGTCGGAATCGGGCGTAAGCGTGAAGGGGCCGACCGTCCTGTTGTCGCTCGAACCTGCTTCCAGCGCTGAGCAAGATACGGTTTGAACAACCGTGCCGTCAATCTTGATGGAAGTGGTAGAAGCCGCAGCAGGCCCGTCGCCCTGGTTCCTGACGGTATATACAATGTTGTAGGTAAGGCCGGGCGTCACCCATTGCGCAGATACCCCTGTCACGTCCAGGTCAGGCAAGGGCAAAGTGTTTTGCAGGCAGTTATTCTGCTCGTTCATTTCAATTTCAGTGTTCAGCGCATCGGCGCAAACCCTGATCACGGGGGCGGGCAGGGTGACTGTCCAGGGACCGAGAGGCTGTGAAGTGGAGTAACATTGGCCGACGGCCAGCGCCGGGACCTGGTGGATCAGTTTCTGCTCACCATTTATATATATTGCGGCTGCCGTCGTTCCGCGGCAACCCTTTTCACCATTGTTGCAGACAGTGAATGAGACGTAGAATTGGTTGCCGGTGACGTTTTCAAAGACCTGGCTGACTGCAAGGTCCGGCCAGGGCACGTGCATCATATTCTGCTGGCAGTTGTTGGACTCGCTCAGTTCGATGACCTGGTTGTTGTTATCAGCGCAGACCCTGATATTGTGGTCGGGAGCGGCGGCATAGAATACCCCTGCCACGCGTGTCTGGCTGCTGCCAGGGTTCAAAGCCGAAATAGTAAGGTCGAAATCGGGCTGGTGGACCCCGTCAATATAAATGCCGGCGATGCTGACCGGCGATTGCGTGGTCCCCTGGTTGCTGACTATTAATCTGACGTCGAAGGAGTTATCATCATATAGCGTCTGAGTGAGCTGTGTCAGCACAAGATCAGGTGGAGGCGGTGGGGTATTGACCTGTACTACGTTGGAGGGCGCCGAATACCCGTTGGCATTATGCGCCACCACGCGGTAATAATAGGTGGTGCTGGTAGCAGTTGTGTTATCAGTATAATCCGTAGCGTCAGCAGGCATCAGCATATCCGTTGTGTTATCAGCGGGGAAGCCCGTATCCAGTGCCCTCTGCAGCAGGAAACTGTCTTCATCGGTGGAATTATCGCTCCAGTGCAGGCTGACACAGTTCCACATGACAGAGGTTGCCGTCAGCCCGAAGGGCGACTGGGGCGGTGGCCCGGCCGGGACAACAGCCTGCCCATCCATGGTTACGGAGGTCAACAGTTCGCCATGCAAACTGGCCTGACATTCAAATAAATGCAGGTTATACGTTCCCGGTTGCGTTGCCCGGAGATGTACGACGGCCAGTGGGCCTGTGCCGGCCGGCTGCTGGCTCCCCAGCAGGCCTACCGCATACTGTTCGATTGTACTGTTATCAGAATAGCGTCCCCCTCCCACCAGGATACCGTTGGTATAGAAACTTCCCTTATCAATACCTGTGCAGGTCAGGGAAGCTGCGCCATCGGAGCGTATCCAGCTTAGCTGAAACCCGGCAGCATTGGTAGGCGCGTTGGTTGTTAACTGGACTGTAACATCAAAGGATTCACCGGCGCCAATGGTGATGGTTGCAGGCGTAATCGAAAACGTGGCAGTATCGGCGCCGTAGACAGGCCCGGGGCCGAACAGGGGCCACGCTATTAGTGACAGTATGAGTGTTAGAGATAATATCCAGTTAAGCCCGGATTTCCTGCTAAACATCATAATAAATATCCTCTGCATAAAACGTTTATGTTCACTGGGCATTCAAAATGGGAATCGGCAGGTCAATGGTCAGGTAAATTGTCAGTTGAGAGTGAGACCTTTCAGCAGTTAGGCAGAAAGAAAGTCGTCCTGCCGGGACGCCGTAAAGCCTGGAACCTGCCGTTCAGCAGATGCAACACTATAGGCCTGGGGAAATAGTACTGGTACTTTTCTCCCAGGGTCTTTATACCACATATTTCAGGGCCGCAGGGTTAAAACGCAGTTAAAACGCAATTAAAACGCAGTTAAAACGCAATTTTCGCGGTTGATATCAACGTACAGGCCGTCGATAAAGTACGCATCAAGGTTATCTGCGCGGCGCGCCTATCTGGATCAGGTATTTGGCCATACAGTACAAACTGAATGCCAGCGCTGCCACTACAATGGCCGTGTCTGCCAGCAACACCATTGGGCTGGGGTCGTTGATCCTTACCTGTCCTGTCTGCCAGATAAGGATGAAATTTGATAGCAGGAAAAGTGAAAGGCCGAAAGCCAAAAAGCCAAGAACATACATCTGCATCTTCATAAACTATACTCCTGCCGCGCGCCGGCGGCATTACCTTTATTTATTATGTGATCCACTGACCATCTGGAAAATACAATACAGGCTGAAGCACATGATGCTAAAAATCGAGACCGTTTCAATGGCCAGGATAATTACATTTGGCTCGCCGATCATGAATTCATGGTAGATCCAGACTGAACCGAGATGCGCCAGCAGGGCCAGGGCCATACCCTGCACCAGTGTTGCCAGTATATACATCCTTACCGACATCGTGTTCTCCTTATCAGTAATTAGCTGTGAATTGAAGTTGATAGTAATGATAGGCCGGGTTTGCCTTGCATACAATGGCGTATTAGTACCGTCGGCGGGGGGGAATAAGGTACTTGACGGGAAGTAGTACAAATGTATGGTGGCAGCGCCCTGCCTCTGTTCCTTTCCAATCGTCGATAGCTGCGCCTTTAATCTCTTTTTAACAGCGTTTTAACAGCGTTCTAACAGCGTTCTAACAGCGTTTCAACCACACATTAAAAAAGGGTTGATACCATGTAAGTAATGGTACTAAGGTCATAGTACCAGATTATGCGGTCCAGCAGGGATAATCGAAATTGGAGTACAAGGTACCAGTTTGTAGAAACATGAGTTGTAAGCTGACTGGAATCAATGTAAAAAAAGGGAGCCCACAAAGAAAGACGGCTAATCAATCCCTGATGGACTGCCCTTAAGCCAGGGTCGAGACCTGGGCTCGAATGTAGTATAGCTTTGACAAATACGTGTGTCAAGAGCCTGGGGCAAAGCTGGCGCCACAATTAAATTTAAGGAGGAACAGCAATGCCACCAATCCCGTAAGGGGTCTACGGCTGTCACAGCCACTGAAAATGTGACATTAAAGTCGAGAATGCAACACAGGCCAAAAATCATTAACACAAGTAACAAAAAGTAAATTAGGAGGAGACCAATTGAAACATTTCGCAAGTAAAAAAGTTTTACTTGGCGCAGCAGCAGGTTTAATGATGGCAATGGCAGCAATGCCGTCGCTGGTCAGCGGAGCCACAGCAGTCAAGATTTCCGGCTCCACAACCGTATTTCCCGTCTCCCAGGCAGTCATAGCTGCCGGCGGGTGGACGGACATGACCCTTTCCGGCGGCGGCTCTGGCCAGGGCCGCACCGATGTCATCAACAAGGTCGTCGACATCGGCAATTCCTCGGGCAAGGCTTCAGCCGCGCAACTGGAGCTGTTGGATGAGTGGATCGTTGCCAGGGACATGATCACCATCATCGTCGACGCCGACTTCTACGATGACCTCGTAGCAGCCAACGGCGGGAACGACATCAACATCACCCCGGCGCAGTTGGATACACTGTATGAACAAGGCGCCAACATCACCAATTATACCTGGGGTGACTTCATACCCACGCTGGAGCCAACGAACCCCGTCGCGGACGAGAAGATTATCCCCGTGGCCAGGATCGTTGGTTCAGGCACACGCGATACCTTCATGAGCAAATGCGGCATTACCTCGGCCACTGAAGAAACAACCATGAGCGCCGTCGAGAGCGCCTACGGTATCATCAGGCAGGCGGAGAACCAGGGCGTCTACGACATGATAGAGGCTGATACCGGCAGCTACGGCGGGCAGTCCGCCCACCTGATCGGCTACATCGGCCTCGGATACGTCGATGAGTACGTCAAAGGCCTCAAGATCAACAACGTTGAGCCGGTCGCCGCCAACTTCAGCTCCTACTTCTTCTCCAGGGACCTGTATGCCTATACGCTGAAGAAACAGTACCGCCCGGCCGATGACGGCTACAACATGCGCGCTATGGACTTCGTTGAGTTCATGCTCAGCCCGGCCGGCCAGGCCGCAGTGCCCGCCACCGGCTTCATCTCGGTAGCCCGCAGCCTCACCACTACCCCCTGCTGGTGGGACATCGCCGGCACCAACAAAAAGATGGACGCGCTTGACTTTTCTGCGCTGTCCAGTAACTGGAACACCACCGGCACCCCCGGCGACCCGAACTGGACTGGCATGAAGGCAGACCTCAACAATAACGGCACGGTCGATGTTCCCGATTTCAGCAAGCTGAGCTCACTGTGGGGCTCAAGCTGGAACTATTAATTCCTATATTCAGGAGGCTCTAATTGAACAAATTACTTAAAAAATTCAGGGGTATGTTCGGTATCCTGGCCGCCCTGATGGTCATCAGCAGCATGCTGATACCGGCATCAGCGGCACAGGCAGTCAACCCGGCGCAGGTCTGGGTCGACCCGGCCCAAACCATAACTTCGGCCGGAGCGAACTTCGACCTCACCATTAAGGCCAGCACCACCGTCGATGCTGACACCGTCGGCTTCAACGTCAACTGGAGCGGACCGGCCGGCACGCTGACCTGCACGGGCATCGAATTCGTCACCGGCGCAGGCTCATTCTTCGAGGGCAAGAGCACGCTGCCCATCATCGGCGGCTTCGATCCCACCACCGGCACCACCGGCCAGTACGCAATAGGATCCATCAGCGGCCCCGTGGACCCGGGCACTTCCGGCCCCGTGGCCGTACTGCATTTCACGGCTACCGCCA
>DKFA01000030.1:11719-14858 GCA_002452695.1 Dehalococcoidia bacterium UBA6808
CGCGGTCGCTTCATCCACCGAGATCAAGGTCGACGGCGCGGTTTTCCAGACCGACAGCCAGTCCATCCTGGCCCCGGGCGCCGAGGAGACCAAAGTGGTCGGCCCGGTTACATTCACCCCGGATAGCGACAGCATCACAGTCACAGCCGACAGTGCAGCCGTTGTTTTCGAGAGCGACGAGGCCAACAACGTCCTCAGCAGCGTCTGGAGCAACAACCGCATCTATGTCGACAACACCGCAACTTCTGTAACCAGGGGTTCCGAATTCGACGTCAAGGTCAACCTGGCTTCCATGATTCCGGCGCACACAGGCGCCTTCAGGATGACCTGGGATGCCAACATCGCCGACCTGCTCAGCGTCGAGGAAGGCACGTTCTTCAGTGACCACGGATCAACCCTGACTGTGGGCGGCACGCCTGGCCCGGATGGCTCCATGTCCACCCAATATGCAGTGGCCCTGATCGGCCCCAACACCGCCACCGGCGACGGCCGCCTGGCCACCCTTAAAATGAAGGCCATGAATGCCGGCACGTTAACCCTCAATTTTGAGGAAGTCCAGGTAGTCACCCCCGAGCAGGAACTCATCGATATCACAGAGATCGAACCTTACACCATCGAAGTAACATTGGGCAACTACATCGACGTAGAAGCCGTCTCCAAGACAGAGCGCATCGTGAGCGAAAATGGGACGACCGTTTACTATGTCGATTATGTCGTCCGCAACACCGGTAACAAGGACGTCCCCGAAGGCTGCACCATCTCCGTCTACGAAAGCACGTCTAACGACGGCAGCGGCGAGCCAATCTACGTCAAGAAGGGCGACGTATTCTGGCTGGGCTTGGCTGGCACAGAGACTTCCGGGAGCTTCGGCCCCTATCCGGCGCCGGCCATACCGGCACCGGTGAAGATCAAGCTTGTCGGTGACTCCACCAACAATGCCCCGGCCGATATCGACAAGGACAACAACGTTCTTGTGAACGACCTTTACGAGGGCGCCCCGGGCCTGCCCAACCTGGTAATCTCCGATTTCCAGAAGACAGCCACCACCCCGGGCCATTACACGATCAGTATCAAGGTCAAGAACCTGGGCCCGGGCGATGCAGCAGCATCCAAGGCCGGCCTGACCATCGACGGCATTGACAAGCCCACGCAGGATGTGCCCGCCCTGGCAGCCGGAGCTGAATCCGCCGTGATCACCTTCCCCGCCAGCGACGATTATGCCACCTCCGGCATACACGATGTCATCACCGCTACGGCTGATGCCGCGGGAAACGTTCTGGAATGGAACGAGTCGGACAACACCAGGGGAGCATATACCGTTCAGGATGAATGCGAGACCCCGGTATCCGGCACGCTATTACCCGAGATCACCCTCACCTGCCCTGGCCCCATCGAATACTGGGATTGGACGCTCAAAGCTGGTGAAACCGCCTCGATTGACCGCACGTACAATGTCAAAGCCAACGTTCCCTGGGTACTGGAAGCGCTGGATGACAACGAGACCACCGCCGGTCACCTGAAAGAGTTCGATCCCACCGCCAACGATTACGTGGTCAATGGCGCCAACCTGATCATGCCGATCAAGATCACCGGTCCTGACGGCGGCGGCTATATGCCGGCCAGCGTCATCATCAAGCAGGGCGACCCGCTGAACCAGGTGGGCGACTCAGGCGAGGACTTCGACGTCAATTTCTCGCAGAAGGTCGAATGGCAGGATCAGGCCCTGATCAACGGCAATTACTATCACATGAAAGTCCACTTCATCGCAGGAGCAAATTTCTAAACAGGAAAACTGGTTGGGGGCCAGGTCTGGCCCCCAACCGCCTTATGATTAAGGAGGAAACAGATGAAAAGGGCTGTAATTTCAGTGGTGGCCTTCCTGCTGGCGGCCGTCGCAATTATGCTTCCCCTGGCCCTGCCTGCCAGGGCGGATGAAGCTGAAAGCGAGGTGAGAAGTCCTCTGGTAGGTCTCAAGGTCAACGGCGCCCTGGCCCAACTGGACGCGGTCCCGGGCAGGAGCTATGTCCACCGTATAATCGTGGAAAACAGCGAGGACTACCCCGGCATGCAGGTCGAGGTCAAGGCCTTCGGCCTGGGCGAGACGCTGGACGGAGGCTACCGGGCGCTCAATATAAATGATTCCAATTCACACCCTTACTCAGCCTATAAGTTTATTTCAGATATCGATATCAAATCTTTTCATCTTCCTCCGGGCGCAGAACAGGTGTTGAAAGCCACCATCGACATCCCCGCTACGGCCAGGCTGCAGGGCGGCAGATACGCGGTGATACATATCAAGCCGATCATGGACAAGGCCACCAACGTTCTGTTTATCCCCGAAATCTACGTACCGGTGATATTGAACTTCGGCGGCTGGGACATCAAGGGCAAGCTATCCAGTGTCCAGGTGGCCAGGGTAGAATCCGGCAAACCTATAATGTGTGAAGCAGTCCTGCAGAACACGGGCAACTACCATTACAAAACCAGGCAGCAGGTAGTGATCAAGGACCCGTCCGGGGCAGTCGTTGCCGAGAAAACCAGCAACCTGAGCGCGCTTTCACTTATACCGAGCTATTCTTTCCGTATACCTGTTGAGCTCGAGCCCGAGAAACCGCTGCCGCCGGCCACTTACAGCGTGGAGGTCAAAGCGCTGCTGCCGGACGGCAAGGTGCTGGACACCTACAGGACCTCGTTTGACGTGACGCGCAACTACGTGCGTTTCCAGGCGGAGGCTGCAGCCCCCGTGGGCACCAACTGGCTATTCATCGGAGGCACGATCGCCTTCACTGCGGCCGGCGCCTTCGTGATACTCAGCCTGGCGCGCCGCAGGCGCATATAAGCCCGGTTAATGCGTAATGGACGACATGTTTGTATCATTGCTGAAAGGCAGACAAGTGTCTAAATATAGAAAGGCCATCAGCCATGTGGCGCCGGCCGCCCTGGTTCTGGCGCTGCTGATAGCAACCATGCTGGTCCCGGCGCAGCCGGCGCAGGGGGCCGGCTACAGCGTAATGCTGGTGCCGCCCGACACTGATTTCTCCATGGCCGGCAGCAGTATGTTTGCGGAACCGCTTGTCCAGACAGAGGGTGATAATGCCACTGATAATGCCACCATCTGGCTGGAGCCGGTCGGCAGCAG
>DKFA01000032.1 GCA_002452695.1 Dehalococcoidia bacterium UBA6808
GTATCAGGACGTACTGGTATGTTATTATTACAGGAAGAATGTCCCGCGCTGGTTGCCGCGGCTGACCCGCTGGGCGGGAAACACTACTGATAATTGAGGACAATAAAAGCCCATGTTTGTACAAAAATCTGACCGCATCAACTTCATTTCGCATTTTTTAGGCGCCCTGGCCATGCTGGCCGGTACCATCGTATTGCTGGCAAAATCAGTCGGGTCGTTGCAGAATATTATTCTATCCATTATCTACGGCCTGTGCGCCATTTTTATCTTCACCTGCAGTTCCATCTATCACGGGCAGAAGCGGGAAGAGGACCTGTTCAACCCCTGGCGCAGGCTGGACCATATTGCCATCTTCTTTATGATCGCTGGCACCTACACCCCCATCTGCTATACCTACCTGGACGTCTACTGGCGCTGGAGCATCATCGGCGCCCAGTGGCTGCTGGTGATCATCGGGTTGGTTTACAAGCTGGTCTATATCCAGGGCCCCAGGTGGCTGACAGTGCTGATCTACGTGCTGATGGGCTGGATGGCGCTGATACCTATTTATCAGTTGATAACTACCATGCCCGCCGTCTCATTGTGGCTGCTGCTGGCTGGTGGAGCGGCATATACGGCAGGCGGCATCATCTATGCTGTAAAAAAGCCCAATCCGGTCCCAGGATTCTTCGGCTTCCACGAGATTTTTCACCTGCTCATTCTGCTGGGCGCTGCGCTGCATTACTTCGTCATTTATATCGCGATCACAGGGTGATAATTAACGCAAGGACGTGACTTCATACCCGACCGCAGGCTCGGATATTGCCATAATCTGTAATAGAATATTAAGTAGATCGAAGACTGCAGGAGGACGGAGATGAAGATAGAAGTGCTGGGCGCTCATAATACGGAGACCGACAGGGCCAGGCTGCCCTGCCTGCTGGTGGATGATGTGATCGCCCTGGATGCCGGTGGGTTGACTTCCAGCCTTACTCTAACCAGGCAGCAGGCGGTGAAAAGCATGCTCCTAACCCACCACCATTTCGACCATACGCGGGACCTGATCATGCTGGCCGCTAATGATACTGCACCCCCTTCGACCGTGGAGGTCTACGGACTGAGCGAAACACTGGAAGTGGTCTATCTCTACCTGCTGGACGGCAAGATGTACCGGGATTATACGGCCTGGCCTTCAAAGGAAGCTCCCAGGCTGTTGCTCAAGCCTGTTGCTCCATTGCAGCAGCTCATGGTGCAGGGGCATACGGTGATGCCGGTGTCTGTCAGCCATTCCGTACCCTCGGTCGGCTTCCTTATCCGGGGTGAGAGTGGTGGGAGCGTTTTTTATGCTGGTGATACCGGTGTCGGGTTGGATGAATGCTGGCGTCAGATCGCTCCTGAGGTGATGTTCATCGAGGTCACAGGCCTCAATCGTATGGAGGAAAACATGCTCAGATTGCGCCACCTTACGCCTGATTTACTGGTGAAGGAGCTGTTGCTGTTCAGGCAAATCAGAGGTTACATCCCCCGCGTCATCGCCATGCATATCCCCTTGAATTACGAGGATGAACTGCGGTCGGAGCTGTCGGCAGCCAGCAAACAGCTTGAAATGGAGCTTGAAGTGGCCTACGAGGGCCTTGTGATCGAGGTATAAACAAGACGCGCCCAGCCGGGTGCGTACTGCAGATTCAGCTTATTTCAGGCTGGTCACGTCGAAGGGTATCATTTTGCCGTCGGGTGTGTAATCGTAAAAGCCTTTCCCCACCTTGCGACCCAGCCTGCCCGCGGCCACCATTTTCTCCAGCAGATCAGATGATACCGAGATATTGCCTGCCCCCAGCGCCTGGAAGGCCTTGCCCACGCGCATGTAGGTATCAAGGCCGGCGTTATCGGCGATCTCGAAAGGGCCGATATTCCAGTTAAAGCCGTAGTGCATACCCTTGTCGACATCCTCGACGGTGGCAATGCCCTTCTCAACCAGTTCCAGCGCCTCGCGGAACGCAGCGCCACTGATACGGTTCATAATGAACCCCGGGATGTCCTTCATGACCTTGACAGGGTACTGGCCGAGGGAGTTAACGAACTCGACGCTCTTTTTAAATACCTCGTCGGATGTCTTCTCGCCCCTGATCACCTCTACCAGCTTCATCATCGGCACCGGGCCGAAGAAATGCAGTCCTATCACCCTTTGCGGGTGTCCGGTCAACGAGGCCAGGCGTGTGATTGGGATGCTGGAAGTGTTGGAAGCCAGGATGGTCTCCGGTTTGCACCTCTCGTCCAGGTCTTTGAAGATCTGCTTCTTCAGCTCCTCTTCTTCGAAAACGGCTTCGATTACCCACTGGCATTGAGCAGCAATGGAAAGGTCGTTGACCACGCTGATCCTGTCCTGTACTGCTTTGGCGCTGTCTTTGATTTTTCCTTTGACCGACAGCTTTTCGGTGGACCAGCTTATCTGTTTGAGGGTTGCCTCAATCGCTTCCGGCTTGCTGTCGTAGAGATGGACGGCGTAGCCGGCCTGCGCTGCTACCTGTGTTATGCCGCCCCCCATAAAACCGGCGCCGATGACCAGTACCTTGTCCATAAATGTTGCTCCTTCACTTATTGTCGTTTGCGGCAAATTATAACATTTCACTGAACGAGCCGTCACTCAGTTATGCCACAGACGTCGGGACAACCGCGGCATTTTTCGTATATCGCTGTACACACCTGGTACCGCGCCGTTAAACCCAGGGCGCTGCTTTGGTATATAATATTGAACGTTTTAGCGGCTTAAATTTTGCAGGAGGTATCTCAGATGTCTGCAGTTGACTGGACACTGGATGAGAATGTCGCCGTATTGACCATGAACAGCGGTGAAAACAGGTTCAATATTGGGTTCTGCACAGAAATGCTGGATGCGCTTGACGCCATCGAGAAGACCACCGGGGCCAGCGCCCTCGTGGTCAGGTCGGGACATGAAAAGATCTGGTCGAACGGCATGGACCTCGACTGGCTGATGCCGGCTATGACCAACAAAGACCCTGAAGCGCATACGTTTTTTAAATTGCAGGATGCTTTGATGAGGCGCCTGCTGTTTTATCCCATGATCACAATCGCCGCCCTCACCGGGCACGCCTTTGCTGGCGGCGCTATCTTTTCCTGCTGTTTCGATTTCCGCTATATGCGATCCGACCGCGGCTTTCTCTGTTTTCCTGAAGTCGACCTCAACATCCCCTTCATGCCCTATATGACGGCTGTAATCAAGAAGTCTTTCCCCCGGAACCTCCTCGAATATGCCCTGCTTACCGGCCATCGTTTCACCGCTGCGGAGCTGGAGGAATGCCGTTTTATCCGCAAAGCCTGCGCCATGGACGATATCATGAAAGAGGCGGTAGCTTTTGGCAAAACCCTGAATAAAAGCCGCTGGACGGTGGGTGAGATAAAAAAAGTGCTGCACGAAGATATTGCCTATATGTTAGATCATCCTGTCGATATCACCTTCGATCCCAATAATACACCAATCAAATGAATTCCTTTCCATGAGCGACTGGAAAATATCAGACAGACAAACCCGCCTGTCTGAGATGTCGTCCGGCGCCCTTTTGACAATCTGAATGGTACAGATGAAAGGACACAGTGAAAATGAATCTTAAACAGGTCTGCCGTTCGCATTTCATGGTCGGGGCTGTGCTGTTTGCATTGTCGGTCTTGCTCTTAGTGCAGGCTTCCTGCCTGACCCCCGACAGGGTATCTGGTTCGCTGGTGCGGATTTATGCCGGCGACAGCATGGGTACAGGTTTCCTTATCGACAAGGCAGGCTATGCCGTTACCAGCTACCATATCGTTTCCGGCAGCAACTCCGTCTCGGTGGTTATGAAATCAGGTGAGCAGTACAGCGGCAAGATCGTGTGCCGCGATGAGGGAAGGGATTTTGCTGTGATCAGAATGGACGGGGTCAGCGCTGAACTCCCCTCTTTGACGGCAGGCGATTCGGACAGGTTACAGTCTGGAGAGCAGGTGGTCGTAGCAAGCTATCAGCAGGACAAGGCCTCGCCTGATCTCGTAACAACGGTTATGTCCAACCAGTCGAAACTGGATGGCGTCAGCTGCCTTCAACTGGGCGGCTCGGTTACCATTGGCAGGTACGGCGCACCCGTATTGAATAAATCAGGCGAAGTGGTTGGCATGGTGAAGTGGGACAGCGGCGATGCGACGCAGGTGGGGCTGGCGGTGGCTGTCAACGAGTTCAGCGACAAGATCGGCGAGGCTGTCTGCAGCGACTGCAGTGAGCTGTCCATATCCGGTCTTGCGCCTCAGTCTGTAGCAGATACCAGCGCTATCATAATGTGGCAGACCACTAAACCTTCTTCCGGCATCGTAGAGTGGGGTCCATCCGGGTCATACGCCAACAGGACTGATACCACTGATGGGACCGGCAGGTCGCATGCAGTGGTGCTAAAGGGGCTGAAGCCCGGTACAGTTTACCAGTACCGTGTCATAGCGGTTGATCCATGTGGGAATGAGATTATCTCGGATGGGCAGGACCTGACGACGCTTGCGGCCGTGCCGCAATCGGGAGCGCTGTCCATTATCAATGTCACGGTAAGTGAGATATCCAGTTCAGGCGCCACGGTGTCATGGGTGACCAACAAACCTTCCAACAGCGTGATCTTCTACGGCACAACGGAAGATTCCAAAACCGCAATGCGCACTGACAGCAACAATGTTTACGAGCATAAGATTCGTTTTGAAGGACTTACGCCGGAGACCCGCTATTATGTCACCGTTCAGTCGGTGACCGAGAAAGGAGAGGTGGCGGAGAGTGCCGCCAAACCGTTTAAAGCATTGTCAACCTCACCGCTTTGCTGCAGGCTGGCCTGCCGTATGCCGGATTTCGTATTCAAAGATATGAACGGCAACGATTTCACGCAGGATGATCTGGCCGGCAGGAAAGTCTGCATGACCTTTACCAAGACAACATGCTCCATCTGCATGGGGCAGGCCGTATATTTAAATGATATTTACCTGAGCTGGCCGAAGGGCGATATCCTGTTTATGTGTGTTGCCAATCACGAAAAACCTGCGGATGTTATAGAGTGGATGAAGAAGTATGGCCTGATTGTGCCGGTTTATCTCGATGTAGAGGGTGAACTGGTTGACTATTGCCACCTGCGTACCATCCCCAGCACTCTCTGTATCAATGAGAAGGGTATTGTTGTCTATAGCCGGGAAGGTCCGTTCGGCAGCAGGAAAGAATTCGAGGAAACGTTAAAAAATGTGAAGTGGGAGTGAGTTTGGGTTGAATGGTGGAAATTTGTAGCCGGCGCCGCTATTAATAGCGGCGCCGGCTGTTCTCGGTATTTATTTTATCAGTAGGTTTATGTCTTGAATGTCAGGGTCACAGCGTTGCCCAGCTCGATCGTATCCCCCTCATTGAGCATGTGCCTGCCGGTACCCTTGATGGCGCTGCCGTTAAGGCGTGTTCCGTTGGTGCTCTGCTTGTCCTCGATGTAATAATGCCCATCGTCATAATCGAGCAGCACATGTTGCCTCGAGATCAGGTCGGCCTTGTCGGCTTTGACCATTGACTGGAAGTCCCTGCGTCCCAGCGCTCCCAGTTTGCCGCCAAGATCGATCTGTCCTCCGCCGGATGCCACAAGTTTGGCGCCGTGCCCGTTGGCTGCGGGTGTGGTGACCATGCCGGTTCCGTCGCTGACAGCGGTGGGGGTGGAGAGGTTTCCGTCCTTTGTCGCTGCCCGCACTGCGGCCGGCTTACGTGTGGCGATCAGGACGATTACCACTGCCAGGACGGCCAGCAGGGCAATCAGCAGGAGATACATTAGCCAGGGCGTGTCATCATAGCTGTAACTGCTCTGGCCGGTGATCACAGCCGGTGTGCTGACCGCCGCGGTCGCGCTGTGCGCTGTGACGATCGGCGCTACAGTAACAGTAGTACTGGCGCTGGTTGTGCCGCCGGTGCCGGTCGCAGTCAGCGTATAGGTGGTGGTATAGGCCGGCTGCACGGTAAATGCCCCCGAAGCGGCCACCGAGCCTGCCGACGGTGAGATCGTGACATCGCTGGCATTGCTGGTCGTCCAGTTCAGCACGGCAGATTCACCGGGCTGTATGTAGCTCGGATTGGAAGAAAAGGAAGTGATCAGAGGGACATATACCGGCTCTGTATAAGTCTGTATTACTATCACCGGCTCGGTCTCATAGTAATATTTGTGTGTGCCGATCCATGGCCAGGCGGAGCTGTAGTAGCCGGGCCAGGGAGTGCCGTAATAATAGGGCCAATCAGACGGCGCCGGTGGGTGAATAGGCGGTGCAGAAGGTGGCGGCGGTGGAGGCGCAAAAGGAGTTGCAGGCTGCGCAGGACCGCTGCCATGCTCACTCATTGCCGCCTGGGCCGGTGCGGCAGCCAGTAACAGCGCAGAGCAGAGTAATACTGCTGTAATAAGCGGAAAAGCTATTATCGTTTTCATTCGACCTCCTTATGAGGAACTATTTTTTAAACGTAATTGTGAGCTTGCCTCCCAGGTCGATAGCATCTCCGTCCTGGAGGGCGTGCCTGCCGCTGCCTTTGATCTCGACGCCGTTGACTCTGGTGCCGTTGGTGCTGCTGCGGTCTTCAATGTAGTATTGCTTATCCTCGTACCAGATGTTGATATGTTGTCTGGAGATATAGGAGACCTTGTCGGCGGGCATGAACTTTTCAAAATCATGGCGTCCGAAGCTGCGATTGTTCCCGGCCAGTATGATCTCGCTGCCGTCGGGAGTGGCCAGTTTGGCTGGTATGGCTTCTATCACGGACGTCGTGGAGGGAGTGGTTTCGGCTGCGGGGGTGGTTGCGGCTGCGACCGTGGTGCTGGCGGGTTGTGTGGCGGATGATGGCTGCGAGGCCGCAGACTGCACAGTCGCAGCCTTGCGTGGCCTGGTGAACAGGAGAATAAAGATCGATATCGCTGCTATGGCCAGCAGGCCGATCAGTCCCCAAAGCAGGTAGGGTGGTTGGGTCACGTAGATCACTGCGCTGGCCGTCTGTACGCTGCCGTCTGCATATACGGCATTAAGCGTGTAAGTGGCGGATTCCCGCGGGCTGATTTGAGCAGTGCCGGAGGTGCCGACATTGCCCAGGCCGCTGATGGTCACCTGCCTCGCAGCGGGGGCCGACCACGTCAGCAAAGCAGCCTCACCGCTCTGAATGTTGTCGCGGTCAATGCTTATGGCCGGCGCTATCCTGGGTGTGACCGTGATAGTCACGCTGGAAGTCTCCGATCTGCCGCTGCTGCCCCTGGCAGTCAGCGTATAGGTAGTGCTGGTGGCCGGTGTGACCGTCGTTGAACCTGACGCTGCAACCGTACCTACGCTGGGCGAAATGGTCACGCTGGTAGCATTGGTAGTGGTCCAGGTCAGAGTCGCCGTCTGCCCTGCATCGATGGTGGAGTAGTTGGAGGTAAAGGAGTTGATCACCGGATTGTAAACCGGGGTTATGATCGTGGACGGCGCATTATAGGGGTAATAGGGGTAGTAATCCCTGATAAAGTTGAAGGTCAGTGAGCGGGTAGTCCAGGAGAACCCTGACAGGTACCACATCCTCCAGGTGTATTCTCCCGGAGGGTCCCAGGTTTCAGCAGCAAAAGGGCCGATCTTCCAGATGCCTGCAGCGGGCCTATACCATTTATAGCAAAGCCAGTGCCCGTAGACGGTATCGGAACCGCTGGGATAGTATTCCCAGAGGTAGAAATAGCCCGGTCCGTTGAAAGATACGATCAGGTAGCACAACTCGTTGCGGTAGAGGGTATTGAGTATTTGACCGTGGCTGTTGACCAGGTAGGCGCTGACGATGGACGAGGCGACGCCCGGCGCAACCGGCAGCGGGTTTATCATCTGCAGGTTTGACCAGGTCTGGTTGTAAGCCTCCACGTTAACCGGGGGCTCTATGAACTGACCGCCTTCAAAGGGAGGATGCCAGTTGGTATCCGGCGTCGCAGGCGGGATGGGCTGGTCCTGTGCGTAAGCCGGTAAAATTATGACTGAAGCGCACAGGAGCGAAAGCAGGTTGATCAACAATAGTTTCAAAAGCGTTTTCATTTTTCCTACTCCTGTAGCATGTATTTCTGTTTATTTTAAATATAGTCGTACTGGAGCGGTCCTGCTTGACCCCGGGCTGACACTTGTCTGACAGTTTTCTGACAAAAGAGGGACATGATAAGAGGATGCAGATTTGTTAATTCAAACATTAAGCGCTAAATACAAATTCCAAACTCCAAATACCAATGTTCCAACAATCTCAAATTTCCCAATGGGCTGAAAGATCAAAGCAGGACTGCAGTCCTGCTATTTTGAGTTTCTAATTTCTAATTTGTTTGGTATTTGGAATTTGTTTAGCTGCTGGATCAGGATTTCTAAACTGTTTTGAGCTTGGATTTTTGTTGTTTGGAATTTGTTCAGATTTCCTGGAACTTCAGACTGACGGCGTCAGCCGGTTCGACCAGGTCGCCGTCGTTCAGTTTGACCGGCCCCTGCCCGGCGATGGGCTTGCCGTTCAGGCTGGTGCCGTTGGCGCTGCCGTTGTCTTCGATGAAGAAGCTGTCCTGATCAAATGTGATCTTAAAATGCTTGCGGGAGATGGCGCCAAGCTGATCCAGTTCCATTACGCGCCCCAGGTCGGCCCTGCCGATTGTCCTGGCCTTCCCATTCAGTTTGATTACAAGATCGCCGGGCAGCACCAGCCTGGCGCTGGCAACAACCAGGGCGCCTTCAGGCTCCGGCTCCGGCGTTTTTTCCTGTTCAGCTTCCCCTGCTATTTTTTTCGGCGTCCTGTCGGGTGTTTTCTCGAGAGCTTTGCCGGCATCCTTTTTAACCGGCGCCGCTATCAGGTCCGGAACAGCTTTCCTGTCAAGTGCGCCGCTGATAAAGTAGCGCAACAGAATAATAATCACCACGATCACCGACGGGCCGGCCAGCAGCACAAATGGGTTGGTCAGAAATTTGAACAGGGGATTATCGTTGTTGTCCTGTTTGGCCGGAGCGGGCGTTGTTGATGCAGGTGGTGTAACCGGGGTGACCATGGCCGGGGCACCCTGTATATAGGTCCATTCCAGGTCCTTGTAGTGTACTTTTGGATCCTCAGTGGAGGCCCACTTGCCCTCGGCATAAAACCAGATACGGTAGATGTGTTTGCCAACAGGCTGGTTGGCTGCCGCTGTAAATGGTCCTATTTGCCAGACACCGCTTTGACCGGGCTGCCATTTATAAGCCACCCATTGCTCCGGCGTAGCAATGCCGGAAGGGTAGTATTCATAGATATACAGCCATCCAGGCAGGTTGATATCGATCAGGATTTCCCAGTTCTCATTGCCTGTCACGGTATTGGCGCCGCCGCTGGCCGTGGACACGAAGGCACAATTAAATGATGGCTGGGCCGTCTGCGATTGTTCAGTTGCCCTCAGCAGCGTGTAGTTGGTAGGTTTCATCTCGGGCGTGGCATTATCGCTGAGTGGCGCTTCGAGAGCGCTGAAATTCTCTGATGGCGCTCCAATAGCCAGCGTCTCCTCATATACACCTCCGGTGGCCATCACAACCATCAGTACAATGGCCAGGACAGGTAAAATAGATCTCATTTCTGTACCCCCGCCCCCACCGGTTTCAATGGGCCACCGATCGTGGATGAAAGCGCTGCCAGCATCGTGCGCGCATCGGCAAACCTCCTTTCCGGCGAAAAGATGGTCGCCTGGGCCAGGCACCTGGCCGTTCTTTTGCTGATGCCGTTGGCGATGAGGTAGTTGGCCACTAGACCCGCTTCGCTGTAGGTGCGGGGCCAGTTCGATTTGAGCAGGCTGTAGCTGATCTCGTTGGGATGGCGCAGGGTCAAAAGGTAAATACAGGTCTGGGCCAGGCCGCACAGGTCGCAGCGGCCGTCGCTCTCCCCGCCCATGAACAGCTCCGGTATATCGAAGCCCTTGTTGGCTATCTGGGTAAAGGGATCGCCGCTGATCTTGGTATTGTCCTCCTGGATTTTCAAGTCCTTGGCGGTGCCGAAGTCGATCAGCTTAA
The DNA here is from genome assembly GCA_002452695.1 of Dehalococcoidia bacterium UBA6808. Lineage (GTDB taxonomy): Bacteria > Chloroflexota > Dehalococcoidia > GIF9 > UBA5629 > UBA6808. Next base: position 10,015 of record DKFA01000032.1, read on the forward strand.
CCTGCCCGTCGCTGCATAGCATGATGTTCTTGGGATTGATATCCCGATGGATAATGCCGTTATCGTGAATATAAGCCAGCACGTCCAGCATCTGGCAGGTCCAGGCCACCACATTTTGCTCGCCCGGTGACAGGCGTGGCGAAGAAGCCATCAGTGTCTCGCCTTCCAGGTATTCCATGACCAGGTGGAATTCGTTGTTATAATAAAAATCCTCGATATATGTGACGATGCCTGGATGGGACAGCTTTTTCAGGTAGCTTGCCTCCAGCATAAGCTTTTCCAGGTAGATGTTGTCCAGGTTTGTGCCCCGGCGCGGCGTCTTGATAATGCACATCTTCCCGGTTCTGCGCTGGGTAGCCAGCCAGATCGTAGCCATTCCACCCTGTTTGATAGGCTGCGGTTTAACTTCGTAACGTCCGTTGATCCCGTAGCTGCTGCCTTCAGGCTGTGCGGGTTGCGAAGTTCTTTGCTTTTTCCGGCTGCGCAGTTTCTGAATGGCCTGGACGATAGCAATAATACAGGGCACAGTTACTATGATGACTGCTGCCACTACGATAAGCAATGTTGCATTATACATTCTACTTGGTCCTTACACTCGTGCGGGCGTTGACGAGCGCCTGCCACGACGGTAGATTATCAGGCCGTGCCATGATAATGGATATATTATCCGGTCCGCCGGCCAGGTTGGCGCGGTTGGCCAGGTCCTGGCAGGCCTGCGTCAGATCCGCCGTGCCTAGAACCGTTTCGGCGATTTTTTCGTCGGTCAGGACTCCGCAGAGACCATCGGTACAGAGCAGTATGCTGTCACCGTCATACAGCCGGATTTGCATAAGGTCAGGGCTCGTGTCGCGTGAATACCCCAGCACCCTTGTTATTTCATTGCGGCGAGGGTGTGCCCGCGCCTCTTGCTGGGTGATCATGCCTGCATCCACCATTTGCTGTACTATCGAATGGTCTCTGGTGACCTGCAGTGTCTCCCGGGAGTTGATGATGTAACAGCGGGAGTCACCCACATGCGCAATAAACAAGTTCTGGCCTATTATGACGGCGGCCGTCAACGTGGTGCCCATGCCCTGTAGTTCCCTGCCCGCAGCGGCATCCAGAACGTCGCTGTTGGCCCGGGAAAAGGCGTTGGCGAGGGTGGTCAATGGTATTGCGGCGCCGGGGTCCAGCAGCCCCCTAAGGCACTCTGTGCTGAAACTGCGGATAGCCAGCGAGCTGGCGATCTCTCCTGCGTTATGCCCTCCCATGCCATCGGCTACGGCGAAAAGACCGGCTTGCAGCGTGCCATCATGCGTTTGCAACTCAAAGCATGAGCAAAAAATGCTATCTTCATTCAGCTTGCGTATAAGGCCGGTGTCCCAGCTATAACCTGTTTGCATTATAACCCTCTCATTCCTGTTTAAAGGTCAGAGTCAGTTCCATCTGGCTGGCCAATTCAATTTTATCGCCATCCTTCAGCGGTTGCCTGCCCTTCTTATATATATCTGTACCGTTAAGGCGGGTGTGGTTGGTGCTGCCCTTGCCCTCCTTGCCGTAGTCCTGCACGTAGTATACGCCGTTTTCGCAGGTTATCAGCAGGTGTTGACGCGAGATGCTCATCAACAGGTCTCCCGGCAGTGTGCCGTCGAAATCGCTGCGTTCAATAAAAGTGGGCGTGCCGCTGAGAGATATCTGCGTGCCACCCGGCATGATCACACGTGCCCGGGGAGGAGTGGTGTTGACCGCTTCGGCCCGGGGCTGATGGGGATCGATGATCGGGGCGCTCTCGAATTCGACGAAGTACTTGCCGCATTTATAGCAAAAAAAGCTGCCGGGTTCATTCAAGAATGTGCACCTGGGACAGCTAATCATATTGCCCGGACTGTTCTGTTCAGGGGATTGCAAAGACAGTCCACACCTGCGGCAGGACAGCTCGTTTGCTTCATTCTCGGTTAAGCAGGCCCGGCAAGTCACTTTGTTTGAATTTTCCATTTGTCTTAATTATTTCTAAATATTATTTAGTCTAATTAAGAAATAAAGGCAATGCTTGACAGCTATCTGACTAATTCCTAATATACATCTGACAATTCATTGTAACACTATGAATAAGACAGATATATTATACTGCAACGGACAACGCTTACCCCGGGGAGAAGCAGATTGGCGTTCCTGGTCGTAAAACGCGGCGATGCCGAAGATGTCGGCCGCACATTTGAACTCAACGGCGCCAGCATGGTCGTTGGCCGCCGCAGCCTCCAGCAGCACCCCGATATCGAGCTGGTTGACGACGTAGTCTCACGCCGTCATGTCGAGATCATACGGGAAGGCCGCAAGTTCATGCTCAGAGACCTCAACAGCACCAATGGAACCATGCTGGATGATGACCGCATATTACCCGACAGGCTTTATGAGCTCAAACATAATTGCAAGATCGGCCTTGGCGTGGAGGGCGACTCAGCCCATGTCATACTGATTTTTAAGGAAACAGAGAGTACCAATATCATTAGAAAAGGCGCTGATGCCCCTTCACTCGAGAAAAGCCCTGTTGTCGATTGGCTCAAGGTCGACGAAAGGAAGAAAGAGATCTGGGTGGATGGCAGTCAGTTGAAATTATCCAGGAAGGAATATGGATTGCTTGTCTTCCTCTACAGAAATGCGGGCAAGATCTGCTCGCGTGACGAGATCATCTGCGCCGTCTGGCCGGAGAGCAAAGACCCGGCAGCCATCTCGGATGCCACCATCGACCAGCTCATCCACCGTCTGCGCGAGAAAGTGGAACCCGAGCCTGCCAGGCCGGTACGTATCATAAGCCGCAAAGCCTTCGGCTATATGCTCACCTGACCGCCCTCATTTAGCTGCGCCAGCGATTCAATAGAGAAATTTTCACAGCGGGTCCTTTCCGGCTGCTGATAGTTCCGTGTCAACTCAAATAAAAATGTTACCGAAAAAGAGCCGTTCACTCAAATAGGAATGTTACCGGACTAATGCCGCCTCCTTTCTTTGATTAACTTGTTCAGTGCGTGGCTCCAGAGTTGTTTGACTGCCTGGTAGATATCCTGGCGTAGCTGCCCTGGAAAAGGCCACACAGTAATTTTTTGAAGATATATTACTAGTCGGGAGAATTTATCGAACGGTAATAAATATGCAGCGCAGCTTGGAAATCAGAGAGATATCAACATCTGATTAGCTTGAGCGGACGACAGCCGTTGTGCGGGAAACGTTTGCGGAAGTTGCGCAGATGCTGGGCCTGACACGGCAGAACGCCCCTTCGACCCCTGCCTTCACCACGCTGGAAAGGATGGCTGTCATGCAGCAGAAGATGCCCTTCTTCGGCCTTTATCTGGACGGCATCCAGATTGGCTGCGTGGCCGTGGAGCAGGCCGGCGGTGAAATTTTCTATATAGAAAGATTGGCTGTTCTGTCCGCTGACAGGCATGTCGGTTATGGGACGAAGCTGGTGAATTTTGTCTTCGACTATGCCAGGGAAAGGGGTGGCAAAAAGGAATCGCTGGGTATGGTCGACAGCCATACCGTGTTAAAAAATTGGTGCAGGAAACAGGGTTTTGTGGAAACCGGGACCAAGCAGTTCGAGGGGCTGCCCTTCGTTGTCTGCTTTATGGATAAGGAAATATCAGCCTGATAGGTAGAGTATCACGTCGCTGACGTTGGTGCCGGTGGGGCCGGTGATGATGAGCGACCTGCCCAGCCTGTTGAACAGGGTGTTGCTGTCGAACCTTCTGATGTAGTCTTCTACGTCGATGCCCATATCCCGAGCGTGCTTCAACGAGCGTTCGTCAACCATGGCTCCTGCGATATCGGGCAGGTAATCCGAGCCGTCCGTGCCGGCGGATGCTACCAGCCAGGGAGTGCGCAGCTCCTGCATGGCCAGCATGGAAACCGCTGCAAAGTGCTGGTTCCTTCCTCCTTTGCCCGCGTTTTCCGGCAGCGTGGGTGTGGTTTCGCCTCCCAACAGGATGACGCCGAATCCCTTGTAATGGCCGGCCTGCATGTCGTCGGCCAGTTTGTAGGCCACCTCTGATGTATCTCCTGTCAGTTCAGCCGTGACGATGAAAGGTTTAAGGCCGAGGTCGCGTGCCTTTTCCGCCATGGCATCGAGCGCCATGCGGTTATTGCCTATGATGTAGTTGTCGCAGTTAGATAACGTCTTGGGGGTTTCAGGCTCCCTGTCCGCGCATCCCCTCCTGATATAGTCGATCACATGGGGTGGGGCCCTGTCCAGCAGCCCGTATTTGGTCAGCACGTTCTGGGCGTCTTTGAAGGTGGTTGGATCGGGCACAGTCGGCCCTGAAGCTATGCTGTCGAGGTCATCCCCTACTACATCGGAAATGATCATGGATACCACTGTTGCCGGGTCGTAAAACTTACCCAGGTTGCCGCCTTTGGTGAAGGAAAGGTGCTTGCGTACCGTGTTTATCTCCTTGATATCGGCGCCGCATCTCAGCAGCAATTGCGTAATACCCTGCTGGTCTTCCAGTGTTACACTGGTTGTGGGACAGGGCATCAGCGATGAGCCGCCGCCTGAGATCAGGCAGATGATCAGGTCCCCCTTGCCGATGCCGTAGCGCGCTTTCATGGCCAGCATTTCCCTGACCCCGCGTATCCCTGCCTCATCCGGCAACGGGTGCCCGGCCTTGATCAGCTTGATTTTCTCAGTCTGATAACCGGTGCTTTTGCAGTTAACCACTCCGTCCACGATATTGGCCGGTCCCACGATCTTTTCCAGCTCTTCTGCCATCTGACCTGAAGCCTTGCCTCCCCCGATGACGAAGATCCGGTGTCGGGCCGTATTGTAGGAATGCCCCATGACCGTCAGCTTTTTGCTACGGCGGTTGAACTTGATGGCGGATTGTATCAACTCTGCAGGCATCACGCTCTTGATGCCTGCTTCGATCAGCTCCACAGCCCTGGCGCGCAGACTCGATGAAATAAGCTCCTCGCGGTTCTTTATGATCAAGAACTGAATATCTCCTTATGCTGCCCCAGGACGAAAACGGAAAAATTATACAACTTGTGCATTTAATTGTCATTGAATTCTCGCATAATTGCATAAGCAAATTTATAATCCTGGGGAACCGCTGCGGGATGGCACATAGTGTAATTGTAATATGCAATATGGACAACCGGACCGAAAAATGCTACCATTTCGCCATAATCCGCCTGTCGGGGCGGGTATAGATTTTAATTTTTGCAGGTAACTATGAAGATAGGCGTTATAGCTGACACTCATGTTCAGCATTTGAGTGAACTCCCCACATCATTAATCAATTCGCTTACCCACATGGACATGGTCTTCCACCTGGGAGACTTTAATTCAGAGGCGTTGCTCAACGACCTCAAATCGATCACCAATTTCCGCGGTGTAGCCGGCAACCATGATACCCATATCCCCGGCCTTCCCGAGAAAGACGTGGTGTGTATAAACGGCAAGAAGATCGGACTGATCCATGGCCATGGCTGTGTTTTCCCCTTCGGCTTCAAATGGGGACTGATGACTCAATTTGAAACAAGAGTAGATGCCATCTTATATGGGCACACCCACTCTGCCCGGAACACGGTTGAGGAAGGCGTCCTCTTCTTCAATCCGGGCAGCGTGACCGGCAGATTTCCGGCTACGCACCGCAGCTACGGGATACTGACGGTTGGCGACGAGATTACCTCCGAGATCGTAATGCTGGAAGTGAAGCGTTACTATTTCCTGCACCGTTGCATCAACCTGGCCAGCAAGGCTGTTTCACATTGCTGCGGGCTTAATAAGACTCCCAGCGATTACATCTAACAGCATTTTCACAACTCGCACCATGTCCAGAGGCGTAAGGTAAACATTCAGACATGTCATCTTATAGGAGATTCTTATGTGTAGTGATGTCAGAGACCATATCCGCAGGGTGTCGGCCGGGCAAAATATTCAGCTGATCGGCTGGCAATAAAGTGCAAGTACGTTTATCATTTCGCTGAACACTACTAACGGAAAGGAGAACCGAAAATGTCACTTGAAATTGTTACCAGTCCCATGCAGGGCATTTTGGCCAGCCTGTGTGTATCTGTGGGTGATGAGGTGAGCGAAGGGGATGTGCTTTGCCTGATCGAAGCCATGAAGATGCTGACCCCGCTCGAATCTACGGTCAGCGGTAAAGTTAAGGAGATACATACTGAGGAGAAAAAACCGGTGGCCAGGGATGAGAAAATACTGGTCATCGAATATTAATCGTCTGGTTAAAGTTGTGGGGGCAGGTTGCTCACCGTAAAATGAATTATGGGTTGAGCCGGTCTCCTTCAATCAGCGGCGAGCTTTGTTCTGCTATTATTAAAATATGAGGATAAGGACAAAATAGCTTCTAGCAGGAAGCTCTGGCTGTGATAAAGGAGAATGACATGATCAGAAATCTGGGTGAAAAGAAGCCGAAAATCCATCCTTCGGCCTTTATCAGCGAGGCCGCCTACATCGTAGGCGATGTTGAGATCGGCGAAAATTCCAGCGTGTGGCCGGGCGCAGTTGTACGGGCTGATTTCGGCAAGATCGTCATCGGCAAGAATACGCATATCGAGGATAACTGCGTACTGCATACGGCCGACAGTCTGGAGATCGGCGATAATGTAATTGTTGGGCATGCTGTGAGTGTGCACTGCCGCAAGGTAGGCAACAACTGTATGATTGGGATAGGCGCTATTCTACTGCAGGGCGCTGAGATAGGGGACGGCAGCCTTATTGCCGCCGGTTCGCTGCTCGCTCCCAACGAAAATGTCCCGCCCGGGTCGATCTATATGGGCAGTCCGGCCAGGCTGAGAGAGCGTTTAAGCGGGGACAAGGCATCCATGGTTAGCGGGGGGTCTGATATGTACTGTGAACTGGCAAGAAAATATCGCCAGCAGGGGATCTGATCTCGGGGGAGATATTTAAAGGAGATAAAACGGTGGTAAATACCATATTGGGTGCTGTTCCGGCCGATCAACTCGGTATTACTATTGATGGATGCATGAGCGGCTAAATATAATGCTGGAAACATTGGCAATGCAGCAGTGATAAATTGGCATGATTGAAAGACCTCTCAGTTTTATGCTGGTTTGCGCAGGACTGGTTATAACAGCCCTGGCTGCCTGTGCAGCGCCGCAGCCGGCGGCTCCGGCCTCCTTCACCGTGTTAACGCTGAATGTCTCTCCGCAAAAGGCGCAGCCCGGACAGGAAGTTATCCTGACCGCTGAGGTGGCCAATACAGGAGGCATGCCGGGTAACTTCGAAGAACCGTTGATTGTGAATGGCAAAGAGGAGGAAGCGCATGTGATAACCATTCAGCCCGGCTATTCCAAATCATTGACCTACAGAGTGGCGCGAAAGCAGTCAGGCAAGTACGTCGCGCAGTTGGGGTCGAGGACTGTATCCTTTACCGTAATTGGAATGGTGGAGCAAACAGTTGAACTTAAGTACGATAATGACCGGCCGAGGGATGCCCTGTGGGCCGGCAACAACGGCGGTTTCCTCATCTGTTTTGATCCTCCGCAGAAGCCATTCTCGCTTAACAAAGTGCGTATCTGCGGTGGGGTCTATGGTGTGGGATGGGAAGGCAAGTCCTTCAACCTGATGGTGCTCGACAGCGATATGAAGTCCATCGTCAGTGACGAAGCATATGCTGTTGAGAAGTTCCCGGTCAAGAGCGCTTACCCCTACGCACCGCCTGTCTGGGTCGATTTCAATGTGCCTGTAGCTACCCTGGAGAACAAATTTTACGTGTATTTATATACAGGTATAACCGGGATGGGCAAACACCGCGGCGTCCATGTTGGTGTGGACGACAGTAACTTTAACGAGCACTCCTTCCTTGCCCAGGGCAGGCCGCCCTACGCTACAATCGTCGAGCCTGTATCCCAATACCCAGCCGGTATCTGGTACACTGACATCACCAGGCTGAACTGGATGATCCGTGCCTATGGTACTGTGATGGTTCCCGAATAGCCCGCCTGTTTATCCGGTGTGACCCCTGTTACATACGCGTCTGCAAAAACCTGACAAAATATATTAGGTTTTGTAAAATAATCTATAAGCACATGGTTGTTTGTGCAGTATGCATTTGTGAATAAGGGAGGTATCAAATGGATCTAAATAAATTTACGGAGAAGGCACAGGAAGCCATTATCGCCGCACAGAAGCTGGCTGAAGATAAGCGCAATACGCAGATCGAGGCTGAGCACCTGCTCAACGCACTGATGTCTCAGCAGGACGGTGTTGTTCCGCAGGTGCTGGAGAAGCTGGGTGTTAACCAGCCGGCCCTGCTGCAAAAGTTGAATACCGAGATAGACAGGCTGGCGCGGGCGCACGGTGTTACGCAGCCGTTTGTTTCGCAGGGCCTCAACCAGGTGACCGATGCTGCCGGCGACGAGGCGAAGAACTTGAAGGATGAGTATATCAGTACAGAACACCTGCTGATGGCGATGGCGGATGGCTACAAGGGACCGGCAGCGGCGCTGCTCAGGGGTGCAGGCGTCAGCAAGGACCGCATCTACCAGGTGCTGACTGCCATCCGCGGTGGTCAGCGCATCACAGATCAGAACCCGGAGGACAAATACCAGGCGCTGGAAAAATACGGGCGTGACCTGACGGAGACCGCGCGCAGGGGCAAGCTGGACCCGGTTATTGGGCGTGACGAGGAGATCCGGCGCATTATACAGGTGTTGTCGCGGCGCACCAAAAACAACCCGGTGCTGATCGGTGAGCCTGGGGTGGGCAAGACGGCCATTGCTGAGGGGCTGGCCCAGCGCATCGTACGCGGCGATGTTCCCGAAGGGCTGAAGAACAAGAAGATTGTGGCGCTGGACATGGGGGCGCTGGTGGCCGGGGCCAAGTTCCGCGGCGAGTTTGAGGAAAGGCTGAAAGCTGTGCTCAAGGAGGTGCAGCAGTCCAATGGTCGTATCATATTGTTCATCGATGAGCTGCATACCGTGGTGGGCGCCGGTGCTGCTGAAGGGTCAATGGATGCCTCCAACATGCTCAAGCCCATGCTGGCGCGCGGCGAATTGCACTGTATTGGCGCCACCACGCTTAATGAGTACCGCAAGTATATTGAGAAAGACGCTGCGCTGGAGAGGCGCTTCCAGCCCGTGCTGGTGGGAGAGCCTTCGGTGGAGGACACCATCTCGATCCTGCGCGGCCTGAAGGAGCGCTATGAAGTCCACCACGGCGTTCGTATCAAGGACTCCGCGCTGGTGGCTGCCGCCGTGCTTTCCCACCGCTATATCAGTGATCGTTTCCTGCCGGACAAGGCTATTGACCTCGTGGATGAGGCTGCTTCCAAGCTGCGCACCGAGATCGACAGCCTGCCTGCGGAGCTGGACGAAGTCGAACGCAGGACCATGCAGCTTGAGATCGAACGCGAAGCGCTGAAAAAGGAGAAAGACGAGGCATCCAAAGAGCGCCTGGCAAACCTGGAAAAAGAGCTGGCTGATATGAGGGAAAGGAGTGGGGCGCTCAAGGCGCAGTGGCAATTGGAGAAGGACGCCATACAGGAGCTGCAGAAGCTCAAGGAAAGGGCTGAGCAGGTGCGACATGATATTGAGACGGCTGAACGATCGGCCAACCTGGAGAAGGCCGCCGAGCTTAAATACGGCACACTGGCACAGCTGGAAAAACAGCTCAGGGAAAGGGAGAAACAGCTTTCGGATAAAAAAGGTCAGCAGTTGCTCAAAGAGGAGGTCGATGAAGAGGACATCGCCGAGGTGGTCAGCCGCTGGACCCATATCCCGGTCAGCCGGTTGATGGAAGGTGAGGTGCAGAAGCTGCTGCATATGGAAGACAGGCTGCATCTTAGGGTCATCGGCCAGGACGAGGCGATCAGGGCGGTTTCCAATGCTGTACGGCGCGCCAGGGCCGGGATACAGGACCCCAACCGCCCGCTGGGCAGCTTTATTTTCCTGGGTCCTACCGGCGTGGGTAAGACCGAGCTAGCCAGGGCGCTGGCCGAGTTCCTGTTCGACGATGAAAAGGCCATGGTCAGGCTGGATATGTCTGAATATATGGAGAAGCATACCGTGTCCAGGCTGATCGGCGCACCGCCTGGCTACGTGGGCTATGATGAGGGCGGACAGTTGACCGAGGCCGTCAGGCGTAAGTCGT
>DKFA01000091.1 GCA_002452695.1 Dehalococcoidia bacterium UBA6808
TTTGTAATCTCCCATGGCGGCTCCAGTTTCAGCGCCCTGGCAAATAGTGACTCCAGCATTTGCATTGTAAGGTCTCCTTCTATCTTCTTTTTGACAGTATACCTTACCCACTCAGTTTGAGAAAGAGCCTAGATCTAGATAATATTGGATACAAATCCGCTTCGCGATAATCAAGAAGAAATCACGGATATTGCAGCGGCAGGAAACCGTTAATAATATAACCGACAGTTAACCTTGCCAGCTCGTCTGCGGAATAACCCTTCCCCTCCACATACCAACCCCAGATCTGGTCTATCATATTCATTGATAGCATCACCTTTAACTTGTTATCGCTGGCGTCCCGTCCTTCTGCCGCACAAATCTCGTCAAATATGGATTGAATCGAGTTCATGTATTCCTTGCGTTTTATCTTGTTTATCAAAACCAAGTCTGCCGGTTGAATATCCCAAGCGTAGTCTGTCCACAAGGCTCGCGCAATCTTCCAATACCTGCAATTCACCATAATATGAGATGCCAATACTTTTTCCAGCCGCTGGCGCGCGGTGAGGGACCTGTCCTCATAAATCGGTGTCAATTCCTCAGCCATTTTTTCAAAGAGATACTGCTGCATCTGGTACATCATATCTCCCTTTGACTTGAAATAATAATAGAGTATACCCGTGCTGCCCCCCATCTCCGCAGCAATATCTTCCATACTGATAGTGGCCTTCATGCCCTTTTTATACCAGGCATCGGCGACAGCAGAAAATATCTCAGGTACGATCAAATGTCTTTTACGCTTCTTATAATCGTTGCCATCTGCATACTTCTTTTTTAGCTTTAAATCAGTGTTTTTCTTCATAACAGTTCCCAATTTAGTCCAAGTTTTATAAAAATAATAACACAGTTTTACTCTCTAACATTTCCAGAACCATGACATTAACCCGACCACACGAACAACCCAAACTCACCTCCTTCACTTTCAAGATTTCCCCCGCCGAGTAAGTCTTTTCTAATCCAAGAATGAGCCTGAAAGGATAGGCCTAGGCACCTCTGTTTATATGTCGAGAGATGTGTTGGAAGAGATTGGAACGTGCTTTCACCATCCTTTCTGCAAATTCATTATCGCTCATTTGGTTAGCAATGTCATCAAGCTGTGGTAGTGTCACGCCAGCCTTCAAATAGCTCTGTGCTTCAGGTAGTCCCCATGAAACTGGTTAATCTTTGAGGCGTACGATTGTGGGATATGGGTATAACCCAGTTGCTTGCGTACCACTGAGCCGTTCTTTGACTCCACCAGGCCATTATCATTGGTGTGGCGAGGCCGGCACTTGGTGAATCGTATCAAGAGCTTGTTCAAGAGCTTAGCCACCGTCTTGTTGATAAACTCGGACCCGTTATCGGAATGAAAACCTTTAATAACAAAGGGGAAACCTGCCAGCATGCTTTCCAGAGCCGGCTCCAGGTGATACTCATATATTCTTCCTACAGAGGCCAGGATCTCCCACTGGATAACCTCGTCTATAGCATTGATGTGATATACTCCCTTCTCACCATCCCGGTCTCCCTGGTGTACCGTGTCAACGCGGATATATCCCGGTTTCCCTCCTGGATCGGGTCTTGTCCGTTCACCAATGTTCACCACTGCCGGCTTGGTTTTGGTATATCGCTTGGTTAGATTACGATAGAGAAAACTTTGGCGCAGATTGTAGAGATGGGCGATGGATATCTGAGAGATATTCTTGAAGTCCATATGTCCGTACACTGCCCATACCCGTTCCATAATCTTCCTGGTGGCTGGTCCGCTTAAGTAATCATGCAGTTCATCGGTCCTATCCAGCAAGGCGATGTCTTTCTGCGTATACTTCGAGGGAAACCGGTGCCTCTTGCAGTCTGCCTTCCTCAATCGACCCTGCTGGTAATATTGCCTTATCAGTCGGCATATCTGTGCCCGGGAATATCCGCTCACTTTCTGTAGGTATTGTCGGATTACTCCCTTTTCAGCTCTGCTGAGCCGATGATACGTGAATCTCACCAGCACTGACTCTATCCAGCGGTATCTTTCCTCAATCGATACCCCTTCAAATCTAAGTGTCTCGCTCCCTTTCAAAAACTGTTTGACCTGTTCTATTGTGGTTAGCTTTTCATCGTTCATGATCAGTTGCATGTCCCAATCATAAACGAGATGCCTGCCTGTTTCAGGCTCATCCGGTGTTAGAAATCAATAGTCTCTCCAGGCTCATCTTGCATTGGAAGAGACTGAGTATTGACAAATCCCAGTGCAAATGTTAAATTATATTCACCATTATAAATTTATAATACTTATTATTATAATCTGGGTCAAGAGAGAGTAATGGCGTACCAGTCTGGGGAAAATACAGTATCGGGAACGTCGCTGCAGGTGCGATTTTCCGCTGACAGTATCGAACATCGGAAAATCTGGGCACCGTAAACATATAGGAGAGTACATATGACTGGCATCCTTAGTTATGGAATATATGTCCCGGCATGGCGGATTGCCCGCGAGACCATTGCAACAGCAGGCGGGATATTTTCAGCCGGTGGAGAAAGATCGGTAGCTGGCTGGGATGAAGATTCGGTCACCATGGCAGTGGAGGCTGGATTCAATTGTATTGGTGACATGGATCCGGGTGAAATAGACGCAGTTTACTTCGCTACGGTCACACCCCCTTTCAGGGAAAAACAATCATCAGCCTTCATAGCTGCTGCCCTGGACCTGAAAAATACAGCCCGTACATATGATATTACCGATACTTTAAGGTCATCCACGCAGGCGCTGCAGGCCGCCTGGAACGATGTTAAATCGGGTACGGCACGCAAGGTGCTGGTTGTGGCGGCCGACTGCCGTCCGGCAGCGCCGCGTTCCCAGGAAGAGCAATTTTATGGTGATGGTGCAGCCGCAATATTGCTGGGTGAAGGCGCTGTGATTGCAACGATAGACGGTTTTGCCACTGCAGCCAATGCCCTGCCAGGAGTCTGGAGACGTGAAACGGACCGCTATCCTTCCAGCTTTGATGCCAGGTTCAATAAGAAATGCGGTTTCCTGCAGGATGTCCCCACTGCGATATCTTCGCTGCTGTCGGCCGCGGGGCTGACGGTCGGCAACGCCAGCAAATTCGTCATCTCCGTGCCGGATCCTGCTGGTACACTTGAAATTGCCCGGTTGCTGAAACTCGACATGGCAACACAACTCGAGGACCTGCTGTTCAGCCAGGTCGGCCTGACAGGATCTCCCCATTGCCTGCTGCTGCTGTCCCGTGCATTGGGGAAAAGCAAGGAAGGACAGTATATAGTCTGTGCCAACTACGGCGACGGATGTGATGCCGTCCTGATTAAAACTATCGCGGCGGCGGACACAATAACTGAATCCGGGGCAGGCATCATTAACAAAAAGAAGCTCGTGCGTTCTTACGGACGTTTCAGTGCCATCAAGGAAGCCGCAGAACCGGGCTCACTGAGAAAGCAAGGCAATCCTTCAATAGTCAAGTACTGGCGCGATCAGAAATGGGGCCTGCGCCGTTACGGCATGCGCTGCAACAACTGCGGAACATTGCAATATCCCATCAGTATATGCTGCCTCAAGTGTGGGGCTATGGACAACCATGTTGATGTCAGGCTTTCACGCAGGGGCAAGGTTTTTTCCTATACCCATGATCTCTTATTGGGCCCGGGTTGTACTGAAAGCGACGGCATCAATCCCTGCACCAGGGCCATTGTCGACCTCGATGATGGCTGCAGGATATTTATTGAGATGACCGATAATGTACCTGAGGAAGTCGATATCGATGTGCCCGTGGAACTCAGCTTGAGATTGTTGCATGAAAAAGGCGACTTTGCCGTCTACGGTTGGAGGGCAAAACCAGATAAATAAGGAAGAACATCATGAAGAAAGGTATTAAAGACAGGGTAGCCATCATTGGAACAGGTGTTACCAGATTCGGCGAACTCTGGGATAAAGACGAAAAGGCATTGCTGGCCGAGGCCGTTCATACAGCGTGTGGCGAAGCTCATGTAGACCTGCAGAAACAGGTCGAGGCTGTCTGGGTGGGCACTCAGTATACCTCTTCAGGTATTGCAGGCGGAGCCTTTACGGAAGCGCTGAAGGTGTACGGCAAGCCGGTCACAAGATGTGAAAATTTCTGTGCCACCGGCATGGATGCGGTTAAAAACGCCGCGTATGCGGTCGCTGCCGGGATACATGATATCGTCCTGGCATGCGGTGTGGAAAAATTAATGGACCAGGGATCACACGGTCTGCCTGGCTTGAATGAAATACATCCCCTGCAAACCGGCACCTCCATGCCCGCTATTTTTGCTCCCTGTGCCGTCCGGGCTTTCAAGCAGTGGGGATGGAGCAAGGAAGACCTGGCCCGGGTGGTGGTAAAAAACCACCACAACGGGGCCAAACATCCCCTAGCACACTTCCGCAAAGAAGTAAGCCTTGAGGTAGTGATCAATGCCCCTATGATTTCGTATCCCCTGGGCCTGTACGATTGCTGCGCCATGTCCGACGGTGCGGCAGCCGTCATCCTGACCACGCCAGAGATCGCCAGGGAGATGATTGGGCCTGGCAACTACGTAACGATAAAGGGCATCGGGCATTCGGTATATTCACTCAACCCATTTAATGATCCCGATTTCACCGGGCTATCCTTTCCGGCCAATCTAAGAGCGGCCAAAATGGCTTACGACGATGCAGGTATTACCAATCCCGCCAAAGAGCTGGATTTTGGTATTGTGCACGATTGTTTCAGCATCAATGAACTGCTTTCAATGCAGGATATGGGTATATGCAAGCATGGCGAAGCAGCCGACATGGTCCGCTCAGGCGGGACAGCCATCGACGGAGCGTTCCCGGTCAATCCCGATGGAGGCCTGAAATGTTTCGGCCACCCCATCGGCGCAACCGGCGTGCGTATGATCTGCGAACTGACCAGACAAATCCTGGGCAGGGCAGAAGGTTACCAGGTCAAGAATGCCCGGGCTGGCTTTGCCCACAATCTGGGCGGACCATTTACCACATCGATGATAACGATAGTAGGCACACCTGACTGGGAAGCCGGGGGATAACTAATTTAAGCCTTGCAAGGAGAACAGTATGGACCTATTCCTGAAAGATAAAGTGGCCCTGGTAACAGGCACCGGCAAGCAGCGCGGCAACGGACGACATATTGCATTGACTTTAGCCGTAGAAGGTTGCCACGTGGCCTGCGTTGACTGGGACTTCGAGGGGGCCAGATCTGTTGCCGGCGAGATACAAAACATGGGACTTAAATCACTGGCAATCAAGGTGGATCAGAGTGACCCTCAACAGGTCAGTGATGCAGTGAAAACAATCAACGGGGAACTGGGGCAGGTAGACATACTGGTAAATAATGCTGCGGTCGGCACCCTGGGGACGATTATTAAGCCTCAGCTGCCTGATTGGGAGAAGGCCCTGTCCATTGACCTTTCGGGCCCTTTCTACTGGACGAGGGAGACCATGGGCTCCATGCTCGAACGTAAATGGGGCAGAATCATCAACATCTCCTCCATGTCGGGTGTGCTGGGCAGCTTCGGCCAATGCGGCTATTCCGCTTCCAAAGGCGGCCTGATAGCCTTGACCAAGACCGCTGCACTGGAGGGCGCCCGACACAATGTTACAGCCAACGCGGTATCACTTGGTTCCATTGCCACCGAACTTTTCGACCAGATACGTCCGGATATGCAGGAAAGGATACTTAACAGTTGCGCTATGCAGAAACCGGGGCAACCGCAGGACGTAGGCAATATCGTGGCTTTCCTGGCCTCTGACAGGGCAGCCTACATTACAGGCGCCAATATCATCGTGGATGGCGGCATGAATTTATTTGTGTATTGATATGCTGGCATCGCAGTCAGGAGGATCGCAATGAATAAAATGGGTTGGGCCAACACGATGCTTGCACCTTACCGTGTACTGGACCTCACGGACGATAAGGGGTTTCTCTGCGGCAAGATACTGGGTGATTACGGCGCCGATGTGATCAAGATTGAAAAGCCCGGAGGCGACCCCGCCAGGAAGATCGGCCCATTCTATCACGATATCCCTGACCCGGAGAAAAGCCTTAACTGGTTCTGCTACAACCTCAACAAGCGCGGCATTACTCTGGATATCGAAACCGCAGACGGCAAAGCCATCTTTAAAAAGCTGGTAGAGAAAGCTGATTTTGTTATTGAATCGTTCCCGGTGGGATACCTTGACAGGCTGGGACTGTGCTACAAAGAGCTGGAGAAGGTCAATCCCCGCATTATTCTGACTTCGATTTCGCCTTTCGGACAAACCGGGCCTTACAGCCATTATAAAGGGGCCGATATTACCTGCATGGGCATGGCGGTGATCATGTATCTTTCCGGTGATGCTGACCGCCCACCAGTGAGGATCAGCGCGCCCCAGGCTTTCATGTGTGCCGGGGCTGATGCTGCATCAGCTTCACTCGTAGCTCACTATCACAGGCAGAAAACCGGCCAGGGCCAATGGGTTGACGTGTCTGCACAGGAATCTTTGATCTGCACTACCATGAACGCCAATCCCTTCTGGTACCTGGACAAAAGGTTGGAAACACGGGTAGGGCCCCTGCGCGGCGGCCTTTCAAGCGCTCCCAACCGGCAAGTCTGGCCATGCAAGGACGGCTTTATCAGCTTTGCCTTCTGGAGCACATTTTACAAGGCAGGGTTGATCAGTAATAAAGCACTGGTAGATTGGATTGCCAGCGATGGCATGTCGAATGAATACCTTGACAGTATCGACTGGAAAACCTGGAATATTACCGTCCAGACAAAGGAAGACTGGGAGAAGCTGCAAGTGCCGCTTTTCAATTTTTTCCTGACCAAAACCAAAAGCGAACTGCACGCCGAGGCCCTTAAGAGAAGGATACTGCTCGTGCCGGTAACCACACCGCGTGACTTGGTCAACGATGAGCAACTTGCAGCCCGAGGGTACTGGGTTGAGGTCGACCATCCGGAACTGGACGGCAAGCTGTTATACCCCGGTGCATTCATGAGAGTGCTGGGCGCAGACCCGCTCAAGATCAAAAGGCGTGCCCCGCTGATAGGTGAGCATAATGAGGAGATATACCGGGACATGCTTGGTTTAAAGGCAGAGGACATGATCATTCTGAAACAGGGCGGGACTATTTAAGGAGGCCATGCCATGGGTGCACTTGATGGAGTTAAGGTAGTTGATTTTGGCTGGCAGTTGCAATTGCCGCTGGCCACTCAGTTCCTGGCAGACAACGGCGCCACCGTGGTCCGGGTGGAATCACTCACATCAATCGACAGCATGAGGGTAGCCCCGCCACGTAGAGGAGAGGGTGTCGGTGTCAGCGGCTGGTTCGGCTTTTTCATGTGCAATAAGTATAGCTTGGCGCTTAACCTCAAGCACGAAAGAGGCCCTGAAATAGCCCGGAAACTGGTAGCTTGGGCAGACATCATGGCGCATAACTTCACGGTAGGCACAGTGGACCACTGGGGATTGGACTACGAATCCGTGCGCAAGATCAACCCCCGCATCATTGTTCTGGAATCTAACTTTTTGGGGCAGACGGGTCCTCATGCCAGGCAGCCTGGCTTCGGTGTGATGGGGGTGGCGCAATGCGGCATTACCAATTTCACAGGCTGGCCTGACAGGAGCCCGGTTAATCCCTTCGTAGGTTATACCGACCTTGTCACACCACGTTTTTCCGCCAGCGCCCTGATGGCCGCGCTGGAATACCGCGACCGCACCGGCCAGAGCGTATACCTGGACAGCGCCCAGCTTGAAACCAGCCTGCAGTTTATTGCCACACCGCTGCTGCAATATACCGCGAACGGGATTGAAACAGGCAGGATGGGTAACGAGTGCCCCTACGCGGCGCCGCACGGAGCTTATCGCTGCAAGGGCGACGACCAATGGTGCACAATTGCCACCTTCAATGATGGCGAATGGCAGGCACTGGTCGAAGCCATGGGCAAGCCTGAATGGGCAACCAGCAGCAAATTTGCCACGCTCCTAGGCAGAAAGCAAAACGAGGCGGCGCTTAACAGCTTGATTGAATCCTGGACCATCAATTTTACCCGCGATGAGGTGATGGAGAAGCTGCAGGCAGCCGGCGTGGCCGCCGGCCCGGTTGAATCATCCGCAGATATTTTCGACGACCCTCAGCTTCAGGCACGTGGACATTTCTGGTATCACGATTACAGTGAGCTCGGCAGGTTCCCATATAACGGGCCATCCTACAGACTGTCAAAAACCCCCGCCCAATTTCGCTTTTCGCCGCCCGAAATTGGGGAAAATAATGAATATGTCTGCCGTGAACTGCTCAGGATGACCGAAGAAGAATACATTAATTACCTAGTTGCCGGAGTGTTTGAATAGTCCTGCTCCCAAAATATAAAGACAAGGAGACTGATCATGGCCAACACACCAAAGAAAGTTGCGGTAATAGGACTGGACTGCGCCGAACCGCATCTGATCGAAAAACACATTAAAGACGGATATTTGCCCACATTCAAAAAGCTGATCGAGGGGGGAGTGATAGCAGATAACTGCCTAGTGCCTTACCCGACTATCACGCCACCCAACTGGGCGTCAATCGCCACCGGCGCCTGGCCCGGCACGCACGGCATCACCGACCTGCACTTCCATAAGCCGGGCACAACGCCCAGCAATGCGAATATTTATCAATCCTGGGGTAGCGAACATTGTCTGGCGGAGTTCCTGTGGGACGCGGCTGATAAAATCGGCAAGAAAAGCATCGTTTTGAATTATCCCGACTCCTGGCCTACCAAGATGAAAAACGGCATCATAGTCGGAGGCAAAGGACTTTCCATCGGCGAGTACCGCGAGGGCATGCAGGGTATGGGCTACAAGGCCAGTTTCTGCAACGACCAACTAATAACCACCGGCATTTATCCGAGGGCCATCCGCAGCATATTCAACACTGCTAAAGGGTGGAAAAATCTGCCCAAAGGTGAAGCGGACCCGTTAGAGCTTGAAGCCAGGGTAAACTTCCGCAGTGCAGAAGAGAAACCGCCTGAAGCCAACTGGTATGTACTGGCACGCCAATCAGGCAACAGCAGTTATGACCGGGTAACGCTCTCTCCAACGAGAGACCTCAAAGCTTCATTCTGTACACTGGGCAAGGGCGAATGGAGCCCCAAAATTACTACCAATATTAAAATGGCCGACGGGTCTGAACGTGAGGTCTTCTTCCGCTGCAAGCTGGTCGAGCTATCCGACGATGCCGAAGACATGCGGCTCTACCTGAGCCCGATGGGCACAACGTCAGGATGGAGCAATCCTCCGGAAATAGCTTCAGAACTTACTTCAGAACTGGGCATACTGGCTCCGGGCGGCGGCATCCTAGGCTATGTCGTGGGATGGTATGACCTGGATACTTATGTCGAAATCAACGAATACTATACACAGTGGCTGGCTGATGCAGCCTCCACCCTGCTAGGCAAGCACGAGTGGGACCTGTTCTTCATGCATGCTCACTCCCCCGACTGGTCATACCACGTGATACTGACTGATATGGATCCCAACATTACCAAAGACGAAGCGCGGCGCAATGCCGCCTGGGATGCACACCTCAAGATCTACCAGGCACAGGACCGCATGATCGAGCAGATACTCAAGGTACTGGATAAGGATACGCTGGTAATACTGGCCTCAGACCACGGCGCTGTACCTGACGGCGCCCCATTTGATGCATACGGACTATTAACGTCTGCCGGCTTGACCGTAATGGAGGAGAGCCAGGCTGCTCCTATCGTACCGGATAGCGTACAGGGCCGCGGCGAAGGCCTGCAGCAAGAGAGCAGAGGCGTCTATCTGATACCCGACGCCAGCAAATCAAAATGCTTCCCCCAGCGCAGCATTTACATCTATATCAATCTTAAAGGCCGCGATCCGGAAGGTATCGTCGATCCGAAAGACTATCAGAAGGTCCAGCAGGAAATCATCGATGCACTGCTGACTTACGTTGATCCGGCCACCGGCAAACGTCCGGTGGCCCTGGCTTTGGCCAAGCAAGACGCACGTATACTCGGATTATACGGGGACCGCATTGGAGATGTGGTGTGTGCGCTCTACCCCTGGTTCTCCGGTCAGCACGGCAACATATTGCCGACAGCGGAGTGGGGCGTCGGCTCCCTCAAGGGCCTGCTCACCTTCACCGGGCCCGGCATCAAGAAAGGCTACAGACTGGAGCGCAATGTCAGCTTGGTCGATATCGTACCCACGATCTGCTATCTGACAGATCTTCCTCTACCCGCCCAGGCCGAGGGCGCCATAGTATACCAGGCATTAAAAGACCCCGATTTCAAAGCCAAGGAGTTAAATAAGCTCAAGGACGGGCTTGCGCGCATGGAGACTGCCCTGCAAAGGGGCGAACGGCAGCCATGGGATAAACATGAATGTGCCTGAACTGATAACAAGCTGAGACGCTGATCCAAATAAAAAAAGGAGGTTGTAATGAAAAAGATTCTGTATCACGGCAAATTCCAGGTACTACTGGCACTGATTATCGCGTCGATCCTGATTATCACCTCGTGTTCCTCTGCTGCACCGGCCAAGCCTGCGGTCGCACCGGCGGTTGATGCAGGCCCCAAATACGGAGGCACGCTGCGGGTAGCGTACAACATGGATATCAACACTCTTGATTCCATCATGTCCACCAGCATCATCGACCGTGCGCTGGGCTATCTGTACGGCGATACGCTTGTAAGGTGGTCCGGAAAGAACGACGAGGCCCCCAAACTCGTACCGCATCTGGCAGAGAAATGGGAGATAGCTCCCGACGGCATGAGCTATACGTTCTACCTGCAAAAGGGGGTCAAGTTCCAGAACTTGCCGCCTGTCAACGGCAGGGAATGCACTGCAGCCGACTTCAAATACTCATTGGAACGGATCAAGGACCCCAAGACCAAGTCGCCAATGGCTCCTTATATGGCTTCTATAGCCAGTGTCGAAGCCCCTGACAAATACACGCTTAAACTTGTCATGAAAACTCCCGACCCCGCCATGCTGACAAGCCTGGCCGGTCCCAATACCAGCGTACTGGCGCGTGAAGCAATTGAGCAGGAAGGGGGCGCCGGCAATCCTAAAAATATCATCGGCACCGGCCCGTTCATTATAGACAAGTACACTAAGGGCAGCGGAATAACCTTTAAGCGCAATCCCGACTACTGGATCAAGGGCAAACCTTACCTGGACAGTGTTGAATGCATATACATGCCTGACCCGTCAGCGCGCCTCGCAGCATTCCGTGCAGGCCAGCTCGACCGCGTTATTGAAGGCAAGACCAGTGCCGATTTGATCAAGAACAGCGTGCCGGGTGCAAACTTGGTGCCCGGCATAGCGCTGTTAGGTAGCGGCCTTGTATTTAACCTCGGCATGAAAGACAAGCCCTGGGCTAACGTCAAGGTCAGGCAGGCGCTGCAATATGCTATTGATTATGACGGCCTGATCCAGGCAGTGCTCGATGGAGCTGGGGCACGCACAGATTTCCTCCATCCAACCGCTTTTGCCGACTATGGAGCAAGACCGGTGGCCGAGTTGCCTAAAAAAGACCTCGCAAAGGCCAAGGCCCTGTTAGCTGAAGCCGGCTACCCCAACGGCTTCAAGGCAGCCATGGTTCAGCATACTACCCGCATGGATGCCTGGGGCGGGGCTGTCGAGCCGCTGGCGGCCATGCTCAAGGAAGTTGGAGTGGATATCACAATAGTACCAGTAGGCCAGGCAGACTATGTTGCAAAGATACGCTCCGGTGATTTCGAACTAATGACCTCGGTAGTGCTGGCGACGCAGCCTGAACTTGATTCAAATCTTTCCCCTATGTACAAGACCAAAGGCGCCTACAACCGTGCGCAATTCAGCAATGCAAGAGTCGATGAACTGCTGGCTCTCGAGGCCCAGAACTTCACTGATACTGCACAACGCCAAAAATACGCGAAGGAAATCATGCAGATTCTGGCTGAGCAAGTCCCGGTAATACCTCTGTACTACAATTATAATACTCATATCACGCAGCCCTGGGTAAAAGGCTGGGACAACGCGGCCGATCCGCCGCAAACCTTCTCCTGGTATCAGCTTGCCAACGTATGGATCGATAAAAAATAGGTCTTAGAAAGCAAGCAAAGCATTAAATTACTGTTGGGCGGTGATCACCACCCAACAGTAATATTTCCAAATAAACAACAGCGTGGTTTGACAGGAAAAATCCGCAGCAACAGTTGCCCAACCCAGCCCACAAACATACGGCAGCGTAATCATCGTATAGCCCGTTCACACTCCCTGCAAGGTATTTCAGTGTCTCACATCTTTAAGATTTATCAGATACAGTAACGGACATTATTCCCGTCTTTTTCAATAGACAAGCAATACTATATAATAGATCATTTCCGTAGAAAAGATGCCAATTGATGTCAATCGTTCATCCACGGCTGTTATATTCCGGATGCTTCACATATCCAGCTATTTAATATATGATTAGATAACCGATTATTGATTGACGATACAATTATTAATCCCGGCAATACAACTGCCAACCGGATAAATTTGACAAAGAGGACTTAGTAATGGCGCACAGCAGGAAAAAGGTCATGCCTGTCATGCAGGCCCCGGTGGCCAGGGCTAACCACATGAACCGTGTACAGCGAGGCAAACAGATCGCCTCCTACAGGAGAAAGCAGATAACCAGGGCAGCCTATGAGATTGTAGCCGAAAAGGGTTATTACAACTTTACCATGATGGATATCGCCCAGCGCGCGGGCGTCTCCTCGGGGCTCATTCATTACTATTTCAAGGACAAGGAAAACATGCTGGTCATCCTGCTGCGCGAGATGCAGCAGAACATTCGCATCGCTACCGAGAAAGCCATCGACCAGACAGCCGATCCCAAGGAAAAGCTCGACATCTTCATGAACCAGGCCTTCAACCTGGTCGAGGAAGAGCGTGAATACCTCTACGTCACCTATGATTTCCTGACCCAGATCAAGTTCAATGAGCGCATGCAGCGCATTATGAGCAAGCTATACCGCGGCTACCGTGAGACCATGGTGGGCATCCTCAGGGCAGGCAAGGAAAATGGCGCCTTCCGCGACGTTGATGAGCACTTTATTGCCACGCTGTTCATCTCCTCCATGCTTGGTATCGAACAGCAGTATATCATCGACAACACGGCCTTCTTTTACCGCGAGTATACAACACGCATCAAGAAATACATCTTCGACCTGGTGCTGGCCTGACCCCTTCAGAATACTACATGTTGGATGTACAGGACGTGCAGCGCGTGGCGCGGTCTTTCTGGGATAATGGCTGCTATTTTCGCTTTCTGTTAATTCTCCCCGTTCTGCCAGGTCATTGCAACGGGAGAAAAACTGTCTTCCCTGCATAAAGCCCGGATGCGAGCGAAGGCGGCCGGCTCATCGATCGCTCCCCGCTGGAAGTCATCTTTGATCAAGGCCACGTCATCAGCAACCTGGAGGCCAAAGGGACCTTTCTCATCCAGGGGAAACTCGGGAAAGAGAAAGAACAATTTGGCTATCTCGCCACGGTCACCGCAGACCAGCTCTTCCACGGGCTGTTGCATCTGGTCCTTTTCCTCCTTAGTCAGAGGTGCACGGTTAAAGACATCGTTGCAGAAATGATAACGGCATTCCCGCGGGCGTATATCGAAGATGGGGCATGTGCTGAACTTATCATAATAGAAAACGCAATGAATATTTTTACAACACCACCCATCGCAGGGTGGGCACACCTCAGCCGCAGTTTTATTCATGACACTGACCAGGTAAGTTATTTGCGGTCCGAACAGCTCTGCGAATTCACTGTCTGTCAGGAAAATCTTGCGGTTTAAAGCCTCGTTAACCATATTTATACGAGCCAATCATAACAAGCTGCGGCGCCCGATACAATCAGCGCGTTTTCCGCAACACCTGTTTGAGGACGCCTTGCGTCTGCATCCTGATATAGTCTTCAATGGTGTAACGCTTTTCAAAGTTGCCATGTTTGACCGCCCACATCTGCCCCAGCGATACAATGTTATCCGCAACCAGCCTGGTATCATCTACGGCAAAGACCTTCTCGCGGCAGCCCTTTTCAAGGATGCGCTGGAAGGCCGAAGTTTCATCCGCCTCCCTGGTAATCACGCCCTCGCGAATACCCTCCTTGAAAGCTGCGATACCCCGGTAGAGGAATGTTACCCCTGCCCGGCTATTGTCTATCAACCTGAAGTATTGCTCGATGGTCCTGACCAGCGCCTTTTCGGGACCCAGGCTTTTCAAGGTCGCATCAGCTTCCCTGATAAACTCATGGCTGGTAGCATCGCCCTGCTGCATGATAAGATGGATGATGTCATCCTTTTCTGCAATATAGTTGTAAAGATTGGCCGACGTCATCTTGCAGGCCGCGGCCAGGTCGCGCATACTGGTGCCGTCGAAGCCCTTCTTATTGAACAGCCTCATGGCACACCTGATGATCTGTTCGCGTCGCTCCTCCACCAGTTTTTCATTGTTACTATACGTGCGGATGTTCTTTGACTTCATTGAATTTCCCATTATATAATAATCTTGAATATGGTTACTGATTGATCAGTAACTTGA
>DKFA01000112.1:0-15881 GCA_002452695.1 Dehalococcoidia bacterium UBA6808
ATTATCAGTAGTGTTGCCCGTCCAGCGGGTCAGCCGCGGCACCCAGCGCGGGACATTCTTCCTGTAATAATAACATACCAGTACGTCCTGATACGATTACCTTCACCCTCAATAGATTTTTCGACAATCCAATCAAAAAGTTTTGCCCAATCACCATTAGGTAAGTAGTCCGCTTCATTAAAAGATGGGAAAAGCTCAACGATAGAATGGCGAAAGTTCTCACCATCAACAAAAACACATACCCGCATTCCATCCTCCATAAAAGGAATGCGGCAGACACACAGTCTGCCGCTAAGTAGTATTATCGCTCAGGCCGCACCCAAGTCATCGCTAATATATATAGCATATGGGTATAACAACTGTCAGTAACCGGTTGGCTCAAATTTTGTTTATATTAATTGATTACTTGAACTGTAAATTGACTTTAATACCGTAGTCCCCTTCCAGCCTGAGCCTGGACAGGCTGCAGGCAACAGGAGAGATATCCATACCGATCCATTTGCGCTTGAGTTTTTCGGCGGCAGCCAGCGTGGTGCCGCAGCCGCAAAAGGCATCCAGCACCACATCGCCCTCGTTGCTGCTGGCTGCTATAATGCGTTCCAGCAGGGCCAGGGGTTTTTGTGTCGGGTAGTCCAGCCTCTCGCCGCTGGTGCGGCCCACCATTCCGATCTCCCAGTAATCCTTCATTCCGACCAGCGTATACCAGCCGGCCTCATCACAATATTCCTCCACACCCTCGAAGCGGTAAGCCTTGAAACCACGGTTGTAGGACTTCTCCCGCAAACCATGAAAGGTATAGCGGTCCGTCTTGGTATAAAACAGAATGATGTCATGTTTGCGGCTGAAGCGCTTCCCCGGGCTGGCGCCTCCCGATTTGTAACACCATACGATCTCGTTCTGAAAATTGCGGTAACCGAAAAGGTCTTCCCCATCCAGCAGCACTTTCACATAGTGCGAAGCATGCCAGTCACAATGGTAATAAAAGCTGCCGCTGGGCTTAAGCACACGGTACAACTGAAGCAGGCGTGGCTTCATATACTCAAGATAGGCGTCGACGTCCTCAAACCTGTCATTGAACCTCCTGTGCGCCTTTCCCATCACGGCATGGTCACGGTTGGACCCGAAGGGAGGATCGATGTAGATCAGGTCGACACAGGCATCCGGCAGGCGTCTGAGTATATCGAGACAATCCCCGCAATAAATAGTGTTAGTTCTCATACATGGCCTTCTCGATCACGATATCGGGGAAGTCGGAGATGATGCCGTCGATCTCAAAATCAAGGGCATGTCTGACGCTGTCTGCGTCCGGGCAGTCCCAGGCAAATACCATACCGCCCGATGCGTGCACAGCGGCTATCCTGTCCGCATCCATCTCGCGAGGCCTCAGGCTGATCACGCCGAAGGGCGCCTGCAGTAATCTGGCCTTGCCGCCCTTCTGCGCCTGATCCCCGATAACCGCTTTCATGACATCCGGGGCGATCGCATCGAGCTTCTTAATCAGGTTGCTGTTAAAGGAAACGATGACAACCATCTTCATGTCAGCCCCGGCCCGCAGCGTCTCCAGCAGGTTCTCCAATGATCGAACCTGCTTCAATTCCACCATCAGGATCATCTGCCTGCCGCAGGCTTCAAGGGCATCTTCCAGCGACGGAACCATGTAATTATCCCCGATCCGCACCTTGCAAACCTCGTCAGTCGTCATGGAAGACAGTTTCTTACCATCCAGTTCATCATCGTGAAATACGAAGAACCCGCCGTCGGCCGTTTCGTGCACATCGAACTCAACGCCGTCGACGCCCAGCAGCACGGCTGCCTCGAAAGCCTCCAGCGTATTTTCGGGGAAGTCCCGGTGGAATCCGCGGTGAGCGATATTAACGATCCTTCTAATGCTATTTCTCCAGTATGACTATGGCGTCCATAATACCATTACTGCGTCAATGTTGATGATCATGGTCTTCTTCGCTGATGTTCAGACGGCATAGCAACTCGCCATTGCCGCAGGTGTTGCACTCCACCTGTATCGTCGTGTGCCCGATGCCGTATTTTTCCCTGGCCACCTCTTCAATACGCCGCCGTATCTCTTCGGAGCGGCTTACGGATACGTCGTCCACCGTAACATGGCAACTCAGGGCATGCAGATTGGATGATATGCTCCAGACGTGCAGGTCATGCACATCTTTGACTTCAGGCAGGCTTCTGAGAGTATCGGCAATCTCCCTGACATCGAGATGGCGGGGCGCCCCTTCCAGCAATATGCGCATCCCCTCCCTGAAAATGGCCCAGGCGGACGTCAGGATAATGAGACTGATCAGCAGGCTGACGGCTGCATCCACCCAGTAAAGGCCGCTGAACATGATGACGACAGCGCCCACGATCACACCCACTGAAGCAAGCGCATCCCCGGCGGCATGCCAGAAGGCGCTGCGCACATTGATGTTCTCATTGCGGTCGGCGTGCAGCCAGATTGCCACAAATACATTGGCCGCCAGGCCGACCAATGCCACCAGCAGCATCAATCCGCTGTTGATCTCCGGTTGTGACTGGAAACGCTGGTAGGCTTCAAAGATGATAACGCCGGCAATGGCGACAATGCTCACCGCATTGACAATGGCGATCACCACCCCCACCCGGTGGTAGCCGAAGGTCATTTTGTGGCTGGGCTGCCGCTCTGCCTGCCTGACGCCGTACCAGCTTAACAGGAGGGCCACGCCGTCTGCCAGCACATGACCGGCATCGCTCAGCAACGCCAGGCTGTTGGAGAGAAGTCCACCGGCCACCTCGGCAGCGAATATTAAGGCTGTGACTATGATGCCATATTTCAACTTGCCGGCCACACCGGCAGTGTGATGCTTATGAACGCTCATCGATATTCCCTTTTCAGTATTATAGCTGAAGGTTACAAGTATATCTTACCTGACGATAACGTCAGGCAACCGGCTCACATTATATGCCCGGAGCGATTTACACATTGCGCAGGATTCCAGCCGTGCGGAAGGGGTCGCTGGTAACGACGCTGGCGCCATAGAGCTCCATAGCGCTGATATCCGATGAGAGGTCCGCGGTATCGCCGCGGTCCACTATTCGAGCGACCAGGGGAAAATCTTCCCATCCTGTCACATCGCCGAGAGGCGGGAAGGCCAGGGCAAGGTTAAACGATTTCACCTGCAGCCTGTCACGGTAACCTGCGAGTACGCTATATATGCACTGCGCAAATGAGTCATCCAGCCGATTCGCCAGCAACATGACCTCATGCTGTCTGACTGCGTTCAGGTGAGACATCATTCTCGCTCCGCCCCGCTGCCACCCCAGACCCAGGGCTTCGTGCGCCATGTACAGGCCACTGAAATAATCCGCTTTATATTTACTCCTGTAGACGGCGGCAGCATTACGCAATTGCTCGACTTTAGCCAGGTGACTGCCCTGTGACAGCCTGTCTCAAGATAATCTACAACCTCATCGCAACCAAAATCCCAGGGGTTCTGGTGGTTAAATATAATGCTAAGGCTGCCTTTGAACTGGTGTGGGCGCAGGGATCGCGCCGGTCAGTCCCTCGATCAGCTCGGGTGTTTCCTTCTCCATACTAAAGCTGATCAACGTCGCCAGCCGGTCCAGAATGGGATCAGCCTGTGCCAGATCGCCGCTTTCCACCACTGAGATGACCTTTTCCAGCAGGGCTGTTTCCTCGTTAAGCTGGCAGGCGAAACCGTTCAGATTACCGCAGCAGGGCGCAATGGCCTCCGACCTCCAGAGATGGGCCTGCTTGATATCGAGTATCTTTTTCAGCGTATCCAGGCCTTCCTGCCTGGTCGAAGGATCGGCAAGCTGCTGCCGCGCCAGGTTGAAGGTATCTATATTGACTATTATCATAGCTCTATCCCCTTCCCATATTGTACAACTTCGGGCTTAATGCCTGAAATGGCGCACGCCGGTCAACACCATAGCCATGTTATGGCTGTCGGCAGCTTCGATAGCCTCCTTGTCCCTGATCGACCCTCCGACCTGGATAATAGCCGTCACGCCGCCTTTGGCCGCCAGCTCCACCGTGTCGGGGAAGGGGATAAAGGCATCCGAACCCAGCACGCAGCCCGGCGACCTCTCGCCGGCCCTCTCCAGGGCTATCCGACAGCTCACCGAACGGTTGGGCTGACCTGCGCCCATGCCCATCAGGGTACGATCCTTGGCCAGCGTTATGCCGTTGGACTTGATATGCTTGACCGCTTTCCAGGCAAAGAACAGGTCATCCCATTCCCTGGCGGTCGGCTGGCGTTTTGATACGACTTTGGGTTTGAACTCCTCTTCTGTAAAGAAATCCTTCATCTGCGCCAGGAAGCCTCCGGTGATGGTACGGAACTCGATCAACCGCTCTTGGGGCGCCCGCGCTGCCTGCGGGAACGACACCAGACGCAGGCTCTTCTTGCGCCCCAGCAGCTTGAGCGCCTCCTCAGTGTAGCCCGCCGTGATGATGGCATCATAATGCGTCTTGTCCACCTCGGTAGCCAGTGCGATATCCATGACCCTGTTAACGGCGACGACGCCGCCGTAGGCAGCTATGGGATCGCCCGCCAGCGCCCTTCTGTAAGCCTCGACCAGATCATTATTGCAGCAGAGCCCGCAGGGATTGGTGTGCTTGATCACCGCCACAGCTGGTTCCTCGAAATCGCTCACCACATTCCAGGCAGAGTCCAGGTCCAGGAAATTATTGAAGGAAAGCTCAGGCCCGCTCTCACGCTTGGCCTGCGTAATGCCCCAGGGTTTGCGTCCGGCCACCTTCTCCACATACAAGGCAGCGGGCTGATGCGGATTTTCGCCGTAGCGGAGGTTGTAGGCCTTTTCCAGCGACAGCGTCAGGCCGGAGGGGAAACTCTCTCCCTCCAGCAGGTATTGTGAGATAGCAGTATCATACAGCGCCACGTGCTGGAAGGCCTTTTGAGCCAGTCTCTTGCGGAAGGGCAGATCGATCTTGCCTTCCTTCAATTTTTCCGCCACAGCGCCATAGTCTGCCGGATCGACCACGATCAGCACGTGGGGGAAATTTTTGGCCGCCGCCCGGATCATGGTGGGGCCGCCGATATCGATATTTTCCAGAGCGTCCTCAAGGGTCACACCGGCCCTGGCGACCGTCTCAACAAAAGGATAGAGGTTGACTACGACCATATCGATCGGGGTAATCTTGTGTTTTTCCAGCTCCCGCATATGCTGTTCCAGGTCACGGCGCGCCAGTATGCCGCCATGAACATGCGGGTGCAGAGTCTTGACACGCCCGTCAAGTATCTCAGGAAAGCCTGTAATATCCGAAACGCCGCGCACTTTCAGGCCGGCTTCGATCAGCGACTTCCTGGTGCCGCCCGTGCTGAAGATGTCCACCTTCATATCCTGCAACTGGCGGGCAAAATCAACCAGACCTGCCTTGTTGGAAACGCTCAGTATGGCGCGCATGGTTCCTCCTCCGTCTAATTTATTATTACTCTTTCGCTGCCATTGGCCTTGACCACGTTGCCGATCAGGCATGCCCCGGCCGAAGCGGCCATAATCTCGTCTGCAGCGCCCCTGTCGCAGATCACCACCATGCCGATGCCCATATTGAAGACGCGGAACATCTCGGCATCCTTGATGGCGCCCCTGCTCTGGATCAGGTCAAACAATGCGGGCGCCTGCCAGGACGAGCGGTTTATCTTGACCGAAACACCGGCAGGCAATATGCGGGGGATATTACCGATGAATCCGCCGCCGGTGATATGAGCCAGGCCGTGTATCCTTTCCAGATACGGCTTTAAGTCGTTATAGTAGCAGCGGTGCGGCTGAAGCAGCGCCTCGCCCAGCGTCATGCCCAGCTCGGGATAGAACACTTTGAGTGTAAGCGCATCGCGGTCTGTGCCGAAGACCTTGCGCACCAGCGAGTAGCCGTTGGTGTGCAGGCCGCTGGATGGCAGCCCGACGATAACGTCGCCCTCTGCGATTTTATCTCCCTTGATCACTTTCGACCGCTCCACCACGCCAACGATGAAACCGGCCAGGTCATAATCCGCCGCCCTGTACATGCCGGGCATCTCGGCCGTCTCTCCGCCGATGAGGGAGCAGTTGACTTCCTTGCAGGCCTGGGCCAGGCCGCCGACGATGGCGGCCACCTTGTGCGGCACCAGCTTGCCCAGGGCAATATAGTCCAGCATAAAGAGCGGGCTGGCGCCGCAGCACAGTATATCGTTCACACAGTGGTTGACCAGGTCCATGCCCACCGTATCGTGCTTATCCATCAGCGCGGCTATCTTCAGCTTGGTGCCTACACCGTCCGCGCTGGATACAAGCACGGGATCATCATACTTTCTCAGCTTGTAGAATGCGCCGAAATGGCCGGTGTCGGTGAGAACCTCGGGGCCAAAGGTGGGACGCACCAGCTCTTTGATCAAATCCTTGGTCTTGTCTGCGGCGGTAATATCAACGCCGGCCTGGGCATAAGCGCTTTTGTTACGTTTCAATTTCACTCAGGCTCCTCACAGAAGAAGACGAAGGCAGAGCTTCCAACTGCAGCTTGTCCATTTCAAGCTGGACTGGTGTGGGGTAATCTCCTGTGAAGCAAGCCGCACAGAATATCTCCCTGGGCAACCCCACCGCTTCGATCAGGCCGTCCATACTGATATAGCCCAGCGAGTCGGCGCCTATTGCATCCTTGATCTCCTGAACTGATTTCTGGGCAGCGATCAACTCCCAGCGCGTTGCCATATCAACACCGAAAAAGCAGGGATGGCGGATAGGCGGCGCACAGATACGCATGTGCACTTCTCTGGCGCCCGCTTTTCTCAACATATGGATAACACGCGGCGTGGTCGTCCCGCGCACGATGCTGTCGTCAACTACGATCAGCCGCTTGCCTGAAATCTCCTGCGAAAGCGGATTGAACTTAAGCCGCACGCCCAGCTCGCGTAACCGCTGGTCCGGCTCGATAAAGGTGCGCCCCACATAACGGTTTTTGAGCAGTCCCTCGTGATAGGGGATGCCCGAAGCCCGGGCATAGCCGATACCGGCAGCCGTAGCAGAATCCGGCACGCCCATGACCATGTCGGCAACCACGGGATGCTCCGCGGAAAGGATGGCGCCCATCTTCTCGCGGGCGGTATAGATCAGCTTGCCGTTAAGGACGCTGTCCGGGCGGGCAAAATAAATATATTCGAAGATGCACAGCGCCCGGCGCTTGCTCTCGATATGCGTGCTGCGTACCCCGTTGCCGTCGATCGTCACGATCTCGCCCGGCTCGATCTCCCGGACGAACTGGGCGCCGATATGGTCGAGGGCGCAGGTCTCAGAGGCCAGCACCCAACCGCCATCGAAGCTGCCCAGGCAGAGCGGACGCACACCCATCGGGTCACGCACGCCATACAGCCTGTCGTTGGACAGGACAACCAGCGAGTAGGCGCCTTCCAGCCGCCGCATGGCATATTTCAACTTGCTTTCCATCTCCTTTTCAGGCGCCGACAGGATCAGGGTAGCGATTACCTCGGAATCTGTTGAAGAGGTGAACGAGTAGCCTTTTTCCTCCAATTCGGTGCGCAGCGTACTGGAATTTATAATATTGCCGTTGTGGCCAAGGGCCAGCCTCAGGTCGGTGGCGCCGACGATCACGGGCTGGGCATTGCAGATAACGCTGGAGCCGGTGGTCGAATAGCGGTTGTGTCCGATGGCGATATTGCCCTTGAGGCGCGCCAGCGCATCTTCGGTAAAAACGTGTGATACAAGGCCCATATCCGTGTGGATATAGATTTCCCCACCCTCGGTAGTAGCGATGCCGGCGCTTTCCTGTCCCCGATGCTGGAGGGCATAGAGAGCAAAGAAGGTGACACGGGCTACATCTACTCCGGGGGCATAGATACCGAAAATGCCACAGGCTTCGTGCAAATCTTGCATCGGATTCTACAGGGATTATAAGGTTTTTGACAGATGCCGGTCAATCAGGCAGCTTCAAAATAACTCGTCGGCATCACGGTAGGTCTTCTCGGAACGCCGCCGGACGGCTCCTACTTCGACAAGCTTCAACGAATCTGTCACCCTGTATATAATACGGATGTCCCCTACCCTGACACGGTAAACACTATCGAAGAGCTTCTCACAGCCTTTTGGCCTCGGTTCTACCTCAAAACCTTTTAACCTGGATAGAACACGCTGATAATCATTGCCCTGCAGCCTGTCCAGTTCTTCCCGTACGCGTTTACTTCTGAGTTTTACCTCGTATTCTCTTTTTTCTTATGCGCTCGTAATCACCCAGGCTGATGGACTCACCCTCAGGCGCCGCCAGCGCTTCTTTCATGGCCAGCATATCCTCAAGGTCTTCAATTTTTTTCAACAGGGCCTCATATTCATCGTAGGGGGAAAAACGGCTTTAGGTTTGCCATGCTGAGTGACATAAATGGAAACACCCTGTTCTTCCAGCTCGTTGATCAGCTCGCCTAACCGTGTTTTAAGCTCGGTCACAGTGATGATTCGTGTTGCCATCGGTTATTATCCGCACCATATTTCGTACTAATTGTAGCACGAAATCAAGCGCTATTATATATACTCTGACCTGTCTTAAAGTTATCCGAATTTGGAGAGCAGCCCTTTACCGGGGGTTCTGGGTAATTGTGCCGTCGCTATCTATGTAATAATCGGCCAGCACGGATTTCGATGTAATATACCTTTCACGGTAAAGATCGTAATCGGTTACGGGCAGGCTGCGACCGTCCTTGAGGTGGGCTGTCGCCGCCGTAGCTATAATCTGTTTCTCCACAGCCAGGGCCGCCTTTGTGCCGTGGTCCCCTACATAGTCCTGCGTACTCATGGTAACCACTGCTGTCATCGTGCCCAGTATCGCCATGACCATGATCAGCTCGACGTAGGTGAAACCACCCTGTCTGTTGTCAGATAGCCCCCGGAAGCCTTCTTTGATAAAATGACGGATTGCGCGCAAGTGATATTACCTCAACGACCCCCCATGCAGTACTTAAGTACTATTATAGCACGTTAGGTCAACTTTACTATCGGATTTTACCTGTTTTTAATTACTTTTTAATCATATATTAAATTCAGGCCAATATAATTGTTTGGTTACAGAAAATTATATTTTGTATTTAAGATAGCAAAATATGTGCGGGAAGAACGGAATACCCACCTATATGCAGCCGGAAAACGACCCTCCCCTTAATTCCTCACCGCAAGAAGCTTTGCGCTTCCTGATTGTTGACGATGACGAGCTGGTGGTGGAACTGCTGCGACATAAATTGTCAGTCTCGGGTTATACATGTATGGTTGCCTACAACGGCAAGGATGCATTGGACCTGATGAACCGGCAGGAGTTTGAGATTGTATTGCTCGATATCAAAATGCCGGGGGAATCGGGGCTGGAAATTTTGCAAGTGATCAAACTTCACTTTCCCAATACGGCCGTTATTATGATCACCGCTCAGAGGGATATTGAAACTGCCATATCAGCCATGCAATTCGGGGCCTATGATTATCTGACTAAACCCATCGATCTTACATTCCTTGATCTCAGTATTAAAAGGGCCTTGGATAGACGACGCCTGCTGCTGGAGAACCTCAAATACCAGCTTGAACTTGAAGACCGCGTAGAAAAGCAAACGCATCAAATCCGCCAGTCCTTCCTTAATTCGATTACTTCGCTGGCTTTTGCCCTCGAAGCCAGAGATAAATACACCATCGGCCACTCACAACGCGTTACTCTCATTGCGACGGCTGTCGCTGCAGAGCTGGGCATGAGCGAAAAGGAAATCGATAGGATCTGGATGGCAGGACTGTTGCACGATATAGGTAAGATCGGGATCAAAGAAACCATTCTTAATAAAAACGGACCACTGACGGATGAGGAATATGAACATATCAAGAAACATTGTGAATTGGGCGAAAGGATACTGCGGCCAATCATCAATGATGAGGAGACCCTCAGTATTGTGCGTCATCACCACGAGCGCTATGACGGCAACGGCTATCCCGACGGACTTTGCGGAAAGCAAATAAACTGCGGGGCGCGTATTTTGCACGTCGCCGAAGCTTATGATTCTTTGACAGGCAACGTGGAGGAACCGGAACATATCTCGCTGGGCGCCAGCATTATTGCAGTAGCAGATAGCTACGACGCCATCACTACTGACCGTCCTTATCGCAAGGCCAGGACTCCCGCAGAAGCCGTCGCTGAGATGCTCCTGCAAAAGGGCAAGCAATTCGATCCCGATGTGATTGATGCCTTCGTTAATGCATACAAGAAAAAAGGTCATCTTTTTAACCGGATTGCCGAGTCGGAGGAAAGAATACCCGGTTTAGTGGAGGAAACCCTTGCAGACCAGGAGATTTAACAACCTGATCATTACAGCGCTTGTATCAATGTCGGTTATACCGATATTGGTAGTTGGTCTGCTCGGATTAAAAGAAGCCCGGGAACTTGGTCAATCTGCCATAGCCGATGCCACGGAAATGGGTCTGACCGCCTCACAACAAAGCCGTGAGGCACTAACCGATCTGGCAGCTCAACAACTGCTGGCACATACTGTAACCCTATCACAAAGGCTCAATGAATCGCTGGATACAAGGACGAGCGATATTATTGCCCTGAGCCGGGAGCCGGTGGACGAAAATATATACCGCCGTTTCCTCGAATTGCATATCGGCACTGTACATGACCCCACCGATATCAGGAGCAGCGATGTAGAACCCCACCCGGCCCAGACCATCTCCCGGCCTGTTTATAAAAGCATCTATGTCATCAATCGCCGGGGGGAAGTAATTGTGGGACTTCCCGTGCGAGACGACACCAGCCGGCGCATCCACTATATCGACCAGACCAATCAGGCATCGGTGCGGGGAGATATAACAGATAACGCCGACCTGGCAATTCAGCAAATATTCGAACGAATAATGCTCAATCCGTCTGAGTATCGGGACAAGCTGCTAATTGCCAAAATAAATACAAGCGCCGCCGATGGCACTGAACGAAATTCCAATCTGCTGGCTTCCAAACTGGCAAATGATGACTATGTTAACAGGCTTACGAATGCTTCCATCAGGTGTGGCACCGCAATTTTCAATAACGGTGCTTTCGCCGGTGTGCTGGTGGTCGATTTCGACTGGCTGCATATAATGAAGCTGGTCAATGATTTCAAATTCGGCAAATTCGGCTATGCCTATTTGCAGGAAATAACCGGTGAAATCGCAGATTTAAAGCAGGATTCAACCGACCTTTACAGGTCAAATATACTACCGAACGGCAGAATTGTGGAAAATGGCGATTATCTGAAAGATGTTGTGAAAGGATTAATTATCGCCCATCCGCAGCATAATTATGTTGGATGGATGGATTTCACAACTACCGGGATACCCAACCTTACCAATCTGAGCGCTCTGCAGAATACGCTAAATTCCGGCGTTTATAAATACTCCTATGATAACAGGCCTCAACTGACTGTATATGCGCCTGTTATATTTAACAGGGAAAGGCTGATAAATATGAACAACTGGTCGGTAGCAACTACGATCCCGGTTTACGAGATCATTCTGCCGGCGCTTAAAACCGAGGAACACATAAAGTCCAAAATCGACCTGGCAGCCGCCAAGATCAAAACAAGCACAGAAAGCATGGGCCTGGAAAACGCCTTCATTTTCACAACGATACTGGTAGCCACCATCTCGTTTATTATAGCTCTGATGATTTCGAAGAGACTGCAGTTGCAGGCCAGGCTGGAAATAGAAAATGTTGCGCTTGAATCGAATAATTTTAAACTCGAGCAGGCAGCAGCAGAATTAAGAGCTGCAGAGGAACGCACCAGGCAGGAAAGGGACCGGGCACAGCAATACCTCGATGTTGCAGGCGTTATCTTACTGGCCCTGGATAAGGAAGGGAAGGTACAGATGATCAATAAAAAGGGGGCCGAATTACTGGGCTATCCCGAAGATCATATACTTGGCAGGAACTGGGCACGCCAATTCATACCGGAACCAGACAGAAAAAAAGCGCTCCATCTGTTTGAACAGATGATGGAAGGTAAAGCTTCCAGCAACGACGCCGAATACGGTGTGATTACCAGTACAGAAGAGGAACGGATCATATCCTGGCATCATATTGCGTTGCATGATATCACCGGCAAAATATACGGCACACTAAGTTCCGGCGAAGATATAACAGACAAGAAGAAAGCTGAAGCTGAAAAACAGGCCATGGAGCAGAAGGCGATGGTAACCAGCAGGTTGGCAACCGTGGGAGAGATGGCTTCAGGCATTGCCCACGAGATAAATAACCCTCTGACCGCGGTTATCGGCTTTTCCGAGATGCTGAAACAAAGAAATATCCCTGATGAGATAAAGGCTGAAATCAATATTATCCATCAGGGCGCCACACGGGTCTCCAATATTATCAGCAGGCTGCTGGCCTTTGCGCGGCAGCAAAAACCCAGGCGCGACCCGGTCAATATCAACGATGTTATTACCACAACTATCGAACTACGTAAGTACAACCTTGAGAATGCTAATATCGAGATCATCACACAGCTCGATCCATCGATACAACTGGCGGTAGCAGACGCAGGACAGCTTCAGCAGGTATTTCTGAACCTCATACTCAATGCAGAGCACGCTATGACCGAATATCAGGGCAGGGGGAAGTTAACCATACGCTCCGAGCAGTTTGATCATCAACTCCGTTTAACCATAGCAGATGACGGGCCGGGCATTCCACCCGACGTGCTGCCCAGGATATTTGATCCGTTCTTCACTACTAAAGAGGTCGGCAAAGGCACAGGGCTGGGCCTGAGCATCTGCCATACTATAATTGAGGAGCACAACGGCAGTATCTCGGTCAACAGCAGGGTTGGAGAAGGGACCGAGTTCATCATCGAATTGCCAGTGGTTATGAGCAAACCGATCAAAGACCGGGATAACTTGATTATAACTCACAGACAGGATTTCAGCGGCAACATTCTTATCGTTGATGATGATCCATACGTCAGGCAATATCTATCCCACCTGTTAACCAACCGTGGTTTCAGTTCCCACAGCGCTCCCGATGCGGCTACTGCGCTGACATTATTGAAAACCCATAAATTTGACGCATTTTTGCTGGATTATAAGATGCCCGGCATGACCGGTATCGAACTACTTGGTAAGATCAAACAGATGGATAGACGGGCTATCAATAAAACAGTGCTGCTTACAGGCGATGTCATGAATATGGATATACAAGACTTTATTAAGACCGAGGAGCTACTTGTTCTTACCAAACCCCTGTCATCCGAGGAACTCCTGGCTGCAATTCAAAGAATAGTTTGGGAAAGCAAAACCAATACGCTGTCTTTGCTCGAAGCAAAGAAATCCAGTTTAAGCAACTAAACAGGAGGTTTGCTATGAAGACGATCAGACTGTCACAGCCCGCAATAATCAAGCCGGGATACTTTTCTTTATTGATCATTATGTTGATATCGCTTGCACTTATCACCGCTTCATGCGGTGAACCTGCAGGGATAATTAAAGTGGGTGGATCGACCACAGTGAAACCCCTGGCTGAGAAACTCGCCGAAATGTATATCAGGGAAAATCCTAAAATATCGATCGTCATTCAGGGGGGCGGTTCCGGCGCGGGTATCTCGGGCGCCAGCAAAGGCGAGTTTGATATCGGTATGGCCTCCCGCGAACTGACAGCCGAAGACCCGGTGCTGGTCAAGCATATACTGGGTAAAGACGCTATAGCAGTCATCGTCAATAAATCCAATACTATCACCAGCCTGAGCAAAGAACAGGTTATCAAGATCTTTGCCGGTAAGATCAGCAACTGGAATGAACTGGGAGGGCCGGCTAAAAGTATTCACGTCATCAGCCGTGAAGCAGGGTCCGGGACCAGGGCCAGCTTTGAGGAAATGGTTATGGGCAAAGAACACTTGACGCCCAATGCTGTGTCACAAAATTCCAATGCATCAGTTAAAGACTCCGTATCCGCCGATGATCTGGCTATTGGATATCTGTCACTGGGGCAACTGGATCAGTCGGTCAAAGCGGTAGATATCAACGGAATATCCTGTAATACAGCCAATGCTATCAGTGGCCAATATCCTATCGTAAGACCATTGTATTTTCTGACCAAAGCCGAGCCGGGTGGTCCAGTGAAAAAATTTATCGAATATTGCCAGGGACCCGCCAGTCAGGCGACGATAATCGAGGCCGGTTATATATCGGTTAAGTGATGTAACGGTACCCAACGGAAAACATTATTGACCGTAAAACCGCGACCACGGACCGTTGTTACACTGAAAAAAACTGGTTAACTAAACCTCAGTTGTCACGTATGGTGGTAGCGGCAAAGAGCAGGATTGCAGCTACGACAATGAAGAGTTCAACCGGTGAGGTATTCACTTCTTCATTCCTGGACATCCCCGTAAGTCGAATTTGATCAGCCTCCGACAGGCTGTCTGCGGTACTGCCTGCATATTCTACGGGCTGAACAACAGTCGCAGCATTGCATCCGCAGACCGACAGTAATAAAAAAGACGCCATGATAAGCGGCAACAAGCATGAGGGCAACTTTAACAGTCGCTGATACATGTGCATATTCACCTCCTGTCTATAATTTACCGGAGGATATTTAAGCTACAGTTAAAGCGACATTAGATTCTCATTAAATTATTTGCACATGCAAACTTTAACCGCTTTTTAACAAAGATTTATTTTGCGCTTAACCAATAAGTTGCCTTACCGGTGCTAAAATATACACATAATGAAAAAATATGATTTGCACGTCCACGCCATGCTTACCCGTTCCATCCCATTTAAAATGGCTGACCTGCGGCCCATGGTCGCCCAGGCCAGGAAAAGGAAACTTAACGGCTTTGCACTGACCGAGCATATCGATGCTCCCGGTTACTGGACAACGTATGATCTGCTTCGAGAAACGTATCCCTACAGGGATGGGGTCTATGAGATAGAACCAGGTTTTCACATTATCAATGGCGTCGAAATATCGCTGATGCATGGCGGCGATCTGATCGCATTGGGTGATCCTGAGAACATCAGGAAACTTGATAAAAGATTCGGTTTAAACAGGGGGCAAAGGCCTCCGCTTCCCGATATTATACGTAACGCTGGTGATGATCTTATTCTGATTGGAGCACATCCTTACCGCCCGGCCGGCGGATTGATGAAATTCGATGCGTGCTGGCTTAAAGAGCTAACCGCCCTGGAAATTAATGGAAAGGACTATGGACTCGAGCACGATGTGAGGAAAACCGCAGCAGATCTGGGTTTGCCGGTGGTGGGCGGTAGCGATGCCCATTACTGGCCCCAGATAGGAATCAGCCTGACCAGCATACCCCTTGAAAGACCGGACATAACCATGCTGAAAGAGGCAATCAGTCACGGTTTTTGCATGGCAGAACGATCACAAGACGCCGCCGAAGTTGTTGAGATGTGCAATTCATATAAAAGAATGATCAAGGAAGAGCTGGGTATTCCCAGCAGCGCCAATAAAGTTAGACAACTAAGTTTGAACTTACTTTAAATACGAAAAAGGAGAGAGAAATGGGTGAAAAAAACGAGTTTGAATATGCGGAGAAAATGACCAGCGAAGAAATCGCTGACTTTTTGCAGGCGCTTTCCACCGGCATCAGGGACCGGAAACTTAAGCTTAGCGGCAAGGGGAGTACGTTGACCCTGCTCCCGGCCGAGGTATTAAAACTCGAGATCAAAGGCGAAGGCAAAGAGGGCAAAGGCTCGCTGGAGATAGAGATTTCCTGGAAAGATAAATATGTCGCCTCGGCAGAAAAGCTGGAGGTAAGCTATCCGGGAGAGGAAGAAGCCCAAGGGTCAGTCAAATAGCCCGGTCAATCAGGGCCGGATTGTCGCCTGATAGAAACAATAAAACA
>DKFA01000112.1:15909-50748 GCA_002452695.1 Dehalococcoidia bacterium UBA6808
GGGGCAAAGCAAGTTCAGGCGGCTTTGCGCGCATTTGAACAGCTCGACCTTGACGCCAGTGACCGCATCATAGAGGGGGACAACATTTTTGACACCCTCAACATAGCAATTGAGGAGAAATCTTACCAGTTCGATTTTGCCGCTGCCTCTCCTGAGGACAGGCGCTTTATGAGGGCTGCGGTAAAAGTCAGTTCCAACCTCGAACGTATCGGGGATGCTGCCTGCCATATTGCCAGACGAGTGCAAATCATGCACCACGATCAAACCCGACCCGTCCAATTTGATATCGGTGAAATGGAACCAATAACACTGGCTGCCATAAGAGAATCGCTCAGCGCCTTTTTAAATAAAGATATCAAGCAGGCTGAATGGGCCTGCCTGCGTGAACCGCAACTCGACGCCATCTACAGGGTTAAGATAGAGGAGATCAAGCATCGTATGAAAATGGACCCTGACCAGGTGGCCAGCCTGCTTAACTGGTACTCAGTGATCAAATATTTGGAGAAAATCTGCGATTATACGCTAAATATAGGAGAACAAGCGATTTTTCTTGCGACAGGCCGCCGGCTCAAATTCGCGCAGTACCAGCAACTGGACCGTCTGGAACTGCCGGGCATCTCAGATAGACTCAGGTTCCACCCTTACTATGACGGCATCAGCGGCGCAATCGTAGCCAAGGTAGACAACGGCAACAAAACGCTGGTAGTAAAGAGCGGCAGCAGGAAAAAAATCGACGCTGAGGCAGAGAAACTGAATACCTGGCAGAACATTCTTCCTTCACTTACTCCTAAGGTCGTATCGACATTCGTTCAGGGAGACAGGGAAACCCTGCTCCGTGAGTTTGTTGCAGGCGACCAGCTTTCCGAGTTGTATTTTTCTGCGATAGATTATGAGAAGAAAGAAGATGTAACCAGAGCGCTGTTTGATATCGTGCTGAGAGTATGGCAATTCACTTTGAAGGCAGAGGCGCCGAACAGTGATTATATAGCACAGATCAGGAGCCGGCTGGGTGAAGTTTATGCCATGCATCCCTATCTGGAATATTATGCCGGACAGGAGCATCTCGATGATCTGCTCTTAATTGGCGAACAGCTTGAAAAGCGGCTCAGGCCACCTTTTTCAGTCTGGCTGCACGGCGACTTCAATATCAATAACATCATCTATCATGAGGGGCAGATCAAGTTCATCGATGTCCACCGCTCCAGCTATGGCGACAATATGTGCGACATCGGCGTCTATATGCTCTCAACAATACGTAATGCTCCCCGCTGCGGAGAAATACCAGAGCATATGGAACGGATCAGAGAAATCGTCACAGGCTATGTCAGCAGCTTTGCCCTTGAGCATGACGACAATACGTGGGAAGCCAGGCTGCATTTAAGCCTGGCCCGATCATATATGACTTCGGCCAGGGTGATCATCGACGAGATCCAGGCACGCAATCTCTTCGAAACCGGACTTAATTTACTTAAAGCGGAGGTATATAAATGAGAATATGGGTTGCCGGAAGGCCTGGCGGATGGTCGAGTGAAAAAACCGTCACTGCACTGAAAAGGCTCAAGGTAGATTGCCGCCTGTTTCAGTTATCGGAATGTGAATACGATCTTACCGGTAAGACAATCACGTGGCAGGGACATGACCTCTCAAAGCTCAATGGCATAATTGTCCGCAAGATGGGAGACCCGGCCGATCCTTTGACGCACCTCCGCGTCAATATGCTGTACCAGCTTGAAAACAATGGTGTACGGGTTTTCAGCCCGCCAAAATTCATTGAAGCTGTCAACAACCGCTATAACATGACGCGTTTATTAACTAATGCAGGCATCCCCATGCCTGACACAATTGTAACAGAGTCACAGGAAACAGTCTTCGATATCGTAGACAAATGGGGTAAAGCTGTGCTGAAACCAGTTTTTACCTCCAAGGGCCGCAACATGCTTCTGCTGGACCGCGAAGGGCCTTACCGGTTAAATATTAAACAATGGGAAGCAAGGCAGTTTTCTCCCTATTATATTCAGCGTTTCATACCCACGATGCACGATATCGGCGTCGCAGTAATGGGGAAAAATATACTTGGTTCATTCTCAAGAGTGGCAGCGGTGGACTCATGGCAGACCACTATTCGTACTGGAGGGCATTATGAACCCTGCAAAGTCGACTCCAGGATACTGGATATAGTCAACAAGATCATCGATCTGCTGGAGTTCGATTATACGGTTATTGATTTCGTCCCACAGGGCAGAGATTATCTTGTTTACGAAGTCAGCGCCTTTGGCGGGTTTTCCGGCTTGTGGGAATGCGGCATCGATGCGCCATCCATTTTTGCCAAATATGTCTTTACTACGCTGGCAGTACCGAGGAAAAGCAGTGCACGAGTTAGATGAAATCCTTTCGAGGCATTCGGCCACCATCGATATCCCTTTGCTTATCCTCGATGTTCCTTTTCTCATCCGCACCGACAGCGAAGATCTTGCCAGCAAGTTACGAAGTTATTGCAGACCCTGGTTATGCAATTCAGCCAGCCAGGCCAGCCATATTATCCACGCTTTCCAGGGCCAGGGGGTTTATGACGCAAACAAACTTCGGGATGTAGCCAGGCGTGAGGGAAAAAGCGTTAAAGAAGCTTATTATGATAGTGACAACGGACGGGTAGTGCTGAAAAAACGTACCGGAGCTACGGTTTATATCAGGGACGGGGAGTACTTTGTCGTAGGCAACCTTATACTGCACATGCATCAGTTGATCAACGTAATAGACGAAGTATATGAAGATGACTTTATGGACCGGGGTTATGTGCTGTTTCATGCTTCAGCGGTTGCTGACAGGCAAGGCAATGGCATCATGCTAACCTCGGCATCCGGCGCCGGCAAAAGCACACTGGCTTTATTTCTTGTGGACAAAGGATTTCGATTTCTGAGCAATGACCGCGTTCTGGCCAAATATGATAATGATCATGTCCATCTCGTCGGCGTGCCCAAAAAACCTCGCATCAATCCCGGCACTATACTGGCCCTGGACAGCCTTTGCGCTATTATCACACCTGAAGAAAAGCGTTTATACAGCCAACTGGATAGAAACGAACTCTGGCAGCTTGAGCATAAGTATGATGTTGATGTCGATGCAATCTACGGAGATGGCACTTTTACGCTGGAGGCCATCCTAACATCCATCTATATCCTCAATTGGAAGCTGCCTCAGTCCGGACCCAGATTGGAAATATTGCCAATAGATGAGGCCGTCGAAATGATCAGGCCGCAGGTCTTGAGCCTTGATCTCAGGCGCAGGCAGGCCTTAAGGCCTTATGAAGCTGAAGAACAATTGAAATCGATCTGCCGGGTTACACCGGTCTTTAATGTCAAAGGCGGTGTGAATATGGATGAGCTGACCAGCCTCATCATAAGAGGAGGAGAATTAGACCATGGAGATTGATAAACAGCCGATTACAGTGATACAACTCCCCGGCAAACCGCCCGTTAACCGGCAAATTTTCAGAATGTATGATATCCGCGGCGTGGTATCCACCGATATCACGCCGGATATCGTCAATCAGATAGCTGCCGCCTATGGAACATACATCAGGCAAATTTATAATGTGAATCCCCGTATAGCGGTCGGACGGGATAACCGCGTATCTTCACCTGCCCTGCACAGAGCAGTTTGCGAAGGTTTGATGGAAAGCGGCTGTGAAGTTATTAATATCGGTTTGAGCACGACTCCGCTATTGTGTTATGCAATCATCGACTGGCACCTGGATGGAGGCATCAACGTAACAGGCAGCCACAACCCGCCAGATCAAAACGGATTGAAGCTGGAAGCCCGCAATGCGTATCCCATCGCCGAGCACGATATTCAATATATTCGCAAAATGGTGGAAAACCGTCTGTACTATAATGGCACTGGTTCTATTGCACTCGCTGACCCGGCAGACGATTATATATCAAGACTGAGCAGTATTGTGCATCTGGAGAGAAGACTTAAAGTGGTAGTCGATGCAGGCAATGGGGTAGCAGGTCTGTTCGCACCGCGTCTTCTGGCATCTATGGGCTGTGATGTTATACCACTGCATTGTGAGCTTGATGATACCTTCCCCAACCACTGGCCGAATCCGGAAAATCCCGC
This sequence comes from Dehalococcoidia bacterium UBA6808, assembly GCA_002452695.1. Lineage (GTDB taxonomy): Bacteria > Chloroflexota > Dehalococcoidia > GIF9 > UBA5629 > UBA6808. Next base: position 20,029 of record DKFA01000112.1, read on the forward strand.
CAATATGAAAGACCTGCAACATAAGGTTCTGAAGGAAAAGGCCGATGTCGGTATAGCCTTCGACGGTGACGGGGACCGGTTGGGCATCGTTGACGACACCGGCCGGATTTTCAATGCCGATTTAATGATCATTCTGCTGGCGCGAGACTTGTTGACCAGATATCCGGGAGCCAAGGTCATTATCGATGTCAAGTCCTCGCAAAATGTTATAGAAGATATCTACAGGCATGGCGGTGAGCCAATTTTATGGAAAACGGGACATTCCCTGATACGCCGTAAAATGTTAAGTGATGGGATTTTACTTGCAGGTGAATTCAGCGGGCACCTTTTCCCGGCTGAAGATTATTATCCTGTCAGCGATGCGCTATTGTCAGCTTTGAGAATCCTGAATATTTTATCTAAACAGGAACAACCATTATCCCGATTGTTGACCGATTTGAAACCACTTTATTCCACGGGGTTGATCGAGCTCGATTGTCCGGACAACTATAAATTTGAAGTTGTCGAAAGCCTGAAGAAGTCGCTCGCCCGCCATTATGATTTGATAACGGTAGACGGAATACGTATTTCGTTTTCACATGGCTGGGCCCTGATACGGGCCTCCAACACGTCTGAATCCCTAACCCTCCGATTTGAGGCAGATTCCATCCGAAGGCTCGATGAAATCCAGGCGATTGTATATCACCGCTTAAAGGAATTCCCCTTGTTCGCTGGTGGTAACAATAAACGATCATATCAACATAATCAACATAAATAAATCCAGGCTAACTATCAGCGATTTGTATCCCGGCCATAACCTGTGCAGTGTTCCGGGCCTTGCATGGAAGCAGTATATCTCCCCTTCTCACTATCCATATCCCGAAAATACGCCGTTAAATGCTGCAGATTTCACTGGGAACGCGTTTCAACGGCTTTTGCCCATATCGACAGCAGTTTGTCCACTTCTTTGTGTATGTTGAATTTTTCTTCCATCTTGCGACGCCCAGCCTGCCCCATCCGTTCCCGCAAGTCACTATTGATTAGAAGACTACGCATTGCCCCAGCCAGTTTATTTACGTCTCCGGGAGGTACAATATATCCTTCAACACCATCCTCGATAAGCTCGGGGATAGCAGAGATTTTAGTCGACAATACGGGCAACCGGGCACACATTGCTTCCTGCAAAACAAGAGGGCAAACGTCCATATCTCCTGCGATGGTCCTGATACAGGGAAGCACCATAAAGCTCGATTTCGATAGATTGCTCATGAATGCGTCATGGGCAGTCTCTTCCAGCAGCTCGACATTGCCCTCCAGTTTTAGGCATTTCACCAGCCTGATAATCTCAGTCTTTTCAGGCCCATCACCGATTATTAGGTACCTCAGATCAGGAAATTCATCGCGCAGTTTATGAACAGCCAGAATGGCGGTTATCAGCCCTTTTTTTGCCACCAGCCGGCCTGTGCTGATGATAGTGCGGTTATGCTCATGCCTCACCACGTGTTTGAATTTGTCAATCAGGTGGCAGGCCCTGATAACCTCGATCTTGTCTGCCGGCATATCGGTGAGATGGCACAGATATTCTTTGTTATAGTCCGAAGGTGTTATAACCTTGAATGCCGCTTGCATGTGACGCCGCATTACCTGTGGACACGGTGCAACGAAGATATCGACAGCATGACAGGTGTAGGTAAACGGTATCCCTGTCCTGCCGGAAATAAGCGCCGCCAGGGCGGAGGCCAAACCATAAAAATGGGCATGAAGCACATCTACCTTCATCCGCCTGGCCAGGCTGGCAAAATAAACTGCCACAGTAGCCCCGCATATTTGACTGAGCAAGCTGCCCACAAAAGAGTTGGCGCCATATATCTGGCTTCCCATAGCGGCAATGCCTGGACGGGGATCTCCAGCGTTTGAACTCATACTGCCGATAACCGGCGCATAGCGGGTCCTTTCTATCAACCGATACTCTGCCACCTCAGGATGAGCTGCTGCACCAGAAGGACGGGAAAGGGAGAAAATAACAACCTCATGACCTTTTTCTATCAACTCCACGATCTCATTCATAACAAAAGTCTGCGATAGGACCGGGAACCGGGAGAGCACATACGCAATTCTCACTGGCACAAACTCACAGGCGACGATAGCTTCCTTCCAACTCCACAGTACATAAAACCAAGCAAATCTAGCTTCTGGCGGTCCAGAGAATTGCGACCATCTACTACCACATACGGCGCCGACATATAATCCCTGATGCTTTTCCAGTCGGCATGAATAAACTGGGGCCATTCTGTTAACAGACAAATTGCCTGGGCGCCCCTACTTGCTGCGATTATGTCATGATTCAGGACAATATTATCAGGCAGCTGTGAGCCAGCTTTGTCCAACGCCACCGGATCGCAAACCGTCAGCCTGGCGCCTTCTTTAGACAATAAGTGGGCGATGCCGATGGCAGGAGATTCCCTTACATCGTCAGTCCCGGGTTTAAATGCCAGTCCCAGCAGGGTTATTTTTTTCCCATCGATTCCGCCGAGCATCCTGCGCAACTTCTGAACAATCAACAGCCGCTGTTGGGTATTAACCTCAATACAGGACTTGATCAGTTGGAAATCATAGCCTGTATTCATACAATAATAATCCAACGCCCGCGCGTCTTTAGGAAAACACGACCCGCCATAACCTGCTCCCGCCTTCAGGAAATGCGGCCCGATCCTGCCATCAAGTCCCATGCCCAGGGCAACATCATCGATATCGGCGTCGATTAACTCACAGAAATTGGCGACCTCATTGACAAAAGAAATTTTTGTGGCCAGAAAAGCATTTGATGCATACTTGATCATCTCTGCGCTGCTAATGTCTGTAATTACTACAGGCACATCTATGTCAGGGTAAAGCCGTCTAGCCAGACTCGCCGTAGCCGCGTCTTCTGTGCCGATTACTATGCGGCTGGGGTTATACCAGTCAAAAACTGCCTGCCCTTCTCGCAGAAACTCGGGGCTGGAGACATAACTAACCGGTTTGCCGACAAAATAGTTGGCCTTCAGCATCCGACCAGTCCCGGGCGGCACCGTACTCTTCATAACCACAACCACCGGCCCCTGAACAGTTTCTGACAGCCGGGCCATAACTTCATGTATTGAAGACAAGTCCGTTGCGCCACTAGGTGAAGACGGTGTGGATACCGCCACAATAATAATATCCCCTTGAAGCACATCCGGTAATTCTGCTTTAAAAGACAGCCAACCCTTAACCAGCGAATCCATCAATATATCCTGGAGTCCTTTTTCGTAGATCGGACATATGCCTTTTTTCAGCATGTCGAGCTTCTCTCTGTTATTTTCTATACATGTGACCTGGTGCCCATCCTGGGCCATACAGCAGGATGCCACCAACCCAACATAACCTGCACCGACGACAATAACATTCATGCCGAGACTCCTCTCCGCGTACCGTCGGAATAGAAACTCCATAACTTGAGGAAGGCACTCTCGAAGGAACGGCCCTCAACTGCGGCACGCGCCTTTTTACCCATATCAGCCAACCTATCTTTGTTCAACAGGGATTCGATGGCAAGCTTCAATGCCAGAGCATTATTCCCCTGTACAATCAGGCCGGTCTCATCAGGCACGATATTTTCGCAGGGACCGCCCCTGTCGGTCACTATGGTAGGCACGCCACAAGCATGCGCTTCAAGTATGACATTGCCAAAAGTGTCCGTCGTCGACGGCATAATAAACAGATCTGATTCATGGTAGGCCCGCACCAGGGCTTCGCCAGTCAGATAACCCGGGAAGCTGGCCCGGCACCCACGCAGGAGGTCTCGTAGCTCCTCCAAATACGGCCCGTCGCCAACAAAGGTAAGGTCGATATCGTCACGTTCAATCATTTTGTACGCCTCCGCCAGTATATTTAGATTCTTCTCTCTGGAAATCCTTCCTACATACAGTAGTCTGTAGCCGTCATGCTGGCCATTTCCATTCTTAAAGGCAAACCGCTCAATATCGACCCCTCTCGGCATCAGCACTATTCTTTCCCGTTTAATCCCGTTTGCCCGCAACTCATCCTCAAAGGCCTTCGACGGGACAAATACCTTATCGGCCATTTTGTAGAACCAGTAAGTGTATTTTTTAGCGAAGTCCTCCAGGAGATCATCTTCTGTCAGCTTCCCAACATACTGGGGTATTGCAGTATGGTAAGTTGCATAAAAAGGTTTTTTCAGCAGTCTGGCCAGTAAAAGCCCGACCAATCCGACTGGTCCGGGTGTTGCTGAGTGTAAATGCGTGAAGTTACCTTCATATATGTAGTCCATCACTTCCAGGACTGATGGAAAAGCCAACTTAAGCTCAGAGTATTCAGGCAGATCAAAGACTTTAATGGGCGGGAACATTTTAATTCCTTCCACATTATCAAGATCACTGCAGCTAATAAACTGATAGTCCAGGCCCAGGCGCTGTGCACAGGCTTTCATCTGCCGCAAAGTCAATGCCACGCCATTCACCTCATGAAAAGTGTCTGAAAAATGTGCCACTTTCGGTGTAGGGGTAGAGCTACACAGCAGATCCACCCCGGCAGCCAGATCTTTGGTCTCCTGGAAGACCCTGTAGCTAACGTAGTAAGGTATGCTAAGAAAATAAAGAGACGAGATCGATCCTACTGTTCGGAAGATATTAAAGATATGACCACGTTTGAACTGCTCAAATGTATACTCCAGCATATCCTTTAAGCTCTCATCAATGGCCTTTGAGATGAACCCGAACCACCTCCGCCCAATCGATCCCAAAGACAGGTCTTCAGCGGATATCGAAATATGGTTAAATGCATTGCGCAGGAGCTGTTCGACATCACCCTTTTTACCGTTGGACAAATCGGCAGCCGGCCTTTCCTCAGCGCCTGCCTGATCGCGTGCGCTGCTGTGCTGCATTGTCATAAAGGCCGAGATATTACGCAGGCCAGCGTCCAACTGGACATATCTGTCGATGTTAATGCGTGATTGCAGAGACTGATAAATTATGGAGTATATTACATGCCCCAGATTCTTGGGATCAGAACTGGGCAGGACCAATTCATTGCTTTCGGCATTTTCAAAGAAACCATCTATGCTGGCTGACGGATTGCTTGTATAGGCATTGGCAATGTAAAGTCCGCAGTGATCATCAGAACCACAGATAAAAAATTTGTTCCCCGGGATTACCTTGGGATTGCGTATACCGTATTTATCAGCCAGCTGTTCGAGCTTCCTGGCAGAAATCTGCTCGACGATCTGCTTGACCTTATGGTTCACGTATTCGCTACGTGCTCCATTCAGCTCAAACAGATCAAACATCAGCAGCATCTGCTCGAAATGACCGGCGTTCAGCTTGTTATTGACCGAGTAGAAAGGGTGTGCAATGGTGTGCCAGATCATATTCTCATCCAGGTATCTTACCAGCTCATAAATATTCTTACGCAGCTTGTCGATCTCCAGGAACTGGTGTTCTGTAATGTTATAAACAGGAACATGCACTTTGCACTGATCGTCAGGGAATCTGGCTGTAACTTCACAGGAGATAAAAGTATTGGGTAAGTGGGCTATTTCCAAACAGCCGCTGATTGTATCATGATCTGTGATGGTGACATGCGTCATGCCACGGCTGAGGGCAGCCCGGTAAACATGCTGGGGCTGAGTATACGATTCGGGGATATTATATTGCTTGGCCAGCCAGTTGGTAGGTTTGCCTGAGTATCGGCTGTGGACGTGCAGGTCACATTTAATCAAGTTATTTCTATTTACGCAGACGGTTGCTAACCGCGTCTTACTTTATTAATCTATCTTCTATAAGTTTATAGCAGTAATGTTAAAGTATCGTTAGCATTGAATTATGAATAGGTTAGAATTAAGTTAACAAACTGTTGATCATATTTAACAATATCTTCTAACAATTAAAGGCTAATGCGCCCAGAGGTCTACCAGCGAGGCCACATTGTGCCCGAAATATGCCATCAGCAGCAAGCGTGGAAACTTGCCTGTCAAGGTACCGTATTCACTGCCGATTAGGTCCAGGTTAAATCATGGATGGAACCGCGGGAAAGAGCAGGACGATGATGGAAGTATTAGATTAGCTGCCTTATTGGACCTGTTTTTTAAGCCAGGACAGGGCGGCTTCCACGGCACGCTCGTCCTGGCGCAGCCGGTGGCCAGCGCCGGGCAGGACCAGCAGCTCTTTGGGATCGCCTGCCTTTTTATACAAAGCTTCGGCGTGGCTGACGGGCACCACCTCGTCCTGGTCGCCATGAACCAGCAGCAGGGGGCGCGGCGCGATCTTGTCGATATAGTCGATGGGTTTGATGGTATTGAACCCTTCCAGCCATTTTTCACGCGATTTGGGGAAGGATGGGTCTTTGATGATGCCGATTTCCCTGAAGCTCTCGATAAGCGAGTCCACCGTATGGCCGCTGGCCATGAAATCGAATTCGGCCGGGCAGGCAAAGGCGGCCACGGCGCTGACCCGCCTGTCCCGGGCAGCCTGGTAGACGCTGGTTGCTGCTCCCCCTGACGAACCGAGCAGGCAGACCTTCTTTTTGTCCACCTCCGGGACCATGAAGAGGAAGTCGATGGCCACTTCCAGATCATCCGCCCACCCCAGCATGTCGATATTACCCTGGCTGGGCCCGCAGCCGCGGAAATTGAAGGTCAGCGTGATAAAACCATCTCGGCAGAACCTGGCTGCCAGCTCGGCGTACCCACCCTTTTCCTCCGGGTTATACCTGACAGCCGGTATGCCGTGGCAGAGCACGAGAGCGGGAAAAGACCCGCCGGGGCCGTCCGGCATATACAGCTCGCCGGCCAGCATCAGCTCATCACAGCTTAATACAACGGAAGCATCTTTCATAATAACTGCACAATCCCCAGCATCATCAGTATGATCGTACCCCAGGACAGCGCCATCAGCACACCCCAGCCCATCTTGTTCCAGGCGAATATCTTCACGCCGTCCAGCGGCCCGTAGGGTATCAGGTTGAAGGCGCACATCCACAGGTTCATCTGGAAGCCGAGGCGGCCAAGCAGTGTGAAGATATTGTACGGATAGGATGAAATCGAATGGCCGAAAATATCGAAGCCCCACATGAATTCACCTGCCATGCCGAAGCTGTGCCGGATGGAGTAAAGCCCGAGGAACAGCGCTGCCAGCAGCAGGTTGGCGGCCGGCCCTGATGTGGAGATTATGCCGTCTTCTTGCCTGGTCAGGTCGCGGTAGGCCATCACGTGCACGGCGCCGGGGGCAAAGAAGATGAACGTGCCGAAACTGAGGACGGCTGTGGCGATGGAGATGACCAGTCCCGGCACCCAGGTGCGGAACTCGGCCCAGCACCTGAAATGCTGGGCTACCGCCTTATGGCTCAGCTCATGGGCGATGAAACCGGCGCCCATGGTCAGCAGAGTGGCCATCGATACCACGAAGAAATTCATCAGCGAGGTGGTAAAAGGGTCGTGCGCTTTGGTAAAAAAAACGCCCACGGAAAAACACAGGCTAAGCGTAACCCAGCATACCGCCAGGTCGCGCAGCTCAATCTTGCTGAACTTCATTTTGCAGCCTGCCTTAGATACATCAGGAACTCCCTGTTGCCTTCCGCGCCAAGTATCGGCGATGCGGTCAGCCCGAGCAGTCTCAGCCTGTTCTCGTTCATCCAGATCACGAAATTGCTGATGGTAAGGGCATGCACCAGCGGATCGGATATCACGCCGCCCTTGCCCACCTTGTCTTTTTCAGCTTCGAACTGCGGCTTGAATAATATTACCATATCCCCGGGAGGGGCGAGGTGTGGCAGGACGTTGGGTATCACCATGGTCAGGGAGATGAAGGAAAGGTCCATCACGGCCAGCGCCACCCTTTCCGGCAGATCGAAGGGGTAGTGGGCATTGATCTTCTCCATCACCACCACACGCCCATCCCGCCTCAACTTGTAATCGAGCTGGTTGGCGCCGACATCCACTGCATACACTTTGACTGCGCCCCTCTGCAACAGGCAATCGGTGAAGCCCCCGGTGGATGAGCCTACATCAAGGCAGGTAAGACCTTTGACATCGACCTTGAACTCATTTAAAGCATGCTGCAGCTTGAGGCCGCCGCGGCTGACGAAGGGCATCTTCTGCTTCAGGGTAATCTCAGCGTCCTCCGCCACCATGCTGCCGGCCTTGGTGACCACAGCGCCGTTTACGCTGACATCGCCGGCCATGATACAGGCCTGGGCTTTGCTCCTGTTCTCAGCCAGTCCCCGATTCACCAGCAATGCATCAAGACGTTGCTTCGTCATGGCAAATATTATACGCTATTAAGCGTAGATACCAACCCCTACCGGCTAAAAACCGTTGTCACACTGGTCACGACGTTAAAAGGGGCTGCCTGCCGAGCAGCCCCTTTTCTTTTTTAACTGAATATATTTTCGATTAATTCAGTTTGATTTAATACAACAAGAATGTTATATATTCATGTCTTCTAAAATAAATTCCAATGTTATCAGAGGAGGTCTTAAATATGCCTGCTAAAGCCCTATCGGGCATCAAGGTACTTGATTTTGGTCAATACATCGCCGGTCCTTTGGCGGGAATGATGCTGGCCGAGCAGGGCGCAGAGGTCATCAAGATCGAGCGTCCCCAGGGAGATCCCTTCCGCAGGGAGGACGGTTTCCTGGTCTACAACCGCAGCAAGAAAAACATCGTACTGGATTTGAAGCAGCCGGAAGGGCAGAAAATCGCCCTGGGACTGGCCGGAGAAACCGATATCGTGATAGAAAATTTCAAGCCGGGGGTGATGGAAAAGCTTGGCCTCGGCTACGAAAAAATAAAAGCCGCCAATCCCCGCGTGGTCTACTGCTCCATCTCAGGTTTCGGCGACACTGGGCCTTACAGCCGGATCCCTGGATATGAACAACTGGTCGAGACGCTGGCCACCATATACACCGAGCAGGGCTACGCTACACGCCCCACCTACCTTGTACTGCCCTTTGCCAGCATGGCTGCCGGGCTGGATGCAGCCTACTCCATCGTTGCCGCGCTCTGTGCGCGCGAGATAACCGGCAGAGGGCAGAGGATCGAAATTACCCTGTTCAAGTCCACTCTCAGCCTGTGCCGCGGCTATAATATCGACTTTAACGGCATGTATCGTATGAACTGGGTGCCTACCGGCTCTTCTCCCGTTTACCGCATTTTCAAATGCGCCGACGGCAAGCACCTCTTCCTGGCAGTGGGTAATTTCAAGTTCGTAACAATGTTCCTGGTAGCGATAGGGCGTGAAGACCTGCTGGCCAGCGACCTGATCGAAGGCACGCCTTTCCTGAGCCTGCCCCCCAAGTCTGGCCAGCTGATGATCCAGATGAAAAAGACCTTCCTGACCAAAACACGCGACGAGTGGATCGATCTGCTGCTGTCCAACGGCATTCCTGCGGCGCCCATACTCACGATTGACCAATTTATGAAATACGAACAGGTCAAAGCCAACGATATGATCAAAACCATCAGGCAACCGGGCAAGGGCATGGTCACCCAGATGGGCATCCCTGTAAAACATTCGCTGACTCCGGGCAGCATCAAAGGACCGGCAGCGTCTGCCGGACGGGACACGGCAGCCATCCTGCGGCGGCTGGGTTACCGTTCCAATGATGTGAAGCGGTTGAGACGCGAGCACGTGGTCAAATAATCAGCAGGAGACAATGAAAATGAAGCCATTTGAAAATATCCGGGTTGCCGATTTTACCACCATGATCGCCGGCCCAGGTCTGGGCCGCATACTCTCCGACCTGGGCGCCGATGTGATCAAGATCGAGACCCCCGAAGGCGATACCTACAGGCCTGTATATGCCGGTTTTATCGGCTACAACCGCGGCAAGCGCGGCATAGCAATGGACCTGACCAGGCCTGAAGCCAGGGAGATCGCCTACAAGCTGATCGCCACCTGCCATGTAGTGGTGGAGAACTCCCGGCCGGGCACTATGAAGAAGCTGGGCCTGGATTATGAAACCCTGAAAAAGATCAGGCCCGACCTTATCTACGTATCATCCACGGCCTTCGGTACCAAAGGCCCCGACGGCAACAGGCCCGGCTATGACCCGATTTTCCAGGCCATAAGCGGGCAGATGGCAGAACAGGGCGGGTTGGATTTCCCCGTCTACCATAAAATAGCGATCAACGACGAATTTATCCCGTTGATCGGCAGCTTCGGTGCAGCCTGCGCCATCTTCCATAAAATGCGCACCGGCCAGGGCCAGATGGTTGAATTATCGTTGCTCAACTCCTCGATCACCATCCAGTCAAGCAAATTCATCAAATATAAAGGACAGAATCGTAAATCTATAGGTAAACATGACGTCATCGGCCGCAGCGCCACCGACCGGCTGTACCAGGGGCTGGACGGCAAATGGTTTTATCTCTATTGCGCCAAAGAAGAGCATTTCCACGCCCTCTGCCGCTATATCGGCATGGAGGAACTGATCACTGATCCCCGCTTTGCCACCGCAGGTGCCAGGAAGCGCCATGACAATGAGCTCGCCGCTATACTGCAAGAGGTGTTCATCTACGCGCCGGCAGGATTACACGCGCTGCTCCTCATTCTGGCCGGCGTGCCAGCAGCAGCGGCGCAGGATATAGGCCACCTGATCAAGGAAGACCCGCATTGCAAAGAAACGGGTATGTATACAACGATCGACGACCCTCTCTTCGGCAAGACCATTCTGCAGGACGTGACCGTGAAATTCTCGGAAACGCCGATCAATATACAACGGCCGGCGCCGCTGCACGGCGGCCATACCAAAGAGGTGCTGCTGGAGATAGGCTACAGCAAAGAGCAGATCGCGGAATTCATTGCCCAAAAACTGGTCATGACAGCCGGCAAAGATTAATTAAAACAGGATGTTTGTCATTTTCATGAGGACAGGACTGAAGTCCCGTCCTCACACAATATCAAATATACTACTGCGCCTGTCCGGCCGGCCCGGACGGGAAGCCCTGTGTCAGGCTCTTGGGCATCAGGTCGACCAGCTCCTTCACCGTCCAGAAATCCTCCTTGAAGATACTGCTGATAATAGCAGGTTCGGAGTACAGCCCGATCTGCCCGCCGCCTACGAAGAAGGTCCTGCCGTTGATGTTGGCCGCGGCATCGGTGGCCAGGTAAGCCACCAGCGGTGCGATATGCTCGGGAGCCATTTTCTTCAACTCCGCGTCGGATAACACTAGACCTCCACCCGATCCGGCCGCCTTCTTTTCCATGGCCGCCTTGAGCTCGGGGGAAAGCGTCAGCCTGGTAGCTGCCCGCGGGCGGATGCAGTTGCAGGTCACGCCGTACTTGGCCAGGTCCAGAGCGACCGTGCGCGTGAAGCCCACGATGCCTTCCTTGGCAGCGCTGTAATTGGCCTGGCCCATGTTTCCCAACCCAGCCTCCGAGGAAGTATTGATGATGCGCCCGCTGCGCTGCTGGCGGAAGAAAGCTGCCGCCGGCCTTGTGCAATAGAAATGACCGTAAAGGTGCACCTTCTGGATGATATCCCATTCCTCTTCTGACATGTTGAAGACCATGCGGTCGCGCAGTATGCCGGCGTTGTTGACCAGGATATCAATCTTGCCAAATGTGTCGATGGCTGTTTTGATGATGTTCTCACCTCCCTTCCAGGTTGCCACCGAGTCATAGTTGGCCACGGCCTGGCCGCCCATTTTCTTGATCTCGGCTACAACTTCATCAGCCGGCGTCGAGGCAGATCCGGCGCCGTCGGCCCCACTTCCCAGGTCATTGATTACAACTTTAGCGCCCTCCGAGGCCAGCGCCAGCGCCTCAGCCCTGCCCAGCCCGCGTCCTGCACCCGTCACAACAGCAACCTTACCATCAAGTAAGCCCATTCCTGTACCTCCTGTATCATAATTTGCCACCTATATTACTCTTTCATAATATGCGGCGCAATGCGTTCTCTGTCAATAACTACGAAGAGGTGATAAACTTTTATATCAGGTTGCTGCACAATACATGTGACTGAAGCATAAGAAGGACGGTTGGATGAAAGATCAGATTGTAATCAAGCGCCCCATCCCGGGGCTGGTATGGCTTACGATCAAAGGGACAGGCAGGGATAATACCGTGCACGATGGCCTCGCTGCCGAATTGGAGACTGTCTGCAGCGGGATCAACCTGGACACGGACGTGCGCGCTGTTATCATTAGCGGTCCTGAAGGGAAGCCTTTCTGCAAAACCGCAGACACCAGTAAAAAGAAGCCTTCGCCTTCACTGGCCGGGCCGGTCGCCGGCCTGTGTTGCCCTGTGATCGCCGCCCTCAACGGTAACCTCTCAGGACGTGCGCTGGAGCTGGCACTGGCCTGTGATATCCGGGTCGCCTCTCGCACAGCGCGCTTCTCCTTCCCCGGAATTACGAAGGGGACCATTCCCACGGATGGAGGCACGCAGAGGCTGCCGCGCCTGGTGGGCAAGGCCAAAGCCCTGGAGCTGCTTCTGACCGGAGAGGCCGTGGACGCAGCAGAAGCCCTGCGCATCGGCCTGGTCAACAGGCTGGTAAAAAAAGCCGATCTATATACTGTTGTGCTAGAGATGGGCAAAGAGATGGCCGCCAAGGCCACGCTCTCGCTTCAATATTGCAAGGAGGCCGTGCTTAAGGGACTGGATATGACACTGGAGCAGGGACTCAGGCTGGAAGGAGACCTTTATTACCTGCTGCACACTACAGAAGACCGCACGGAGGGTATCATTGCCTTCCGCGAGAAAAGGAACCCCGTATTTAAAGGGAAATAATCTGCCATGAACGGTTTTGAAACGATTATCTACGAGAAGAACGGGCCGGTAGCCAGGATCACGCTCAACCGTCCCCAGGTGCTCAATATCTACAACGTGCGCATGCGCGACGAGCTGTTCGAGGCCCTGGGATCGGTCAAGCAGGACAATGAGGTCAGAGTATTGCTGATGACCGGCGCCGGCGAAAAGGCCTTCTGCGCCGGGGCTGACCTGAGCGAGTTCCTCTCGGCGCCCTCGCCCACCATCGCCCGCTTCGTGCGCTGGCGGCGTGATATATGGGGGCTGTTCCTCAGCTTGCCCCAGCCGGTCATCGCCGCCCTGCACGGATATGTCTTCGGCTCGGGCATCGAAATGGCTATGTGTTGCGATATCCGCGTCGCAGCCGATAACTGCATCTTCGGGCTGCCCGAGGTGTCCCTGGGCATCATCCCGGCGGCGGGCGCCACGCAGACCGTGCCCCGCGTGATCGGGCCGGGGCGCACCCTGGATATGTTCCTCACCGGCAGGCGAGTGGGCGCGGAGGAAGCGCTTCAAATGGGTCTGGTCAACCGCGTCGTGCCGAGGGCCGGACTGCTTCCCGCAGCGGAAGCCCTGACAGAGAAAATCGCCGGCTTCGACCAGAAAGCCGTACGAATCATTAAACAGGCTGTAATCAGGGGCATTGAGCTGCCCCTGGAGGAAGGTCTCAAGCTGGAACGGCGGCTGGTCGCGTAATTTGCTACCCCATCACAGCAGGCTGTAATGCACGACGGGCTTCCTGCGTTCCACAACCTTCTCAGCATTGAAGGCGATTCGCATCAGCAGGTCCTCTTCCCACCAGCGTCCCATGGCCTGCATGCCGATGGGCAGTCCCAGGCTATCATAGGCGGGGAAGGAGATGGCGGGCAGGCCGCACAGGTTGGCCGGGAAGACGTAACGCGTGACCTCGGTGGTGCTGGACAGGTCTGGCCATCCTCCGGCGGCATCCTCAGGCGCGACTGCCGGCGAGATGATGGCATCGACCTCTTTGTAGATCTCCCAGAAAATGCGGATGCAGCGTGTTCGCAGCCTCTGTGCCTTGAGATAATCGCCGGCGCTGCCTTGATGTCGCTGAAAGCCAGAGGGAAAGGGGGGTGAGGATCAGATTACAAACCGTGCCAGGTGCAGACCTCTGAAAGGGGGACCCTGTGGGTGCGGAAGGTATTAACGCGGGCCTCCGTATCAGGGTAGCCAATCGCCATAGAGATGACAAGCTGTTTGGAATCGGGGATATTCAGTATACGGCGTACGGTATCGGGATAGCTTATGCCCGCTGCCAGCATGACCGAACCCAGGCCGAAGTTGGGGGCGGCCAGGCTGATGGTCTGCGCCACCAGCCCGATATTGAGGATGGCCCAGTTGCTGATCTCCCTTTCCGTATAGATATAGATGGCATTGGGCGCATTGAAAAAGCGGTACATCTGGACAAACCAGTTGAGCTGTGCCTCGATATCGTCGCGCTTAATCCCCATCAGGTCGTACAGCCTTCTGCCGTTCTCACTGCGCCGGTCTTTGAAGGGCGGCCTCCATTCCGGCTGCGGAATATCCGGGTTCCTGTCATCCTGAGCGAAGGCACGGGCGGCCAGCGTATCCCGCAATTCCCTCATTACTTCTCCGCCCACCACGGCAAACTCCCAGGTCTGGGTATTGGCCCATGACGGGGAACGCTGCGCTACCGTCAACAGTTCTTCCAGGGCCCTGCGCGGCACTGGGTCCGGCTTGAAAGCGCGTACACTGTAGCGTGAGTTAATCGCTTCTATAATATCCATGCCTCACGCTCGCTTATTTTTATTTATAGACAATAAACCATACATCCCGACAAATGGGAATATTACAGTATTTTATGCAATTCCTCAACAGGTTAATCAATGCCTATAAATTTTTTGAGGATGACATCGACGACCTCTGGATTGCCGCCGATCTTCCTGATGGACTCATCGCGCACCTTACGTGACAGGCGGACCAGGTCTTTACGCTCAGATGCGGACAGCCGCCCGTATACTTCCTCGATCAGCCTGTTGATCTGCTGGTTGACCTGTTTGAGCAGTTCGTATCCGCGTTCGGTCAGGTAGACGTTTACTACCCGCCGGTCCACCTGTGAGCGTCGCCTCATCACCAGTCCCCTTTTTTCCAGATTATCGATAACCACGCTGATCGAAGTACCCTCGATAGTCAGGTACCTGTTCAATTCGGTTGGCGACATGGGGGAGCCGGCCATAGTAAGAGCCTGCAGCATGATCCACTGGGAATAGGTCAGCTCGAAAGGCGACAACTCCCTTAAAAAGGCCTTGTGCCAGTTGATGAAGGCCTGCGCCATTATCAAAGATGTAATAGAGAGATCGTCCGATGGTTGCATACGCTGTATCTCAGCCAGGACTTTTTCGTCTTTTTTAAACAGTTTCATCTTTGCCTTCTGTCCGCTTACCTCTCTGCCCCATATTTTACAGTATCTATTGACAAGATACAATGATTGTGCAATTATAATTGTCTAATTTTATATTATTTAATTAATTCTGAAAGGTATAACAGTGGAACGAAAAATACCAGGTGGGTGGTGCGGGTGAGGTAGCCACACTAATCGTTCCATCACTTCTGTATTTTATCAATTTTGTCGACCGGTCGATCATGGCGGCTGCCCTTACACCGAACCAACAGACATTCAGCCTGGCTAACGGGCAGGCCGGTCTGCTGGCCATGACCATCATCGATTGGTGCGGCGTAGAATAACTCAGGGGAAACCCTGTTGACAAACAACAATAATTATGCAATTATAAATCTTGTAATCATATTACAACCCCCCCCCGTTCCTTTTGGCATGTAAATAAATAAGGAGGTCGTAAACAGATATGGAACAGCAGCCAAGCAACCTTAAGCGAGGTTTGACCCTGGTCACTCTCTTCACCCTGCTGACCGGCGCCATGGTCGGCATGGCCTGGGCGGTCCTGGCCAATACATTCCTCGACAGGGCCGGCCCTGCCGGCATGATCTCTCTCATTATTGCAGCCGTTTTTACCCTGTTTGTCGGGCTGTGCTACGCCGAGCTCTGTTCGATAATGCCGGTGGCCGGCGGGCCCTACATCTACGTACGCAGGGCCATGAACAAGTTCGGCGGCTTTATCGCCGGCTGGCTGCTGATCATGGCCTACGCTGCCATGATGCCGGCCGAGTGCATTATCATCGGCCAGCTAGTCAACGGCATTGCGCCGGGAGTACCCGTGGCCTGGGTCGGCGTCGGCGCAGCCATCCTCTTTACCGTGATCAACCTGCTCGGCATCACCTTCTCTGCTACCGTTCAGTTGATTTTGACCATAATCCTGTTCGGCGGCATCTTTGCCTATGCCCTGCCCAGTCTGGGCAACCTGCAGGCAGAGAATTTCATGCCTTTCTTCGGGCGCGGCATAGCCGGCATATTCATGATGGTGCCTATATACTTCTTGGGCTTCATGGGCTTTGACATCCTGCCGCAGGCTGCGCAGGAGGTCAAAGCCCCCATTCGCAAGATGGTCTTCGTTATCCCGCTCTCAATTTTCTTTGTGTTAATAGCGTATTTTGTTGTAGCCGTCGCCAACGCGGGCGTACTGCCCTGGGAACAAATCGCCAAGAGCACAGAGGCAGTGCCCATCATGCCCATTGCCACCAAGGTACTGGGACCTTCCGGCGCCATGCTCATTATCCTCGCCGGCCTGGGAGGACTGGTTACCACACTCAACGGTTTCGTAGTGGGGGCCTCAAGGCTGATGATGGCTATGGGCAAAGACCATGAACTGCCTCCATTTTTCGGCAACGTCAATAAAAAATTCGGCGTGCCGCACTGGACCATCATCTTTATCGGCGTACTGGGCATTATCGGCAGCTTCGCACCTCAGTTGATCGTACTTTTCGATACTGCTGCCTCGGCAGTACTGGTTGTATATGCTCTCACCCCCATCGCCTTAATCATACTCCGCAAAAAGGAACCTGATATCGAGCGTCCTTACAAGGTACCCTGGGGCCTGACTATCCCAATCCTGGCCCTGGTAGGCGTCGTTCCCACCTTCCTGTTTTCACTCGGCATCCTTACCACCGAAGCTCAGATTGTCTTTGCGGCCTGGATCGTGATCGGCGTACTTTATTACCTGATCTTCCGGCGTAAGCAGGCCTGATCCATTAAAGGATTGCCCTTTACATCGCTTTTTTGGGGGGCCGGAGAATTCCGGCTCCCTGCAAAACAATACAGAGTATAAGATATGGAAAACAAAGTCATGCAGACACTACCCGGTCCAGTGACCTGGGATGCACTCAATGCTGAGCTGATGAAGCTCCCCAAAGAGGATATCGTCGCTATGGTCGACCTGTGGGTCAAAACCTACTGGACCCTGCAGAACTACTGGATGATCTGCGTGGAACGCGATTTCGGCTTCGATAACACCGTCCGGTTGGACGGGGAGATCTGGCAGCACCTGGCCGCTGCACAGGGGCACCGTCTGAAAAAGGTGCTCAAACTGGAAAACGATATCCAGTCGCTGGCCGCCCTGCTCAAGTACTGCGCCGGTCAGTGGGTTAACGCCGGGTTCAAATGGGAGTTCCTCGAGATCTCCGGCAACAGGCTGCATATGCGTGTCAACCAGTGCCCGATGGGCACCTACCGCAAGGCGCAGAACCTGGAGCTGATACCCTGCAAACTGGGCGCATCCTCTCTCTACCTCGCCTTCGCCAGGGTGATCAACGATAAGTTCCAAGTCACCTGCCTGCACGCCCACCCGGATCCACCAAAGGAAAACACCATGTGCGAATGGGAATTCATACTTCCCTGATCCCACCAGCACTTTTATAAGATTATTTAACCAGTAATTAAGGAGTCAGCCATGAGCATAAAACCTTTAAACGGAATAAAAATCCTCGACCTGACCTGGGTCTTTGCCGGCCCCTTTGCCACACAGATACTGGGAGATCTTGGAGCAGAGATCATCAAGATAGAAGCCGCTCCTGTGGGAGATAAGACCCGTATCATGCCGCCTTTTAAAAACGGCTACAGCGGCTATTTTGCCACGCTTAACCGGGGCAAGAAATCACTGGCGCTCGACCTTAAAAAAGACAGGGGTCGCGAGATCTTATTAGCCCTGGCGGAAAAATGCGACGTGCTCACTGAGAACTTCGCTCCGGGAGCGCTGGACCAGCTCGGCCTCAGCTATGAAGAGGTAAAGAAAGCCAATCCCCGCATAATTTATGCCTCGGCCTCCGGTTTCGGCAGCTTCGGTCCCTATTCGAAAAGGCCCTGCATCGACCCGGTGGGCCAGGCCATGGGCGGGCTGATGAGCTTAACGGGCTATCCTGACCGGTCCCCGCTCAAAACAGGCCCGGGCATCGCCGATTCCATCATGGGCCTTTATCTGGTGAACGGTATACTGGCTGCCCTGCGCCTGCGCGACCTGACCGGAGAAGGGCAAAGGATCGAGGTGGCCATGATGGACAGCGTTTTCTCCGTGCTGGAAGAGAACGTGATCAAAACCAGCATGGAAGGCGAACCGGCGCCGCGCCGCGGCAACCTGGATCCCTTCGGCGTACCCTGGGACACATTCCTGACCAAGGACAGCAGATGGGTCATGGTATGCGCCTTCAGCAGCCCGGTCTTCGAGGAACTTTACGGCCTGATGGGACGCCCCGACCTGGTAGATAAATACAAAGGCGATAATATCGATGCCTTCCTTAACCGCGCCGCCCATCAGGCTGAGTTGAACGAGGTCTTTGCCAAATGGGTCAGGGAAAATATGACAGCCGATGATCTGGAAAGCCTGTTCATCGCCATGGACGCACCCATGGGCATCATCAAGGATGTCAAAGAGCTGCTGGACGACCCGCATCTCAAGGCGCGAGATATGGTGGTCGAGGTAGATCATCCCAAACTGGGCAAAATCAAGACATTCAACCTTCCCATCAAGTTTTTCAATGCCGAAGCGGGTGTTAAACCGGGGAAAGCGCCGCTCGACCCGGAAATCGGGCAGCACAGCACCGAAATACTCAAAACCCTGCTGGGTAAAAGCGATGCCGAGATCAACGTATTGCGTGAGGAAAAGGTGATCTGGACATAGAGCAAACAGGAGTCACGAATATGATCATAGATACTTCCAATACCATACCTACACGTGAGATGCTTTTCGCCGATCTGTTTACACCGCAACCGGGCATGGAAGGCTATATCAAGCTTTTTGGCGCCAAGTGGGCGGCCTGGCTGGGCATGACCATAGAGGAGTTCAACGAGGTTACTGACAGGCTGGCCGGAGATGAGCTGCGTGAGGAGTTGATCAGGAGGGGAGAAACCGGGCCGATCGGTATGGACAACTTTGTCAGGATACTCAGGGAGAACGGCATCACTTGGTCGGCCCTGCATAATATGGACGAGTCCAACTTGAGCGGTTCGGCCGTACCCAACCAGTACGTAGCCGACATCATTAAGAAATATCCCAACCAGTTCATCCCCTTTACCGGCTTCAACCCGCACAAAGCCGCTGAGAGCCTGTCCAGTGTTGAGCATGCACTGGACAAATTAGGCTTCAAGGCCGTGGTGTTCCGCCCCTTTGCGCACAGGTGCTATGCCAATGACCCGCGCTACTATCCGCTCTATTCACTTTGCGAGAAAAGGGGGGTTCCGATCTGGATACATACCTCGGTCAACTGGACGACCAATATCTCTATGTATTACGGGCACCCCCGCTACCTTGAACAGGTGTTGATCGATTTCCCGCGGTTGAAAATCATCGCTGGACACGGCGGCTGGCCCTGGACGCCGGACATTGTGCTCATGCTGTGGAAATATGACAACCTCTATACAGACACATCGGCGCACAGGCCCAAGTACCTGAATACTCCCGGCACGGGCTGGGAGATGTTCATGCGCTACGCCAACTCCACCATCCAGGATAAGATACTGTTCGGCTCCGACTGGCTTTCCATGGGCATGCATATCAGGGACGTGCTCAAGGAAATAGACCAGTGGCCGCTCAAGGACAGCGTTAAAGAAAAGTTTTTCTACAAGAATTCGCAGCGCGTTTTCAATCTTTAGTAACATGAATTATGATCGATCGGACAGGCTCTATACTACCGCCGGCTGTATGGCCGGCGGTTTTCTATAGCACAGGGCGCCTGGTCATGGTCCAGGTACGCGGACCGTGGCCACAGATACAATACTCGCTACTGACCGTGAAACCAAGCTTGCGATAAAAGGGCAGGTTGTCCCCGTTCATTGTATCGAGAACGCAGGGCAATCCTTTATCATCCGCATATCTGAGCACCGGCTGCATCAGCCGGTGCCCCACACCCCTGCCTCTCTGTGACTCTTCCACACCCAAGAACAGCAGCAGGCAATAAGTCGGGTATTGCAGGCGGATATGCACATCCCGTACATAATGTTCAAAATCCAGATAGCGCTGATATGACTCGCCGTTGAAGACCTGCCTCAACCGCTCCGCCGGCACTTTCAGCCTGTCCGCCCTCGCCCTCGCATTGTCGCCAGGAAACATCCAGACCGCACAACCCAACATGGAAGTTGTACCATATACCTCGCCGGACGTCAGGCCGAACTCGATATTAGCGCGAAAGAAATATTCCAGCTTCCTTCGTCTTTTACTCTCATCAGGGAACAGATACTCCATCAGGGGGTCATGCCAGAAAGCATCCCTCAATATGCGTATGTAATCGCGTACTTCCGGCTGTGTTATCAGCGATACCGTCTCAAGCTCGTAGCTCATGCCCGGGACCCCCGCCATCAATTCCATTTGCATTATAATATAATCCGTCGTAAAAGCGATAGTATTAAGAGCACGGGAATATGTATAATTTAACACATGGACGATATCGTCACCAACCATCTGGAAAAATGGGTTGGCGCCCGGCGCGGCAAAGAAGCGCTGGTCTCTATTTTTAACCACATACGTGACATTCCCTATGCGATCCTGCCCGAGTTGAATCACCCGCAGAATTTCAGACGCATACTGGAAATCAATGCCGGCTCCTGCACGCCCAAACATCTGCTGATGGCCGAAATGTACCGCAGGTTGGGCCTGGATGTACTGCTGGTTGTTTATCCTTACCGCTGGGCCGAATTCGAAGAGCTATACCCGCCCTCATTATGGAAGCTGGCGCAGCTCATGCCGCCCGTCAACCATCTGGCCTGCAAGGTGTTTATAAACGGCCGCTATGTACTGGTAGACGCTACGGTGGACCTTCCGCTGGGCAGCATAGGACTGCCTGTCAATCCGAACTGGGACGGGGAGTCCGATACACTGCTGCCCGTGCTCCCCACAGGGGAAGAGGATATCTATTTTCCTGAAGAAGCCGAGTTGATGCCGCCGCCGGACCTGGACGACACCGCTCTGGCCTTCTATAGAGGACTGAATGAGTATTTCGAGAGGATCAGGGCTGGACAATACTAAAGCAGGCCTGGTGCTGCGCAATTCTAACGCCATTACGTTCGACCGGCGCCTGCCTCAAGCCCGCACCATCTACATTAAAGATGGGCGCATACTGAAAGTCAGCAGCAAAGATATCCAACCTCAACTCACCGGCCCGGACACACAAATCATTGATTGCAGCGGTAAAACTGTCCTGCCGGGCTTTCATGATGCGCACTGCCATATCCCGGCTTATGCCGAGGGTCTGATCAACCTGGATATCAGCCCAGCCGCCGTGCAGTCCATCGAAGATATCATCCACAAGATCGGGCAGGCAGCGGCAGCCGCA
Source organism: Dehalococcoidia bacterium UBA6808 (assembly GCA_002452695.1). GTDB lineage: Bacteria > Chloroflexota > Dehalococcoidia > GIF9 > UBA5629 > UBA6808. The sequence goes on from DKFA01000112.1 coordinate 41,505, forward strand.
CCGGCGGGACAGTGGATCAGGTGCGCCGGCTACAATGAGTTTTATCTCAGGGAAAAAAGGCACCCCCTTAAGGGAGACTTAGACCTTGCCACTACCGACCATCCGGTCAAGCTCACCCACCGCAGCGGGCACGCCCACGTCCTCAATACGCCCGCCCTCAGGCTGGCCGGCATCAGCAATGAAAGCGAGGAACCTGATGGCGGTATGATCGAGCGCGATCTAGAGACCGGGGAGCCCAACGGGCTGCTCTACGGCATGGGACACTACCTGTCGCAGAAACTGCCCCCCATCAGCGCCGGGGAGCTTGACGCCGCTGTCAACCTGGCCGGCGACCGGCTGCTCAGGCTGGGTGTAACGTCTGTGCAGGATGCCTCTCCCGGCAACAACATGACCCGCTGGCAGCAGTTCGGCAGATGGAAGCAGCGCGGCCTGTTCAGGCCGCGCCTTACTGTCATGTTCGGCATCTCCGAATCCGTCCAAGCTGAATATCTGACGGATACAAGCGATGAACTGAAGCCGGGGGCTTTCAAACTGCTGCTGGACGAGGTAAGAGGCAGCCTAAATCCATGCCAGTCTGAAGTCCGCCGCATGCTGCTGGAGGTTCACCGTAAGGGATTGCAGGCAGCCATCCATGCCGTCGAAGAAAACACGGTCGAAGCCGCCATTAAAGCGCTGACTTATGTGCTGACATCGTACCCCAATCCCAACCATCGCCACCGCATTGAGCATTGCTCGATCTGCACGCCATCGGCGGCAGCCAGGCTGGCAGGTCTGGGCGCCGTAATCGTCACCAACCCTGCCTTCATCTACTACAGCGGAGAACGCTACATAGAAGATGTGCCCGCCTGCCAGTTCAAGCACCTCTATGCCATCAAAACCATGCAGGAAGCCGGGTTAAAGGTAGCGGCAGGCTCCGACGCCCCGGTAGCCGTCCCTGACCCGCTCAAGGCCGTTTATGCAGCAGCTACCCGCAGGGCAGAGACCGGCCAGGAGGTGCTCAAACAGCAGGCCCTCCCGGTCATGGATGCGCTCAGGCTCTATACAACAGGAGCTGCTTATTCCTGTTTCAGGGAAAAGGAACTGGGCACGATCAGCACGGGTAAATTCGCGGACCTCGTTGTACTCGATACCGACCCGCTGCAGGTGGAACCGGAGAAGCTTAAAGATGTCAAGGTCACGATGACATTGCTCAACGGCGAAGTTGTATATTCCGCCGGCGGCTAACCGATGATACCCCGGCTGATATATTCATCAAACCGCCCCTCATCCATACCCAGCATACCGATAAATACACTGCGGTTGTCCTGCCCCAGCAGCGGCGCCGCCCTGTAGTACTGCGCCGGTGTCAGGTTGAGCCTGACCGGGTTGGCATCAGATGTAATTTTGCCCAGCACTGGATGATCAAGCTCGACGAAGAAACCCCTTTCCTCCAGCATTGGGTCGCGGGCCAGCTCAGCCGCGTTATTGACGGCAGCACACGGCACACCGGCCTGCTGCAGTATATTCATCACCCTGCGGGGAGGAAAACCGGAGGTCCAGTTGCCGATAATCTCATCCAGTTCCTCATAATTAGCCAGCCTGCGCGGCAAGCTGGAAAATCTCGCGTCATCTGCCAGTTCCGGCTTTTGCATCGCAATGCAAAGCGCCTGCCATTCCTCTTCTGTTGAGGATGCAATAACGCACCAGGCATCCTCTCCTTTACACCTGTAACAGCCGTGAGGAGACATCCATTCGCTCCTGTTGCCCAATGGTATCGCGCTACGCTGATTGAGCGAATAATCGAGCAGGGCGGGGCCGAGCAGGCTGCATGTTGCCTCATACTCGGAGATATCGATATATGCTCCTTCGCCGGTGTCGTCCCTGCGTCTCAACGCAGCCAGCACAGCCAGGGCGGCATACAGACCGCAAACATGGTCGGCATAGGCCAGGCCGATGCCGTCAGGAGTGCCTTTGTCATAGGCCGACAGATAAGTGATCCCCGAAAGCGCCTGCACGGTTGGCCCGAGCGCCGCGAAATCTCTCCACGGACCACTGTGGCCAAAGCCCGACAGGCTGACCATAACAAGGGAGGGATTGGCCGCTTTCAGGTGATCATAATCCAGGTCCCAGTTGTCCATAACCCTTGGCGTGAAATTTTCCATGACCACATCACATGTGGCAGCCAGCTCCAGGGCCAGGCCCCTGGCTTCGGGACGCGACATATCCAGCGTGATACCCAGCTTGTTGCGGTTCCAGGCTGCGAAATATCCTGTCCCGTTATTTTCCGCGCCGGTGGCAGTCAGCTTAGACTGCACCTTGATCACCTCAGCGCCGAAGTCGGCCAGCATACGCGTGGCATAAGGACCAGCCAGCATCCAGGTGAAGTCCAGCACCCTTATACCTTCCAGCGGCGGCCTGCCTGCAGGATCGCCGGCAGAGCCTGTAACTTCAGGCCTGCGGCCGGTTGCGATAATCTCATCCAGCCGGCAGCTGTGCTCACCCGGCGCAGGCGCCCTCTGATACGTATAAGCCGGGGCATCTTTAAAATTGATAACAGGGCGCGGCACCCTGAACTCATTTTCCGCCAGAGGGTGCCGCGCCGGCTCGAAGAAGCCGCGGCTTTCAAGCTGCTCATCAGCCGCCACTTCAGCGATGGTGTTAAGCACGGCCCAGGGAAAGCGCATGGCCTGTCCAAGCCTGAAGATATCACGGCTGTCCTGCCGGCAGGTCCAGTTGGTCAAGACCTCCTCGATATCGTCGATGTGTTTCTTGCGGAATTCCTCGTCATGCCAGGCTGGATGGGTGAGGTCGGCCGCCATACCCTGCTGATCGAGTATCTCCACCAGCGGCTCCCACTCTCGGTTGAAGGTCAGCAGGATATAACTATCCCGGCAGGGGAAAAGATCGGAAGAGAAATTCCATTGCAGGCTGCCCTGACGGCGGGGCACTACATTATTATACAGATATTGCACCAGCACATGCTCCAGCGCTGAGGCGACAGCTTCCTGCAGGGAAAGGTCCACCTGTTGTCCACGCCCATACTTATCCCTGCCCAGCAATGACAGCAGGGAGCCAATAGCGCCCAGCAAGGATACAAGGTAATACGACTGGTTGCCGTAGGGCTTGAGCGGTGGCCTGCCCGGGCGTCCGCACACATACATTTGCCCACCCGCTGCTGAGGCCAGAATATCGCTGGATTTGTACCTGCTGCCGGGACCCGTGCGGCCAAAACCGGTGACCGATACCATGCTCAGGGCAGGGTTGTTTTGTCTGAGTACATCATAGCCCAGATGCAGGCCTTCGAGATAACCAGCGGGACAGGACTCTATCAACAGGTCGGCGGTATCTACAAGCTTGATAAAGCTATCCCTGTCCTTGGGGCGGCTGAGGTCCAGGCTTACGGACAGCTTGCCGCTGTTTTCATACCAGTAGGAGAGGCTATGTTCACAATCGGGAACATTATCGAGGAAAGGGCCTTCGCAAGGGGTGGGCATAGCGTGAAGGTCTTCCACCCTGATCACCTCCGCACCAAGGTCAGCCAGCAGCTTCGAACAATATGCCGCTTTGTTATCGGAAATATCGACAACGCGCACGCCTTGCAGCGGCGCTGCGAACTTACCGGTGACGTTCATGATGCCATATTATCGCCTCGGAACGGTAAACGTCGCTGTAACAATTATACAGGGGCAGTTCTAAAAACCCGCACGTTATGGATGCGCCTTCATATACGCCCCTGCAATAATTAAGCTTAAGAATTAGTCAGAGGAAGGCAGAGCCTTGGGTTTCTGCAACTCCATCTCTTTGCCGCAGCAACTGATGGTACCCTCGCCGGCCTTGGTGCAGAGCACCTCAGTGCCGCAGGTCCCACACTTAAACCTTTTTCCAAGCTGGTTTGCCATATTATCTCTCCGTCAAGCGCGAAGCGCAGATTATTTCTTCTGTTCCATGGGCTGGCCGCAGCATGTGATCTGGCCGTTGCCGCCCTTGGTCACAATAAACTCGGACCCGCACTTGGTGCAGACATATTTTTTACCTATCTGATTAGCCATTGGTTGATTACCTCCAGCAGTAATTTTATGCTCAAAACAGGATGGTTGCAAACGGCCTAAAGCTCCATTTCATGGAGATCCTCGGCAATTATCAGCGGTGCGGCGGTCATATTTTGGATATCCTCTGCAGTTACACCCGGGACGGTCTCTTTAAGGACCAGGCCTTTGGGCGTAACTTCGATCAGGGCATAGTTGGTGACGATCACGTCCACGCAGGCCTTGGCTGTAAGAGGATACGTGCATTTCTCCACGATTTTTGCTTCGCCGCCGGTGGTAACATGCTCCATGGCAATGATCAGCTTTCTGGCTCCTACCGCCAGGTCCATGGAACCACCGATATTACCCACGTTTCCCAGGCCGCGGGCAGGATTGTTCCATCCTGCCAAATCGCCTGTGGCCGATACCTGCAGGGCGCCCAGGACAGCCACGTCCATCCTGCCCCCTCTGATCATGGCAAAAGAGGTCTCGATATTAAAATAGCTGGTCCCCGGCAGCTCGCATACATACTGGCAACTGGCATTGATGCGGTCTTGATCGATCAGTTCGCCCTCCGCCAGCGGGCCGGTCTTGAGCATCCCTATCTCAGATTGCAGGATAATATCCCTGCCCTCAATCCAGTTGGATACCAGTGTGGGTATGCCGATGCCGAGGTTGACATATGAGCCGTCTTGCAGCATATTGGCAATACGCAAAGCGATCATTTCGCGCTCCAGCGGCGGGGTCTCGGGTAAAATCATTTTCTTAGCTGTTATACTCATCTTTGTCCTCGATTAAACATCGACTTTCCATAACTCAGGCCGGCCAACCTCAACAACTCGTTTGACGAAAATGCCCGGAGTATGTATGCAGTTTGGATCGAGCTCTCCCGTTTCAGAAAGCGTTTCCACTTCGGCTATGGTGATATTGCCCGCCATTGCCATGACGTTATTGTAATTATTCGCCGTATGTCGATAAATGAGATTGCCTTCATGATCACCCTTCCAGGCATGCACAAAAGCAAAATCGAGCGGTAGCGCCGTCTCAAGGATGGTTTCTACGCCGCTAAAAACCCTGACCTCTTTCCCCTCCGCCACCACCGTCCCCACACCGGTCGGAGTGTAAAACCCATACAGTCCCGCACCCGCACACCTCATTTTTTCAGCAAACGTACCCATCGGGTAAACTTCCACTGCGATCGTGCCTTTCCGCACCGCCTGTTCAAAGGGGTGTTCCAGGCCTTTGGTGGCCGACCTGGGGAAGGGGTAATTGCAGATAGCCTTCTTAATCATCCCTTTTTCCACAAGCTCCAGGATTTCCTCGTTGCCCGTCCCCACCTGCTGAGTGACGACTGTGAGGTTTTTGACGCCTTTCTTGGCCAGCGCCCTGGTCAATTCCAGCGGCTTGCCTGCAGAGAAGAATCCACCGAATGCCACAACCGCTCCGTCAAATACATCTTCAACCGCAGCTTCCGCTGATGGGTACACTTTATCCATGCCTGCTTCTCCTTGAATCAAACCAATTCCAACAATGAATACGATGATATATTGATCACCAGATCAATATATCATCGTCAATAATCCAGCGCCTAATATTATGGCCCCTTTTTTTGCCCAATTCAAGCCAAGCAGCATTGGAGATGCTAAACACCATATATAATGATCTTCGGCTAGAGCAAACCATATAGAATCCACAAGATTTAGGTAACCTGATTTATGATGCAATAATCATCGATTAGGTAACAGTTTATTTTGACGCAACACGCCACGAGGAATCTGGTACTTTACCCTGGTTTGGTGCTAATATTTCACCAATACATATGACAGTGAAGGTGATCGGAGTTGTCGGCCAGATAGGCTCGGGCAAGGACGAGGTATTGAAATACCTCAAGGCCAATTATGGCGTCCCCTATATTTCTACCGGAGATATCGTGCGGGATATCGCCAGAAGCGAAAATATCGAAGCCACCCGGGAAAACCTGGCAAAAATATCACAGCGCTGTTTCACTGAGCTGGGGAAGGGCTATTTTATCCGCCGTGCAGCCGAGGAGATAGTGCACAGGGGATGGCAAACCGCCGGTATCAGCGGTGTAAGATCGCACGAAGATGTGGAAATCATGCAAGACATGTTCGGCCGGGGCTTCATCCTGATCAGGGTAGACATCAGCGACCCTAAAATCAGGTTCGAGCGTGTACGGCTGCGCCATGAAGAGCGCGACCCTATGACCTTCAGCCAATTCCTCGAGCAGGACAGTAACGAGGAGAACACCTTCCACATCAGCCGCACCGGCAGGGAAGCCGATTACGTATTGAACAATGACGGCAGCGTCGAGGCCCTCCACAAACAAATCGACAGGCTGGTCACCTCTGCGGGATTGCTTGGCTGATCTTAATAGTCGCGTTCAATCTGTATTTCCTGCGCTGCCGGGGCCTCATTATGCTATACTTTTTTAGTTTGCACTGGAGATACATTGCCGGCATCACGCCGGCATCAATTATTGAGAAGGTGAAGCTTCCATGAATCAACTTAGCAGACTGATTGCTATATTCATAGCAGCCTCGTTTATACTAACCGCGTGTGGCGACCCCACAGCAGAATATCTTCGACAGGGCGACACCTATTACGATCAGGGGCAGTTCGTTGAGGCCATCGCAGAGTATACAAAAGCCATCGAACGCAACCCCAACCTGCTGGCTGCCTATATGCACAGGGGCGCAGTCCATAACGCTCGCGCCGAGTGGGACCTGGCCATCGCCGACCTGAGCAAAGCCATCGAGCTGGATCCTGGAAAAGCAGACAACTACCTGAACCGCGCCTTTGCCTACCTGGCCAAGGAGCAGTATGATGCGGCCATTGCCGACTTGAGTAAAACAGTTGAATTGGATCCCCAAGCCAGGCTGGCCTTCACCAACCTATCCTGGCTATATGTAAAAAAAGGGGAATGGGACAAGGCCATCGCGACGGCTGATAAAGCGATTGCACTGGATAACAAGGATTACAATGCCTTTTTTAACAGGGGCGCTGCCTATTTTGCCAAAGGCGAACTGAAGAAGGCCCTGGATGATATGGATGCCACCATCAAGATCAATCCCCATATCGCACCCGCCTACACTTACAAGGGAAAGATCTATATCCTGACGGACAGGCTGCCACAGGCTGTCGAGGAACTGGGCCGGGCCATCTCCACCGACCCCGATACAGCGGAGCCATACAAGTTCCGCGGTTTTGTTTATGTTGAGATGAAGAGCCCTGAACAGGCGCTGGCCGACCTCAACAAAGCCATCCAGCTGGACGATGCCGATGCCATGTCATACTATTACCGCGGCCATCTGCACAACTCCAACGGCGAGTTCGACCGCGCCCTGGATGATCTCAACCGGGCCCTCGCCCTGGCGCCTGCTCCCTCAAAGATCGTCATGCCTTATGATCCGTTCAAATACGACCTGGACGGCATCTATCTGGAGCGGGCTATCGCCTACCGCGGCAAAGGAGAGTTGCTCAAAGCCGTCGAAGATGCCAAAAAGGCTACTGAATTGAACCCGACATATGCCAGGGCACAGGCCACCTACGGGGAGATGCTGCTATCCAACGGTGATACAGAAACAGCATTGCCAGTGCTCAACAAGGCTATCCAACTTGACCCGAATATGTCGGAGGCCTATATCAACCGTGCGGTGCTGTGGGAAGTGACCGCCATAAACACCAAGAACACAAAATATTATGAGTTGTGCGCTGACGACCTGCTCAAGGTAATCGAACTTAACTCCGACCAGGAACTGGTGGACCAGGCCAGGGACGCCATCAGAAAAATGCAGAGCAAGGGCTACATTCCCTGATCTTTTTGCCTGAAGGCGTCAGTGAAGAACGCGGCAGCTGTGCGCGCGAGCTCATCTTCATAACCGCCCCAGAAGTGGTCGGCCCCTTTAACCATCTCAAATACCTTCGGTTCGCCGGCCATCAAATCATATTTCTGCACTTCAGCGGGAGTGACCAGATTGTCGTTTCCACCGCCCACAATCAGCTTCGGCTTGCCGCAGCCTTTGAGGGATTCATACTGCCCCCCTTCGGCGTAAGGTGATATCAGGGCAAAGGCCGCAACCCGGCTGTCGCCGCAGGCCACCGGCAACACCACTCCACCACCGAATGAATAGCCGGCCAGGCCCAGCCTGCTTTGATCGATGTCCGCCCTAGACTGAAGATAATCCAGCGCCGCCCTAACGTCTTCCTGTTCTCCGGCGCCGCCGCCAAATGAACCTGTGCTCCCGCCCACACCCCTGAAATTGAATAGCAGGGCGCAGATGTTTTCCGCTGACAGCGCTGCAGCCAGGGCATAGGTGACATTATTATGCATCGTCCCACCGTACAGCGGGTGCGGGTGACAGACAACAACAGCTGGGAGCAGAGCTGTCGATTGCGGCTTGAACATAATGCCTTCCAGCCTGAGCTGGCCGCAGGGAAAGATGATGCGCTCCTGTTTCATTCCTCCCTGTCCATCCTTGCTCCCCACCAGGCCCTCAGTCTGGCCAGAATGGTTTTCTCGAAGCCCTGTTCAGTGGGGAAGTAATAACGTTTGTCCTTGATCGAATCGGGCAGGTTCTGCTGCTCGACAAAATGTCCTTCGTAGTCATGTGCGTACTTGTAGCCCTTACCGTACCCAATGTTCTTCATCAGCCTGGTTGGAGCGTTGCGCAGGTGCATGGGCACTGGATCATTGCGTGTGGTCTCGACATCCTTCTTGACCCGGCTGTATGCGGTATAGAGCGAGTTGCTCTTGGGCGCCGTAGCCAGGTAGACCACCGCCTGTGCCAGCATGACGTTGCACTCAGGCATGCCGACGAACTGCACGGCCTGTTGTGCCGCCATTGCTATAACCAGCGCCTGGGGGTCAGCCATGCCCACATCCTCAGAGGCAAAACGTACCAAACGCCGGGCGATATAGAGGGGGTCTTCCCCCGCCTCAAGCATGCGTCCCAGCCAGTAAAGGGCGGCATCTGGATCAGAGCCGCGCATTGTTTTATGCAACGCCGAGATAATATCATAATGCTGCTCACCCGATTTATCGTACATCAGGGCGCGTTTCTGCATCGCTTCCTCGATGTCGCTCAGCCCCACCTGCCGCAAGCCGTCAGGGCCGGGTTTCACGGTCTGCGCCGCCAGCTCCAGGGCGTTCAGCGCCACCCTCGCATCACCGTTGGAAAGGGTCACCAGCAGTTGCCCGGCTTCATCCGTCAGCTTGACCT